>NZ_CP107031.2:2155357-2473571 GCF_027474845.2 Maribacter aestuarii
TTCTTATTGAAAGAAGGTTGCGGTTTTGTATTGAATTTAATTACGGTACCTCCATTTTGGGTAGCGTTGAGAGAAATCAATCTAAAATGTTCTACTTGTTCTTTGAACTGGTCTGAATTTAAGAATAATTCCTCTGGTTCGGCATGCTTTATTTCTTTGGATAATTTTTGAAAAGCTTCTTTGGCCTTTACAAAAAAGTCGTCCAAACGGTCAAAAAGAAAATCGGTGTTTTTGGAAAAAATTACCGTTTCAGATGCTATATATTTGAGGAAACCCTCCCGTTTTTCCCGTAGCATTTTATTGGCTACGTTAGGAATAATACTGATTTTTTTCACCTTTTCCGTAGAAAGCTGCGTCTCTACATCAAAGGTTCGCATACTATCTACTTCGTCCCCAAAAAATTCAATCCGATAAGGTTCATCGTGTGAAAAAGAAAATACATCTACAATTCCGCCGCGTACCGAAAACTCACCTGGTTCCGTTACAAAATCCACGCGTTTGAACTTGTATTCAAAAAGCACCTCGTTTAGAAAGTCCAGAGAAAGTGTATCGTTGAGCTTTATCTTAAGGGTGTTTTTATCCAGTTCCTTACGGGTAACCACCTTCTCAAAAAGCGCATCCGGATAGGTGACAATAACGGCGGGTTTCTTTCGGGAATTGATTCTGTTCAGTACTTCGGCACGGAGCAAGACATTCGCATTGTCCGTCTCCTCTATCTGATAGGGCCTGCGGTAACTGCCCGGATAGAAAAGCACGTCTTTTTCACCTACAAGTCTTTCTATATCATTCAGATAATAGGCGGCCTCTTCCTTATCGTTAAAAATCAATAAAAATGGAGCGTCTGCTTCCTTGAAGACATGTGAAAGCACAAAGGAAAGAGACGAACCTGTAAGACCCTTTATATAAACTTTGGAATCATCCGAACCTTCGGATTGGGCAATAGCATTTACTAGTTTTCCGGTGTTGGAAGACTGTGCGAATAGTTGTTGAATGGAGGAATGCGTCAACCGCTAAAAATTTGAAATGCAAAGATACATAACCATGCGAAACGTATTGCGTTCAAAGTTGTCTAATTTGCATCAATGATAACCCCATTAACGCCCCATCTTTAATTTTTATATCTTAAAGTGATGAAAGAAAATCAATTTGATGTTTTCGTGATTGGCAGCGGTATCGCAGGTCAGACGGTGGCCAAGGCATGTGCCGAAGCAGGTAAAAAAGTGGCCATTGCCGACAAACGTGAATACGGGGGTACCTGTGCCAATAGAGGCTGCGACCCTAAAAAAGTACTCTTAGGGACTACGGAAGTTCTTGAAGCTGCTCGTCAATTACAAGGGAAGGGTATTACAAAACTCCCCAAAATAAACTGGAAAAAACTTCAGAAGTTTAAAAAAGAATTTACCGCTGCCGTTCCAAAAAGCACAGAAAAGGATTTAAAGGGTCTGGGCATTCAACTGTACCATCAATCCCCAAAATTCCTGAACGAGGATACCTTAAAGGTAGAAGGGAAAAAAGTGACCGCAAAAACAATTGTTATTGCCACGGGTTATGAACCACGCAAATTGTCCTTTAAGGGGCATGAGCATTTATTAACCAGTGACGATTTTTTAAGGTTAAAAAAAATGCCCAAACATATTACGTTTATTGGCGCCGGTTATGTGGGTTTGGAATTTGCTCATATGGCGGTCAGGGCAGGAGCCAAGGTTACGGTCTTGGAAACAGGCGAACGTCCCTTGAGCGCTTTTGATGCCGAGTTGGTAAAGGAGCTCACCAAATACTCAAAAAAACTGGGTATAGAATTCATTTTTGGCGCCAAGACCGCAGCGGTCAAAAAATTACGGAAGAATTTTAAACTGAAATACGATATAAACGGGACTACCAAATCTTTGAAGTCCAGAGCTGTATTTAATACGGCCGGTCGGGTTCCAGCACTATCCGAACTTGTGTTGGAAAAAGGAAACGTCACTTTTAGCGAGAGTGGCATAGAGACCAATGCTTTCTTGCAGAGTAAAAGTAATCCTAAGGTATATACATGTGGCGACGTCTCTGCCAATGGATTACCACTTACCCCACTTTCCGGACGTGAGGGTTATGTAGTAGCTACTAACATTTTGAACGGAAATTCTAAAAAAATAAACGTCCCGGTTATCCCGTCGGTGATATTTACATTGCCCAATTTGGCTTCTGTTGGATATTCCGAGGAGGAAGCGAGAAGCAGGTATAAAAGTATTCTGGTCAAACAAGCTTCGGTTCCCAATTGGTTTAACGCCAAAAGAATCAACGCACCAGTATACAGCTATAAAATTATTTTGAACGAACGGACTCAAGAAATTGTTGGAGCTCATATCTTAGGCCCTGATGCTGGGGAGACTATCAATATTCTGACCATGGCCATCAATGCCAAAATGACCGCCGATGATTTGCAGAGTACGATTTTCACGTATCCATCATGGGTCAATGACATTAAAAGTATGGTCTAGTCGCTCGCCAATCTTTCTTTTAATTTTTCGAAAGGGTTGGTATGCCTATTCTTATAGCCATGTACTAGGATAGCGCCCAAGAGCAAAATACTGCCGATTAAAGCGCTGTAGGCAATGTTTTCCAAAGTTTCTTTGTGGCGTATATAGATAGCAAATAGGGCCCAAACTCCTACGAATGCAAACTCCCGCATATTACGCATCCAAACCATTAAGAGGTTTAGTAGGGTTGCTATTCCAATCATTATTATGGTCCAACTAATCTCGGATAACGGGTTTCCGCTCCACCCGAGTTTGCTTAAATAAGCAGCAATATTGGCAATGGTCGCTACCGCAATCCAACCGCTATAAATGCAGATGGGCCACCAAACAAAAGCGATTGTAGTTATTGGGGCATCCCATCGTTCCATGTTCATGTTCAAAATTATTTTTATCAAGGAGAACAAGATTCCAAGCATGATTATTACCGATAGTCCCGTAAAGTCGTATACAAAAGCAAACACCCAGGCTGCATTCAAAAGGTTGGACGCTAGGAACCAATAACCGGTTTCTTGAATAAATTCACTTTGTTTGTCGCTAAAAAAAGCCCGACGCACTTGAAATATTCCGTACGCCAATAAGCTAATGAATATTATTCCCCAAATGGCAAAAGCGTATGAGGCAGGAGTAAATAGATTATCGTATTTGGCACTAATTTCCCCAATAGTAGTATTATTCAGCCTAAGTGCCTGTGAAATATAATTAACGGCAATTACTAAAACCACTGAAAATAAGTTGAGAACCGCAAGCTTTTTCATAGGACATTATTTTCGCTAAAATATAGCCTTTAAGTGTATTGATTTGTCTCAAACCAGCACAATACGGACTTTTCTAAAATCTTCTGCGTCGCTTTGTCTCCTTTAATGGTACTTGAAGCACCGTATCTCCAAGTAGCGCATAGGCCTCGCATCCAGGTGTAGGTTTCATAGTGTAATTACCTGTAAATTCCCCAAAAGCCGGCAAAATCATTTGATTTTTAGTTCTAAAAAAACACCGTAAACGAACCGACTGCCTCCCAATCCCATGCAACCGTATGGCGGGATGCACATGACCTGAAAAATTAAAGAGACCTTCCCTTTCTTCCGGGTGGTGTGTAAGCAGAAAATCTTCCCATATAATCTCCTTGGACACCTGAACCCCTATATCTTCATAGCGTAGAGGAGAAATAATATCATGATTTCCACTTACTAAAATAATTTTTGCAGTAAGTGTTGCAATCCATTTCTCAAAGAATTGCCACTCCTTGTTAACGGAAGAGTGGAATAAATCACCCAAAAAAATGATGACCGTCGGCTTGAAATGTTGGATAACCCCCGTCATGACCATAAAATTCTGACCAACCGCTTTTTGAGGAACGGCCGCTCCAAATTTCCGGAAATGGGATATTTTTCCTAGATGCACATCACTTATGATGAGGGTGGACCTTTCTTGCCAAAAGAGTACACCCGAGGGGTGCATGACGAAATTTTGATTTTGGAGAAGAATAGAAGCTGTGTTCACAATGACAAAGGTAAGAATTGAGGCTTGTTTTATTTTCCGGTAATGCCTACTTTGTAACAGGAATACAACTCATAAAAAATGGCCCAAATAATCGTTATTGGAAGTTCCAATACGGATATGGTAGTTAAAACCCCACGTTTCCCGGAACCGGGAGAAACTATTATTGGCGGGGATTTCTTTATGTTCCCTGGTGGAAAGGGTGCAAACCAAGCCGTTGCGGCCACTAGGGCTGGCGGAGAAGTTTTTTTTATCTGTTCAGTAGGAGATGATGTGTTTGGTAAAAATGCGCTTTCAGGATACGAAGAAGAAGGGATTGATATTTCCAAGGCCAAAATAGTGAAGGGTGCAGCCTCCGGTGTAGCTTTAATAACAGTGAATGAGCTGGGTGAAAATGAAATTGTGGTAGCCTCAGGAACCAATGCTTTGCTTTCTCCAATATATGTATCTGAGGTTATGGAGGAAATGGATAATGATGCCTTAATATTGACCCAGTTGGAAATACCTTTGGAAACCATTTCCTTTTTAGCCCGCTATAGTAAACTGACCGATCAGCCGCTTATCATCAACCCCGCTCCTGCCCAGGTTTTGGAAGATGAAGTTTTAGATGGTCTTTATTTGATTACGCCCAATGAGACGGAAGCAAAAATTTTGACGGGAATAACCATTGATGATGACGCATCCATGGAAGCTGCTGGTAAGGCCTTATTGTCCAAAGGAGTAAGGAACGTTATTATTACTTTAGGAAAGCGGGGTGCTTTTTTTATGAACGAAGATATGCAGCTGGTAGTACCAACGGAAAAAGTGACCGCCATGGATACGACCGCGGCAGGCGATGTATTCAATGGGGTATTGGCAGTCTGTTTGTCCGAAGGTTTGTCTTGGAAGGAAAGTATCTCTTATGCCAATAAGGCGGCGGCACTTTCCGTGACCAAGATG
This sequence comes from Maribacter aestuarii, assembly GCF_027474845.2. Lineage (NCBI taxonomy): Bacteria > Pseudomonadati > Bacteroidota > Flavobacteriia > Flavobacteriales > Flavobacteriaceae > Maribacter > Maribacter aestuarii. The sequence goes on from NZ_CP107031.2 coordinate 2,160,310, forward strand.
GGCGCACAAGGTTCTGCGCCTTACAAAGAAGAAATCAACCAACACTAAATACTATGTTCATTATTGAAACGTACGGACTGGCAGTTGCCTTCTGTTTTATAACGATGATGGCCTGGGGATCTTGGGCAAATACTCAAAAACTAGCGGCCAAAGACTGGCGTTTTGAACTATTCTATTGGGACTACGTATTCGGTATCGTCCTGTTTGCACTATTATTTGCGCTATCAGCTGGAAGCATCGGTTCAGAGGGGCGACCGTTTTGGACAGATTTAATGCAGGCGGACTCCAGTAACTTGTGGTCGGCCTTTCTAGGTGGTATTCTCTTTAATTTAGCGAACATTCTCTTGGTAGCTGCGATTACCCTGGCCGGTATGTCCGTGGCATTTCCGGTAGGTATCGGTCTTGCTCTAGTAGTTGGGGTTATCGTGAATTATTTGGATGCTCCTGTGGGGGATTCTAAGCTTTTGTTCGCCGGGGTTGGCATGGTTGTTTTGGCTATATTGTTAAATGCAAATGCATACCGGAAGCTGACCAAAGTACAGCAGAAGGTGCCTACGAAGGGATTAATATTGGCCGTAGTAGCGGGACTTCTCATGGGATTGTTTTATAAGTACGTAGCCAATTCTATGTTTTCAGATTTTACCGTTCCCGTGGACGGAAAGCTTAGTCCGTACACAGCAGTGTTCATTTTTGCCTTGGGAATTCTTGGAAGTAACCTCGTTTTCAATACAATTCTCATGCGAAAACCTTTTGAGGGCGCGCCTGTTTCCTATCGAAATTATTTTCAAGGCAGCAGGAAAATTCATGTGATGGGTATTTTGGGAGGAGTCATCTGGTGTATTGGAATGTCTTTTAGCATTTTGGCATCTGATAAGGCCGGCCCGGCGATTTCTTATGGTCTTGGACAAGGAGCAACCGTGGTCGCAGCCCTCTGGGGGATTTTTGTATGGAAAGAATTCAAAGGAGCTCCTAAAGGGGTAGGAGGGATGTTAAATGCGATGTTATTAATTTACATAGCAGGCCTTATGCTGATCATCGCAGCCCGGTGATTATTTCTTCATCAACAATGCGGCCATACGTTTAATGCGGTCCTCCAGTTTTTCACTGGATAATTTTTCCCTACTCAGCCTATCTGTTATAAGTGGAAAAGAGAACGGTGTTGCTTTTTCACATTGTTTCCAGATGATTTTCTGTGTGGCAATACGCTCCATGGAAAGTCGCAAACGCCCCTCCTCTAGTTGATGTTGAAAAGTCTCGGTGAAAGCCTGTTGAAACAGAAGGTTTTCCGGCTCATAATCTCGGAAAACTTCAAACAATAATTGCGAGTTGCTTTGCAAGTGCTTCATTTTTATACCCTTGTTTGGATACCCCGTAAAGACCATTCCGCTGATAATCGCGACGTCCCTGAATTTACGTCGAGCCATCTCTGTAGCGTTCAGACTTTTTTGAAGGTCGTCCAAAAGATAATCAGAAGTAAAGAGATTGTTGTCCAATACTTGTTGAATATCTATTTCCTTATCCGACAACAACTCAAAACCGTAATCGTTGAACGCGAGCGAAAATGTTATGGGTGATAAAAGGCTTATACGGTAGCCTAAAAGACTGCCCATGGCCTCATGTACAAATCTTCCTTCAAAAGGATAGAACAAATGGTGGTACCCGTCCCTTGTTTTAAAGGATTCTATCAGAAATTCATCGGGTCCAGGTACGATACTTTCCCTTCGTTGTCGCTCGAATAAATGGGACAATGATCTTATTTCAACCGATTGGTTCTTTGGGTCGTCATTTGCAGTGTACATTTCCTCACGGAGTAACTTCGACATTTGGGCGGAAAGCGTTAAACGACTGCCCATCCAACTAGATATTTTATTCGTTTTTTTAGTGGAATTCTTTACATGAACCTGCATGTCCTTTATTCGGATAAATTCCAAGTTTCTTCCCGCAAACGTAAAAACGTCGCCACGGTTGAGCTTGGAAATAAAATATTCCTCTATGGAGCCAATGTAGCCACCTTTTTGATAACGTACCGTAAGGTTAACATCACCGACTATGGTACCAATTTGAAACCGATGCCGCATTGCTACCCCTTTGTTATTTACTTTGAATTTGCCATCAGCTTCAATCTCCACTTTTTTGTATTCATCATAAGTCTGTAAGCTCTGACTACCCATGACTATAAAATTCAACAACCATTGCCATTGTTCTTTGGACAGCGCTTGATAGCAAAATGTGTTACGGACCTCATTGTATATTTCATCGGGATAAAATCCGTCAGATATAGCCAAGGTGGTCAGATATTGTAATAAAACGTCAAAACTATTGAGATAGGGCATGCGGTCCTCCACCGCATTTTGCCTTACGGCTTCTTGCAACGCCGATGCCTCTATTAACTCTATGGCGTGGGTGGGAAGAAAATAAATTACACTTTCTTTTCCCGGTCTGTGTCCGCTTCTTCCGGCACGTTGTAAAAAACGGGCAACCCCTTTTGGACCACCAATTTGGACCACAGTTTCCACAGGAGCGAAATCGACACCAAGATCTAGACTGGATGTGCAAACCACGGCCTTTAGCTCTTCATTACGAATAGCATTTTCTACCCAAACACGCGTATCTTTATTAATGCTGCCATGATGCATGGCTATTTCTCCGGCAAATTCCGGATGTTTTTCTAATATCTTTTGGAACCATATCTCACATTGGCTCCGGGTATTGGTGAAAAGCAGTGTGGTTTTACTTTTATTGATGATGGGTATTACATATTCCAGTAAATGAAGGCCTAAGTGCCCGCGCCACGGAAAAGTTTCCATTTTATCAGGAATGATACTCCGTACCGTAATTTTCTTATTGATGTTGGCTTTGATCATAACCGAGTTCTCCAAAGCCTTAGTATCAGGGCCCAGTAAAACTTCTCGTGCTTGTTCCAAGTTGCCGATGGTGGCGGATATTCCCCAAATACGAAGGTCTTTGGAGACGTTTGTTAATCGAGATAAGGCAAGCTCCATCTGCACACCCCTTTTAGTACCCAAAAGCTCGTGCCATTCATCTACGACGATTGCATTACAATCCTTAAAAATTTTATCGTACCCTTTAGTTGCAAGCAAAAGTTGTAGGCTTTCCGGAGTGGTAATCAATAAATCCGGCATCTGTTTTTTTTGCTGGGCCCTTTGTTTTGTAGTGGTGTCGCCTGTTCTTATGCCAACGGTCATTTGGGTGCCCAAATCCGCAGTTACACGCTGTGCCGATTGCCTTATTTCTTGGGATAGTGCACGTAAAGGAGTAATCCACACCGCTTTTAAACCCTTTTTGTGATTGTTTTTATAGTCAGGGTTTTGTTTAATGTAATTCAGTACAATGGGAAACCATAACGCATAGGTCTTACCACTGCCCGTGGGTGCGTTTAGAAGTCCGTGTTTACCCTGCAAAAAAGCCTTCCAGGTTTGTTTTTGGAACGGAAAAGGTTTCCATCCCTGTTCATTGAACCAGTCTTTAGCAATTTGGTAAAGTTCGTCTCTGGTCATAACCAACCCTATTCAATCATTTGTTTTAGGGTGACCAAAGTATCCGCCTCGTGGATGGTCTTGTCTTTTTCTCCACCGTAAAATTCTAGGAAACCTGGTAGCCACACCACTTTTATGGCGTTTGGATAACGCTATGCCTTCAAAAGCGATTTCGAAAACATGATGCGGCGTCACGCTGCGGACCGGTCCAAAACGTTCAAGTGTATTTTTCTTTATCCACGCATCCACTTTTCTGAATTCCGCATCGGTCAATCCGGAGTAGGCCTTAGCAAAAGTGACCAGTTCTTTTTCTCCATCTTCGTTCTCGTCCCAAAGCGCAAAAGTATAATCGGTAAACAAATTACTTCTTCGACCGTGACCTCTCATGGCGTAGGTAAGTACGGCATCAATAGTTAAGGGGTCTACCTTCCATTTCCACCAATCCCCTTTTTTCCTGCCGACCAAGTAGGGCGAATCCTTACGCTTCAACATCAATCCCTCGCTCCGCATTTCCCTGGACCGTCCCCGCTCTTTGGCCACTTCTTCCCATGAATTAAAGGACATGGTTTCAGAGAGGTGAAAGGGAATGTCCCTTCGACTCCGCTCAGGGACCACAATTTGATTCCTCTCAGGGACCACACTTCGACTGTGCTGAGAGTCTGTACCTTGAATTTCCTCAGTACGACCTATCGATTTAAATAAAGTTTCCAGTAAACGCCTTCTTTCTAAAAAAGGTTTGTTCCGTATATCCTGGCCCTCCCATTCCAAAAGGTCGTAAGCTTTTAGGATTACGGGAACCTTTTCCAAGAGTGATTTTGAAACCGTTTTTCTGCCGATTCTTGTTTGTAACTCGTTAAAAGTGCCAATTGCTTGGTTAGGAAAAGGTAGTATCTCTCCGTCGATTACCGTACCGTTGGGAATGCTGCCTATGAAGGAATTGAATTCAGGATACTTATCGGTGACCAATTCCTCGCCACGACTCCAAACGAATATTTCGTCGTTTCTTAGGATAACCTGCGAACGAATACCGTCCCATTTATGTTCTAAGGACCAGTCGGCTACCGGTCCCAGATCTTCCACTTCATCTTCAATGGCATAGGCTAGATAAAATGGGTAAGGTTTGGATAGATAATCACTTTCGTTCTCCTCAAGTATTAGTTCTTGAAAGCTGATGATATTGGGATCCCAATTACCCATTAGTTTATAAGCTAAAATATCCTCGTCAATCTCCGTTGCGCTGGAGAGGGCCCTCGTCATTAATTTTTGACTCACACCAATACGGAATCCACCAGTAATCAATTTGGTGAAAACGAATCGCTCATAGTAATCCAGTACTTTCCAATTATCATAGAGGTAGGCCTTTTTCTTCTCATCGGATTTCTTCTTTAATGAAATCATTTCCTCAAGGAACTGGGTCAAACTTTTTTCCGTGGATGTTTTAGAGGATGGAATTATCAGTGCGATGGTCTCTGCCAAATCACCCACGATATGATAACTTTCTTCAAAAAGCCATAAAGGGATGTCGGCCAACTCAGAAGCCCATTCTCGTAGAAGTGTCGTATTCACGGGTCTGGGTGGACGGCGGTGGGAAAGGATGGCAATAGTCCATACTTTGTCCTTATCATCCACATTCTTAAAATACGCTGATAACGCACTAACTTTAAGGTTCGTCTTGTTCGTACTGTCCAAGGCTTTGATAAGTGCTGCAAATTTCTTCATGCTTCAACTTCTTCCTTAGCGACATTCGCTTCAATTTCTTCTTCCCCGTACTGTGTTTCCTCGGTACGGGCATCATAACCTTGCTCCCTTAAATAGCGAGAAAATATTTCTGTATAGCCATGGGTACTAATAATTTTTTCAGCACCTGTTGCTTCAATACTGTCCAAAAGTCCTTGCCAATCACAATGGTCACTAAGCACAAAGCCCTTGTCAATTGCCCTACGTCTTCTGGCACCGCGAAAGGTCATCCATCCACTGGCGGAAGCCGTTACAAAAGGCACCATCTTCCTGATCCATGTGGAGCCATGGGCACTGGGAGGGGCAAGCACTATATTTCCCAAAAGTTCGTCTTTTTTGGTTTCCCTTGTGATTAAAGTAGTTTCAGGAAAATCGACCAAAGGGCGCAAGACCTGAGTCATATTTTCAATGGCACCATGCGTATATATTTTTCCAATATCAGTGTCCAGATATTTTAACAAGCGCTGTGCCTTACCTAGACTATACCCGAATAATACGGATGTTTTTCCTTCTGCTCTATTCTCACTCCACCATTGATTTATATCATCCAAAACGGACGCTTGGGCAGTCCATTTAAAGGCCGGTAGCCCAAAAGTACATTCAGTAATGAAGGTATGGCATTTTATGGGCTCATAAGGTGTTGAGATACCATCATCTTCCGTTTTGTAATCGCCCGTAAATACCCATACTTCACCTTTGTGCTCCACACGAATCTGGGACGATCCAATGATATGCCCAGCAGGATGCAGGCTGAATTTCACATTGTTTATAATAAAGGTCTCGCCCCATTCTTTTCCAACGACGTTTATCTCTCCCAGTCTGTGAGATATTATGGGTACATTTCTGTGATGGGTAATATAATGTTTATGCCCCCAGCGACTGTGATCCGCATGGCCATGCGAAATTATGGCCTTGTCCACAGGTTTCCATGGGTCTAAATATACCTTGGCGGCACTGCAGTAAATTCCTTTATCTGTAAATTCTAAAAGTGGGTCTTTCATAGCCCTGTGAAAATACGAATTTGAACCCAAAACAAAGTTCGTAAGTATATAAACTATGACCTCTAAAAAATTTATATTTGTGTCCTAATAATTAATATTATATGTCATTTACAGATTTATACGGTAATAGTGAACACAGAAGAAATTTAGCGCATTTTGCAGCCATGGCTACTTTGGCGGCTTCTGATGGGGTAATAGACGAGCAAGAAAAAGAGTTATTGGACAGGTTTGCACTTAAGTTGAATATCTCTGTTGAAGAATATAAGGAGGTAATGAAACCCACCAATAAATATCCTATTGAACCACCCATCGATTCAGAAAAGAGATTGGAGCGACTATATGACCTTTTTACGATTATTTTTGCGGATAGTGTTATAGATGACGAAGAAATGGTGCTGTTGAGAAAATATGCCATCGGTCTTGGGTATTCTACTGAAACTGCGGACAAAATTATAAAACGTTCCGTCAAAATATTTAGTGGGAAAATTGATTTTGAAGATTACAGCTACTTATTGAAACGTTAAATTGAATTGCATTAAAAAAAGGGAGACTTTTAGTCTCTCTTTTTAATGATACTTATCCAAAAATTGTTGTAGTTTTTCTACCATTTTTCGACTTCCGCAAAAGAAAGGTACACGTTGGTGTAGTTCCGTGGGAACAATGTCCAGAATACGGGTTTTACCGCCTACTGCCAATCCGTTCGCTTGTTCCGCTATAAACGCCATTGGATTACACTCATATAGCAGTCTAAGCTTTCCACTTTCCGTAATACTGCTTTTGGGATACATATAAATACCTCCCTTGATCATATTTCTATGAAAATCCGATACTAGGGAACCAATATACCTGGAAGTATAAGGTCTGTCGTCTTCTTCCTCTTGGCAGTATTTGATATAGTCTTTAACACCCTGTAAGAAATGTATGTAGTTGCCCTCGTTGACCGAATATATCTTACCGGTTTCCGGAAACTTCATATCGGGGTGGGACAAGTAAAAGGTACCCAATGCCGGGTTTAGGGTAAAGCCATTAACACCATCCCCAGTGGTGTATACCAGCATGGTGGACGTGCCGTATACCACATAGCCAGCGGCAACCTGTTTGCTACCAGGCTGTAAAAAGTCCTCCAGTGTGACAGGTGTTCCAACAGGGGTGATCCTTCGGTAAATGGAAAAAATTGTCCCAACGGAAACATTGACATCTATATTAGAAGAACCGTCCAGGGGATCAATTAGAACGACATATTTGTTCTGATGCTGTTCATCATTGCTATTGATACTGATAAAATCGTCCTCTTCTTCCGAGGCTATTCCACAGACTATTTCCCTATTCTTAAGGGTCTGGATAAACTTTTCATTGGCGAAAACATCCAATTTCTGTTGATCTTCTCCTTGAATGTTGGTGTCTCCGGCAGCCCCAATAACATCGACAAGACCTGCTTTGTTTACTTCGTGGTTAACTACTTTTGCCGCTAAGCGTATGGCGTTTATCAGCTTGGAAAGTTCTCCGGATGAGTATTTGAAAGAATCCTGGTTTTCAATAATGAACTCCCCAAGGGTCTGATTTCTTTTTCTAATCATGAAGGGTGGTTAATTTGACCACAAATATCGGGTATTTTGTGAAACTATATCGATTTCGTCCTACTTTCGTTTTTAAAATATATAACTTTGTGTTATAATTGTAACAATTATGGAATATTTAATAAGAGAAGCATTGCCAGAAGACATGTCCCAAGTTCTAAAATTGGTAAAGGAACTTGCGGTGTTTGAAAAAGAACCAGATGAAGTAGAGGTAACAGAGCAGGATTTGGTAAAGGATGGATTTTCCGATCCTAAAAAATTCCAATGCTTTGTGGCTGAATCTGAAACTGATATAGTGGGCATGGCGTTGGTTTATCCTCGGTATTCCACTTGGAAAGGACCCGTCATTCATTTAGAGGATTTGATCATTACGGAAAATATGCGGGGATCAGGTCTTGGAACAGCACTTTTAAATAAAGTGGTGCAATACGGTCATGGTTTAGGTGTAAAACGTATCAGCTGGGAAGTATTGGACTGGAACGAACCCGCCATCAACTTTTATGAAAGTAAAGGCGCTAGGGTAATGCGTGATTGGGATGTGGTTCAGTTGAACGAACAGGGCATTGCGGATTTTTTGAAAAACATGGAACAATAGGAAATATTTCAAATTGAATTGATACGAATTTTATGAGGGTATTCAAATTTGGAGGTGCATCCGTAAAAGATGCGGACGGCGTAAAGAATGTGGTTAAGGTCCTTAAAGAGGTTGGTCACGAAAATACATTGTTAGTGATTTCGGCTATGGGTAAAACCACTAATGCCATGGAAGAAATCGTGGATGCATATTTTGATGACAAAACGGAAATCGTGCACAAAATCGATGCAGTTGTGGAGTATCACAACGGAATTTTAAAAGAGTTGTTTCCCAATCATCAACATCAAGTCTACAAAGACGTAAAAACGCTAATAGAAGAAGTAAAAGGTTTTTTGGCATGGAACAAATCGCCCAAATACAATTTTGTGTATGATCAGGTAGTAGGATATGGAGAACTTTTATCTACAGCCATTGTAAGTGCCTATTTTGAAGAAATTGGGATTAGAAACCAATTGCTGGATGTAAGAAGTTTTATAAAAACCGATAGCAGTTATAGGGATACCACGGTTATTTGGGAAAAGACCCAAGAGCACATTTCCAAAATTGATCGGAGTATTCTTAATATAACCCAAGGTTTTTTAGGCAGTGATGAAAATAATTTTACCACTACGCTAGGCAGGGAAGGGTCCGATTACTCCGCAGCCATCCTGGCCTACTGTCTAAATGCAGATTCCGTAACCATTTGGAAGGATGTTCCGGGTGTTCTGAATGCCGATCCACGGTATTTCAAAGAGACACAATTATTGAATAATATCTCCTATAGGGAAGCTATAGAACTTGCTTTTTACGGTGCATCGGTTATTCACCCTAAGACATTACAACCGCTTCAAAGAAAGGAAATAGCCTTACACGTTAAATCTTTTTTAAACCCTATGGAATCCGGAACCACGGTAGGAAAAGGGGTAGGGATTGAGCCCGAAGTACCTTGTTTTATCGTCAAAAAAAATCAAGTGTTGATGAAATTGTCTTCTTTGGATTTCTCTTTTATCGTTGAAGACAGCATAAGCGAACTTTTTAAACTTTTTCATGAGCATAAAATGAAGGTGGATTTGATTCAGAATTCGGCCATTAGTTTTTCGGTTTGCGTAGACAACAAGTTCGGAGGTTTACAAGCCTTACTAGATCAATTGAAAAGTAAGTTCAAAGTGGTGCACCAAGAAGGAGTTTCCCTGTATACCATCAGACATTTTAATTCAAAAGCTTTGGAATCTTTACAAAACGGTCATGAAATCTTGTTGGAACAACGTGGAAAAGAGACGGTTCAATTGGTGGTCAAGTAGTTGCGTACAATCTTTTTTCTAATGTTAAAATAGCCTGCTCCACTAGGCTTTTTCCTATATTTACGGCACTTTAATCTTTTCGATTTATGGGTTTAGTGACCGCAAAAGAAGTGGCAAAAGCCATTAATTTATCCAAATATGGTTATTTAGGTACTTTAACAGCTTGGCTATTGATGAAGGTCACTCGGTTATCCAGCATCAATAAATTTTATGATAAAGTTGCGCATCTGGATTGTAAGGAATATGCGGACGCCATCTTGGAGCATTTTGAGATAGATTATGAAATTCCCGAAGACGACTTTAAAAGATTGCCCAAGGACGGTTCATTTATCACTATAAGTAATCATCCGCTAGGAGCTATAGATGGTATTTTATTAATGAAACTGATGTTGCCCCAAAGGCAGGATTTTAAAATAATGGCCAATTTTTTACTTCAGCGGATGGTGCCGCTAGAGCCCTATATATTACCGGTTAACCCGTTCGAAGAGCACAAAGGTGCTAAAAGTAGTATTGCTGGTTTCAAAAATGCCCTGCAACATGTTAGGGACGGTCACCCTCTAGGAATTTTCCCTGCTGGGGAAGTGTCTACCCACAGGGAAGAAAAACTAATTGTGGACAAACCTTGGGAAGAGGCCGCTTTAAAGTTGATACGAAAAGCCGAGGTGCCAGTGGTTCCTATTTATTTTCATGCTAAAAACAGTAAACTATTCTACCGTCTTTCTCGATGGGCGGATGTATTTAGGACCGCACTGATTCCTTCTCAGGTTTATTCTCAGAGAAATAGGCCCATTAAAGTCAGGATAGGGCAGCCTATTTCTGTTCAATTACAGAAGGAACAGGAAAATTTAGAGGAGTTCACGGATTTGCTGCGCAGAAAAACATACATCCTGGCCAATGCTTATGAGAAGGAACGGTTGATTGATCAAATCCCCACTTCCTTAAAAATTCCGAAGCCGCCTAAAAAAATTGCTTCAGCAATGCGAAAGGAGGTAATGCAGGGAGAAATAGATAAGCTTCGCGAAAAAGATTGCCGGCTTTTACAAAGTAAAAATTATGAGGTTTTCCTGGCCAAGGAAAAGGACATGCCTTTTATCCTTAAAGAAATTGGAAGGCAAAGAGAGGTGACGTTTAGGGCCATAGGGGAGGGCACGAACAAGGCTATCGACCTGGATGTTTTTGATTCCTACTACCATCATCTTTTTCTTTGGGACGATGACGATAAGTGCATTGTGGGCGCCTATAGAATGGGTATGGGGTCTGAAATATTCCCAAAGTACGGAATAGATGGTTTCTACCTTCAGGATTTGTTTCGTGTTGAGCCGGAGCTTTATGGAATGATGCGTAATTCGATTGAAATGGGACGCGCATATATTGTCAAAGAATATCAACAAAAACCGATGCCGCTTTTCCTGCTCTGGAAAGGAATCGTGCATACCACCCTTAGACACCCGGAACATAAATACTTAATCGGTGGGGTTAGTATAAGTAACCAGTTTTCCAATTTTTCCAAGTCCTTGATGATTGAATTTATGAAGTCTAATTATTGGGATCCATACGTGGCACAATATATAAGGCCCAAAAAGGAATTTAAGGTAAAATTAAAGGATGCCGATAAAGAATTCGTCTTTGATGAGACCCAAGCCGATTTGAACAAATTTGACCGTTTGATCGATGAGGTAGAGCCTGGAAACCTGCGCCTCCCAGTTTTGATTAAAAAGTATATTAAGCAAAATGCAAAAGTCGTAGCCTTTAATGTGGACCCCCTATTTAACAATTCCGTGGATGGATTGATGTATATTAAGATTGCGGATTTACCGGAAAGCACCGTAAAACCAGTAATGGAAGAGTTTCAGGCCGAACTGGAAAGAAAATTAGCGGAGTCGCAGATGCAGTTAAAAGAAGAGGAATCCTAATCAATACCAACAGTGGTGCTCCTACGTTCAAAAAGGACATTATCTTTCCATTCTCCCGCCAGTTTACCCACCCGTTCGCGTTTTCCTATACAACGAAAACCAACTTTCTTATGAAGTTTGATACTTCCCTCATTTTCTGGAAATATACCAGATTGTAAAGTCCATAGGCCGTCCGCCTCGCTTTTAGAAATCAATCTGTTCATCAATAATTCTCCCAAGCCTAAACCTCGATTATTTTGTCCAACATACACACTTACCTCTGCCACACCACCATAAACGCATCTACTTGAAACCGGTGAAAGTGCGGCCCAACCCAGTACTTCTCCATTTCTTTCAGCAACTAACCTACACGTTTTTAGATGGGCGTTGTCCCAAGATTCGTACGTAGGGATACTGGTTTCAAAAGTTGCGAACCCGGTGGCAATTCCTTCTTCATATATTTTTGAAACGGAATCCCAGTCTTCAGGTTTCATAGGTCTTATTTGGATAGAGGCCATAGAAAACAGAACTATTAATTAACAGCAACCACTTCCAGGCGCACAATTGGAAGTTTCTTGAGCTGAGGCCGCTACAGGTTCGCCACAAGTTTCCTTTGCTTTACAGTCGGTCTGTTCTACACCTAGATGAAAGACTAAATTTTCTCCCGCTACTTGATGGGCATTTACAAATAACTGTGCGGTATGGAAACTGGTGTTGGAGTATTCAAATTTCACTTCTACGTCCTTTTCCATAGGCTTTATTTTATCTACCCTGTTTAAAATAGCTAGTGCTTTGTCCGCCGACATATAATCTCGTTTGCCAATTTCTTCTGGACTTTCCCAAAGTTGTATGATGGTCTCTTTCCAGAAATCTGTACTGGCACCACAATCCACCGCGTCAATGGTAATATTTTTTACCTCTGTAATGTGATAATTAGCTCCTACCAAAGCTCCTGGCTTATATTCAAAGAGTAGATTCTTATTGGGATTTTCCTTTAGTAAGGATAGAAATTCGTGTGTTTTCATCGGTATCGTTTTAAATTAACAACAATTGGTTTTTGTAGTATTGAAAAAAGAATTAAACAGGTCCTGAATGGCGGACCATTTTTTTAGGTTGATGCAATAGCATACTTTTTTGCCTTCTATCTCTCCATTTATCAAATCAATGCTTTTAAGCTCCTTTAAGTGTTGTGAAATCGTAGGTTGCGCCAAACCTATTTCGTCCACAATGTCATTACAGATGCAGGCATCCTGCTTGCTAATGTATTGTAAGATCGCAATACGGGCCGGGTTGGAAAGTACCTTGAAAATCGTGGCCAGTTCGTTCTGCTTTGCGTTAAATATTTGTGTTTTAGTAATCCCCATTTCATATTTATATATTGCAATATTACGATAATAAATGAAATAAAAAAAGTCAGACCAATAAAATCTGACTTTTTGATGTTCTATAAGCTTTTAAACCAGTCCTGGAACAGGTGGCCTACTCCTACTGTAGGTACCATCTTATCATTAGCTGCATTTACCAAGCTAATAATTATCAACACCAAACAAATTAGTGAAGCGAAACAACCCACTACCGGAATAAAGTTGAGAATAATTGCGATTATCCATATACCGAGGGTCTGACGTATATAATAGCTCCCGAATTCCGTCTTGTTTTGACTGTTCATAATTATGGCTACAATCCAGCCGATAATTGTAATATGTGCCAATATAGCGACAGTTTTTCCGCTATCCGGGCTTTTAGGATCGAAAGTTTGTTTGACATCTTCCTTAAAGTCTTTGGCAGCTTCCTCGGCTTTATCTCCAAATTCATTAGCTTTTTTCTTGGTGTCTTCCGTAAACTCCTTTGCTTTTTTCTTCGTATCCTCCGTAAATTCTTTGGTCTTTTCCTTAGCGTCGTCAAAGGCCTCTTCTGCCTTATCCCCAAGGTCCTTAGTTTCTTCTTTTCCTTTATCAAAGGAGTCTTTGGCCTTGTCGCCTAAGTTCTCCGCTTTCTTTTTCGCATTTTTCATAGCCTCGTTGGCCTCATCTCCTAAATCTTTATTTTCTTCTGACATGTTCTTTGTTTTTGGTGGTTAAATCATTACTAAATGTAACAAATAATTCGTTAGCTATAAAAATGCTTTATCAACAGGTTCCCAGAGTTCTAATTTGTTCCCGTCCGGATCCAATATCCACCCAAACTTGCCGTAGTCGTATTCTTCAATTTCACCGACGATGGTCACTCCTTCATCCTTTAAAACTTCTAGGAGTTCTACCAAGTTCTCTACTCTAAAGTTCATCATAAATGACGATTTGCTAGGTTCAAAGTATGAAGTGTCATTTTTCATAGGACTCCATTGTGTGGAACAATCGTTCCCTTCCTTATCTTTCCACCAAAAAGTACAACCGTATTCGTCGGTATTAAGCCCTAAATGGTTTTTGTACCAATCTTTTATTTTGTCGGGTTCTTTGGTCTTAAAAAAGAATCCACCCAATCCGGTTACTCTGTTTTTCATGTTCAATGAGTTTTAAATTATTATAGTGTAATAATTAACCAGGTGCTATCGCTTTACAGTCTTCTCATAAAGTGTTACCCATTCTTCAACGGTCATTTTAGTGCAAAGTGTTGCAATCATATCATACGGAATATCATCCATGTATTTAAAACGAACGCAACTTTTTCCCATATCCAATTTTCGTTCGCAATGTTTTGGATACTCGTTGACGAACCAATCTTGCAACTTTTTATCTGCATATATTCCTGAGTGGTACAAGGCCACAAAATTCTTTTGTGACGCAAGATTAATAAAAGGCAGGGGCAATTTAGGGTCGCAGTGGTACCCATCTGGATAAATACTATGCGGTACAACGTAGCCTAACATACCGTAGCTCATCTGTTCTTCAAAACTTTTGGGTAGGTTGCGGAGAATGGTTTCCCTTAATTTGGAGACCACTTTTTGTCGCTCCTCTGGTAATTGTTTCAAATAGTCTTCGGGTGAATCCGCTTTATAGTTCATCTTATACGTGTTGGTCTATTAAAATAGGATTTCCGTCTGGATCCGTAATCACAAAATTTGCAGGTCCCATTGTGCTTTCATCTGCTTCCGTCACTATTTCTATCCCCTTACTTTTGAGCTGCTTTTGTAGTTCCTTGACATCGGTAAAGGATTTTAAGGGGTGGGCATTTTCATCCCAACCTGGGTTAAAGGTGAGTATGTTCTTTTCGAACATACCCTGAAACAATCCAATGGTAGATGTTTCATTCTTCATTATAAGCCAATTTTGATCTATATCCCCATGAAAGACGACATAGCCCAACTTTTCATAAAATGCTTTGGATACTTTGATATCCTTGACGCTTAAACTTACTGAAAATGTTCCTAATTGCATATTTGATAATTTTTAATGAATAAACTCGATTTTTTTTGTTGCTCTAAAAATGGAATACCTATTGGCGATGGATTAATTTCTTTCGTTGTAAAATGAATGCTGATATTATGGAAATTAAGGTCCCCATTAAAAAAACGGTCAGGAACATAACTATGGCGTTAAAAGCAGGATTATTGTATTGTGCTATCTGACCCTCCAGCTCGGCTTTTTTAATTTCAAATTCTTCCAATGGAAGTTCGTTTTCCATTTTTTCCAGGGAATATTCAAAATATTGCTGTGCGAAATCTGGATTTATGAACACAACATATAAGGTATCCGCAATTGCAAACCCGATTCCGGCTAACGCCGAAATGGCAAGTCCTATAAGTAAGGCATTTTTAAAGGAGACTACCCCGTTGTTTACATTTTCCCTATAGCTTTCTATGGCAGGAAATATGAAGGCCAGTGATGTTATTATGGTAAGGTAGCCCAATACCTCTTGTAGCCCAAAATCTAAACCTAGTCCTGCATAAAGAACAACTATGAATAATAGGAAGGCGCATAAAAAAGCGTATGTGCCATTTCGTATGATTATTTTTTTCATGGAAAAGTATTTTAAGTTTCTCCAAAGTATGCATTTTGCTAAAAGACAGACTCATACTAAAGTTCCAAAATGAGTTTAATGGTGTCGAAAAGTTTTAAATTATTCTCATCTCTTTCGCCATTCGTATGGCTTGCGTCCTTCTTTTGGCATTTAGCTTTACGAATAAATTAGATACATGGGTCTTGATGGTACTCTCCGTAAGAAATAGTTTTTCGGCAATTTCCTTATTGGATAAACCGGAAGCAATTTCTTTTAAGACCTCATACTCCCTATCACTTAGGGAGAGCGTCTTTAATTTTTTCAAATCGACGTCCTCTTGGGATATCTGTGTTTTAGTGGAACTTTTTTTGTTGAGTAAAACGCCAATGAAGAAAAAAACGATAGCAACGAAAGCGATGGTAAACTCTAGGGTTAGGTCATTGGTGTAAATGGCATATTTGCTAATTTGAAAAAGTAATAGCAGCACTATAATAAGCGCACTGAATATGTAGACCGTTCTTTTCACTACATAAATTTAGCAAAACTTAGCTTTTATTTTATCTACCACGGTTTGCGCCAGTTTTATTTTGCTTTCAACCGTCCAGCCGGCCACATGGGGAGTTAGCAGAACATTTTTTGCATCAATAAGATATTGGAAAGCTTCAGGAAGTTTTTTATCGGTGAACATATCCTCAAAGGAGCTTTTTTCATATTCCAGCACATCTAATCCAGCACCTAAAACCTTCTCATCTTTTAATGCAGCGACCAAATCCGTTGTCTTGATACATTTTCCCCGGGCGGTGTTCAAAATCCAAAAGGGGTTGTGGAATTTGTTTATGAATTCGGTATTTACCATACCTATTGTCCGTTCTGTTTGCGGTACGTGCAGGCTTAAAACATCGGTTCGTTGGTGAAGCTCCATAATACCCACTTGACGTGCGTTTTCATCCTCAACGCCACCTTCGATATCGTAGCAGATCACTTCGTCCACATCGAAGCCTTTAAGTTTTTTGGCAAAGGCCTTTCCCATATTTCCATAGCCGACGATACCTACCACTTTTCCTTCCAGTTCCACTCCGCGATTTCCCTCTCGGTCCCATTTACCATTCCGCACTTCTTCATCGGCACTGTTCAGCTTGTTGAATAAAGATAGAAGCATACCTAAGGTATGTTCGCCAACGGCATTGCGGTTTCCTTCCGGAGCGGCGGCCAAAAATATATCCTTGGCCTTCGCATACCGGACGTCTATATTTTCCAACCCTGCGCCCAGTCTCCCAATAAATTTTAAATTGGTTGCCTTATCCAAGAATTCGGCATCTATGGAGAACCGACTACGGATAATGAGTCCGTCGTATTCAGGAATTTTTGTCTCGATTTCGGCTTTTGTGCCTGTATAATCTTCATCATTCTCAAAACCAAGTTCATTGAATTGCTCTATAATAAGCGGGTGGTTGATGTCTACATGTAATACTTTCATTTGTCCTTCCATAAGTTTTGTAACCATTCGTGTGCTCTTTTAAGTTCCCCAACATAGGAACACCCCTGAAAATGGGAGAGCGATTCATTTTTAACAAAGGTAATGTCGCTGCCGGCCTCTTTTGATTTTCTGACCCATTCAGAGGTTTTTGTCACGCTAAATAGCTCATCGCGCTCACCGTGTATGACATAGAGCGGAATACCAATTTTTTCGGTGATGGCGTAGGAGCTTGCCATGGGAATTGCCGCAGAGAAAGTTTCTGGATGGTGTTCGGCAAAGTACCAACTCCCATTACCACCATTGCTATAACCCATGACCGCAATTTTTTCCGGGTCTACGTTCCAGTATTTGATGGCATATGTAACCAAGTTGATTACTTTTGTCACGTTATTTTCTGTGCTCCATAGCTGATTTTCTCCTTCTGGGGCAATGATTACGGTTTTATCATCTTCCAGACCAGGCAACGCCAAACATTCAAAAAATGTCTTGTATGTATCTCCACCACCTGCCCAATGGAGCGCTATGATCAGCTGATATTTATCAAGGTTCGTATCTGGAAAGTCTAGTATTACCTGATACTTATTCCCATAATGGTTACTGAGCGTTTTATTCTGTATGCCCTGGCTTACCTTAATTTTTGTAAAGGACTTTTCGGACTTACTCAATTCTTGAGTAGTCCCGCAATAAAACAGCAGGCAGCTAAAAAAAATACAAACACCTTTTAATCGGCTCATATCCTTGGATATTCCGTTTGCGTAAGTTCATGCTTTACCCCACCAGTATGTGCAGTATTCTGTTTTTCAAAAAGTAAGAGCTGTACTTCTTCACCATTTTTGGTAGATGGGCAGTGTTCCACACCTTTGGGAACCACAATAATCTCCCCTTCTTTTACCACCTCGGTACGGTCCCGAAATTTCATGTACATCGTACCTTTTAAAACTTGAAAAAGCTCGTCTTCATGCTCATGGGCGTGCCATACAAATTCGCCCTGAATTTTTGCCAATATCACCTGCATATCGTCAACTGTGGCAATTTGATGAGGATGCCATTGTTTGGTAAAAAGGGCATGTTTTTCTTTAAGGTTGATGGGTTTCATAGGGAGGATTATTTAATCTAAAGATATCAATTTTTGCACTAGGGATTGGAGCTAGCTATCGTATAGCGCGGAAAGCCCGACCCTGATTTCAGGGGAGTGCCCTAAATACCAAGTATCACTTTTGCGATCATAAAGTAAATGAGTATACCAAAGATATCGTTGCTGGTTGTGATAAAAGGTCCGGTAGCAATGGCCGGATCAACACCTCTTTTATGTAAAAACAAAGGTGTAAAGGTTCCTATAAAACCGGCAACTACAATTACGGCAATCAACGAAACTGATATGGCCAAGGCGGTCATGAAATCCCCTTTCCAAATCCAAGTGAAGAACAACAAGAGCACCGCTAAAATGGTGCCGTTCAAAAGGGCCAAGAGCATTTCTTTAATCAAACGGTTGCCAATGCTTCCCTTGATATCATCATTGGCAAGCCCTTGAACAATAATGGCGCTGGATTGCACACCCACATTGCCCGCCATGGCCGCTATCAAAGGCGTGAACAAAAATAATATGGTGTATTTTCGGAACATCTCCTCAAAACCTCCCATAATCACAGCAGCTGCGGCCCCGCCAAAAAGGCCTAAAATGAGCCATGGTAAACGTGCACGTGTAAGCTCCCATATACTATCGTCTGCCTCAACGTCCTGAGAGATACCGGCAGCCATTTGGTAATCTTTTTCAGCTTCCTCCCTGATAACGTCCACAATATCATCAATGGTAATACGACCCACTAATCTTCCAATTTCATCTACTACGGGGATAGCTTCCAAGTCATATTTGCTCATAATCTTGGCTACTTCCTCGGGTTTTTCATTGACGTTAACCGAATCCACGTTGGCGATAAATACATCCTTGATATAAGCTTTGGTAGGAGCCGTTAACAAGTCTTTTAGGGAAAGACGTCCCTTAAGCTTTTCCTCATCGTCCACTACATAAATGGAATGCACACGGGTAACATTTTCCGCCTGTGCCCTCATCTCCTTTACACAGTTAAGTACGGTCCAATTTTCGTTGACTTTCACCAACTCTTTCGCCATAAGACCACCAGCCGAGTTTTCATCATAACGGAGCAGGTCTACGATGTCCTTGGCATGCTCACGGTCCTCTATTTCGGAGATAACCTCCTGTACTATTTCTTGTGGAAGTTCCGCAATGATATCTGCCGCATCATCGGTATCCAATTCCTCTAACTCTCCTGCTATTTCCTTGGAAGAAAGGTTGCCCAGAATGGCTTCCCTAACGTCTTCGTTCAGCTCGGTAAGTACATCGGAGGTTTTATCGCTATCCAGTAATTTAATAAGATAGGTGGCCTCCTGATCATTAAGCTCGTTGATGATTTCGGCGACATCCGCATAATGAACATCCTCCAAAAGCGCTAGTAAACCTGCGTCTTCTTTCTGCTCTATGAGTACTTCAATCTCCCCTACAAATTCTTCAGTAAGTTTAAACGGTGTCATTTGCTATCCTCTTGGTCAATGCTATAAAATCGGCTACGGACAGTTGTTCCGGGCGCTGGTCAAATATAACATCTTCTTTTAGATTATCTGAGAGGGAAAAGGTTTTTAAACTGTTACGAATGGTCTTTCTTCTTTGGTTGAAAGCTGTCTTTACAACGCGATAAAAAAGCTTTTCATCACAACCCAACTCAAAATCGGATTTTCTGGTCAATCTAAGGACACCGGATTGTACCTTAGGCGGGGGGTCAAAAACTTGTGGATGCACGGTAAAGAGGTATTCCGTCGTATAAAACGCTTGTACCAGTACCGAAAGGATGCCATAGGTTTTATTGCCTTCCGTAGCACAAATCCGTTGGGCAACTTCTTTTTGGAACATGCCCGAAAATTCAGGGACCTGTTCCCGCATTTCCAGCATTTTGAACACGATTTGGGTAGAGATGTTATAGGGGAAATTACCAGTGATCCCAAACTGTTCTTTACCGAAAAGGGTTTGCATATCGTAGTTGAGGAAGTCTGCTTCAATCACCTGAAAGGAGATATTTCCTTGTAAAACTTTGGGGTGCTCCAACGGAAAACTGTGATTTAGGTAGATAATGGAATCTGCATCCAAATCCATTGCCACCAAATTGAGGTCCTTAAGTAAAAGATATTTGGTGAGTACCCCGGTTCCAGGCCCTATTTCTATGACGTTTTTATAGTCTTTGAGCAATAGTGTATCAGCTATCTTTTGAGCTATATCCTCATCTTTTAAAAAGTGCTGGCCTAAATATTTTTTGGCTTTTACAGGCCCTTTTTCGGCTGATTTTTTATAGGTATAATCATCTTTCCTCTTTTTCCACTTCTTACCCATCTCCCCTAATTTGATTTGTTTATTTTTTGGCGATATACACCCAAGCTTTTTTGCTGGATCCCAATTCAACTTCTATTCGCTCATAGGCATCACCTTCATATTGATCAGCAATTTTAAGCTCTTCTGGGGTTAGCGCATAAACCTCCCCCTTGATTACATCTTGCTCATCTCCGGTGTGGTCCAAGGTTGGATACCTATCGGCAACTTTAAAATCTGAAACCTTGTATTTGGAGAGTACGTCTTTTAATCCACCTAACGGCCTTGAAAAAACACCGACTTGCACGTCTTTCTCCAGCAGGGTTCCATAAGCGAAAAGATGGTGCGTAGCGGTTGGTCTTCGCACAAAGAACTCGTCCAGCACTTCCAGTTCGGTCCGGAAAGAAATTGCCTTCCCAGCAAATAATTTTTGCGCATCCTCCCTTAGCCTTGGGGCATCTTCCTGGTAATAACGGTCCAACGCTGCTTTGTCCTTAACGGTAAACTGTACGGAATAGGTGACGCCGCCCATATCCTCCTCTACAAGCACCTTGGTCATTTTTGCGCTTAGAAATTTACCGGTCGCCAAAACCTCGGGAATATGTTTGGATTGCATCCAATGCACCCAATCTTTATGGGAGGAGCTATCAACATTGGTGGTTACGTTATAGATGTACATTTTCTTCGGTAGTCAATAATCAATGGTTAGTATTCAGGATTTTCAATTTATGGCGTCCCCTCTAAGCATTCTAAAATTCTTACGGGCCTGGGGGAAATAGTAGCTATCCTGATAGTTATAAATGATTTTTTCGTAATAATTTTTTGCTTTTTCCGGTTCGTTAAATACTTTTCGGTAGAGCTCGCCCAAGGCAAAATAGGCATCGTCGGCTAAAATTCCATTGCCATAAAACGTTATAATTTTTTCGTAATTGAGACTGGCTTCCTCATGCTTTTTAAGGGTCTCATAAAGTTGGGCCTGCTTAAACAGAGCTTCGTCCTCGATTTTTTCTCCCTTATGGTTTTGAAGGATATCCTCCAATACGGAAAGCGCTTCGTTTGTGTTATTCTGATAGGCTAAAAAATCGGCCCTGGCATATATCTTTAATGCCGTTTGGGTAGAATCTTCCAAAGAGTTATCCGAAATCAATAAGCTCAACTGCATGGCATCATTGGCAATGAGCTGTGAAGTGGAACCTCTTAACACTTTTAGTTGTGTCAATGCCCAATCAAAATCACCTTTATAAAAACTAGTTTGGGCAACCTTGAAGCGAGCGTTCTGTCCCAGAACATCGTTTTTAAGCTGTTGTTGAATTTGCGAAAAATAGATAAGTGCTTCGTTGAACTTTCTATTGTATACCAAAATATCCCCGAGTGCCAATTTAATATATGCGGTGCCCCGTTCATTAAGGGGAAGTTCCAGACTATTTTTTAGCAGCTTCTCCCCCGGTTGCGGATTGTTGCGTTTAAAGGTCAGGAAATTGGCATAAGCCACCTGTAGCTGTAAGGTTTGACCTTTGTATCCATGAATAGCAACCAATTCTTCATATTTTTTCTGGATTGCGTCCAGTTCCTTTTCATTTGCCTCTAGTAAATCAATATCTATTAGATTCAGTTGTGCGTTAAGTCGGGTAATCTCATCATTCGTATTTTCAGAAATGTATTCAAAAACATCCTTGGCGACGCCTGCTTCATTAGCTTCCAAGGCCATGTCGCCTAAATTTTCTAGGCGTTGCACATTGTTCCCCTCCGCTCTTTTAAAAATGGCCTTTTCTTGCCGAAATGCGCTACTGAATTGATTTTGCTGCACAAACAACCAACTTAAAAGTTCGTTCCATATAAGCTCGGGATTCTTTTGTGCTTTTTCCAAGAGTATTTGCTTCAACAATAAGTTGTTCTTTTTGCTCTGCATCACTAGTTACAAAATCGTCTATACTTCTTAAGATATTGGATTTGGAAGTTTTTCCCGTACTGATAAGGTTTAGATAAGAACGGAACATACGCTCTACATCTCCTTGTTCCCCATAAATACGTGCCAATTGATAGTTGTAATCCAAAGCCGGATTCATTTCCATAGCCCTTTGATAGGCTATTATGGCCCGGTCCAATAGGCTGTATTTCTGAAACTGATATCCCAGGGCGTACCCAAAATTGGGATTTTGTTCAATAACGGATATAGCTTGATCAAAGTAACTATCCGCTTTCTCCGTTCGCTCCTGCAACTTGTAATTGTAACCCATCTCTATCAAAAGTGTTGGATGTGGGCTACGCATATTCAATTGTTCGGAGAGGAACTGTTCCGCATCCGTATAGCGTTCCAATTGTTGATAGCAGGCGATGAGTCCCTGAACGTAATCCGTTCTCCGCGGGTTCTTCTCCACCAGCTTTTCATAAAAAACTACCGCTTTCTCAAAATCACCGTCAGAAAAATATTGCTTGGCCAAAAAATCATCCTGGGCGCAAAGCGTCAAAGAAAAAAGCAGGAATGCAATGCAATAAAAAAATCTCATAAAGGAAATTTATCAAATTTACGTAAGCCTAGGAAAAGAATCTGTTAAGTGTTCGCTAATTCGATACTAACGGACGATTCCCCCAACTGCTTGGAAGTTTGTAATACAAAAGCGGTAAAAGCGTTAGCCATACAATTTTTTTATCCACCTGTAAGTATATTCCGTATAAAAGCAATTTTAAGTAGTAGCTTTAAGAAGTAATTAGTGATTCGATATTAATTTATATCGTTATGGAAAAAAGATTTCTTGCCAATAAAACAAAACGGTTCTACTTTAATAACGGCGTTGAGGATACGAGTTATGTGGCCATACACGGAGACGAACTGCTGGTAGACCCCGCACAAGACAATACTACAAATACCAGACGAGATGCCACTTATAGAGGCAGGCAGGGCACCATAGCGTCCAATACCAAATTATTGACAAAACGCAGTCTTGAACTTTATTTTCTGGATATTGGTCAAGGAGATGCTTCTTTTATAGTAACACCTGATAACGTCAAAATTTTGGTTGACGGTGGTCTAAAGGATAGGGCCCTTGGTTTCCTAATATGGAAATACCGACTGGACCAAGCCCAAAACAGTGTCGTCATCGACCATCTTTTTTTAAGTCACGCCGATAAAGATCACGTGGTGGGGTTGATTCCACTTCTTAACCATCCTAAAATAGAGGTAAGGCATATTTACCACAACGGAATCGGTCTATACGAGAGTGGCCATAACACGGAATTGGGAACGATGCTAAGCGATAAATTACTGACGCTGCATAGCTCGGTTCAAGATTTGGCGGGTGAAAGCTTAAAAAGTGATTTTAGAAATTGGATTGATGCGGTAGTTGCCAGTGGTGCTACCTATAAACGTTTGGACGCCTCTACAGGTTTCTTGCCTATTGGGGATGCCAGTGTTCAATTAGAGGTATTGGGGCCTATTTTGGAGCCCGGCAATACCCTTAAATGGTTTGGTGGAAAATCCCACACTATAAACGGGCATTCCGTAATTTTTAGATTGGATCATAAACATGTCCGAACATTTTTCTCAGGAGATTTAAACGTTGAGGGTAGTGAGCATTTTCTATCGGTTCCTGGTAATAATCTTAGGGCAAATGCTCATATTTTTAAAGCGCCACATCATGGGAGTCATGAATTTTCACAAGAATTCTTGCATGCCGTTCATCCTATGGTGACGGTAGTATCCTCCGGCGAAACCCCAGATCATGGTCATCCACGTGCAGTGTTTTTGGGAGGACTGGGTCTAGCCGGTAGGGGGCGTTTGCCGCTCATTTTTTCTACGGAACTTTCTGCACTGTTCGTAGATGCAGGAGACACGGATGCCGTAGCCCATGCTAATACGGAAGTAACTACGTTGGATGACTTGGATTTCTCTAATTCCAACGCCAATTCCGAGGCAAGGCAGCGTTTTAAAAAAATACTTCCAGGCATTATAAATGTTAGAACCGATGGCGAGAAAATCTTTTCTTTTAGACGTGTGCAAATGGGATACCAATGGGAATCCTATGAATTCAAGTATAATGATTTATAGGGTAGTTCGGCCATTATTTATTTTACTGTAAACGATTCTGTTATTGAGATTGGAACTCCTAAATTGGAAACCCCTTCCAAAATAATCTCAAATTCTCCAGATACATCCGAGGTATAAAAGTTAATACTGAAACTACTTGCATTTGGCCGTATTTCTGGGAGCCACAATAATTGGCTTCTGAAATCCGGAAGTCTTTTTTTAGTATCTCTCATAGCTTCGGCATAATCTTCCTTATAATAATTCTTCTTTATCCTAGGCTGGTCAAATGAAATGACCTGTGTGTTAGTATCTAAATAGGCTTCGAATGAATTTCCTTCAAAGGTGGAGATATCTATGATTCCCTGAAAAACATGTGACCCATATAAATATTGATCCCGACCAACTTTAATTGTCTTAATGGATTTTGATGGAAGTGATAGTAATTTTTCATGATCGTGAATATAGGCCCCATCTAAAAAAACCAAAGGCCTATCGCCTGAATCTTGTAGTGGATAAAAATACCTTACCTTAAATTCGAGTTTTCCTTCACTATTTTCATCAATCCACACGTGGTCCAATATTTCAATAATCGTTTCCTTTAAAGTGGAAAATCTCGTGTAGTCGTCCAAGTCATAAGTTGCAACTTGACCATCATAAAAGGGTTTAATGGGCTCTGGTTGTAAGATCGAATCGGGTCGGTTGCCAAAATAGGCGTTCTCTATCTGGTTATGGATACTCCGTTCCAATATATAATCTTTCATCTCTTCACTAAGTCTAAAATTATAGAAGTCAATTTCACCGTAATCCACAATGCGATTAGTGTCCAATTGAACTTTTTGAGTTTCTTCTGTGGCGTCTAAAGTTCTCAGCAGCATTGTTTCTCTAGTAGCGGTATGCTCTAATTGTGTTTTAAAAGCTCCCGTGGTGTCCGTAGTGGCAATTTTAAATACACTGTTGTCTCCGGGTAATGAGATCATGAGTTTTTGACCGCTTTTGGAAGCATTGGGTTCCATTTCAACTATTCCCGAGATAAATGGCCCTTTAGTCTCTGGCAAATGGTCATAGGAAACAGGATTTGTACGCTGTTGGACGGGTGTGATTGCATATTCCATGCCCTCATTATCAATAGTTTTTATTTCCGCCTTTTTTCTAACAGAAAGAGAATAGGTACCATTGAGCTTGCTGCCCGACTTCGATACTATACTAAGTTCTACTTCTTCCCGATTTTCAAATAGACTTTTTCCAATTCGGATGTCAAAAGGGGCCGTGCTAATTTGACTCAATCCTCTTTTCTTATTAGTAGGGTTGGATTGGGTACTATCTTTCAAAAATACTTTTTGGTCTCCCATGTAAGGATTTATAATGGTAAGGTCTTTCTTGTAGAAGGTAGTAGGCCCAAAACTACGCATCCAGTTCGTGTAGCCAATAAGCTTGTAATTTCCTGAAGGAATATCGGCAGGTAGAAAGAACTCGCTGGAAGCGGTTCCATCTGTGAGTCTAAGTTTATGTTGGAAAACAGTGGTTTTATTTTGGTCTATTAAATCCACATATCCAATGGTGCTTATGTTACTTAGTTTTTTGGTTTCCGGTAAGAGACAATAGAATTGATAGTAAAGATACTCCCCTGCAAATATGAGGTTGGTATTGGTATGGAGATACACAGATTCTTGAGGAATTTTATCTAATACTGCTTTTGTTGCTTGGGAAACAAGACTGTTCGTCGAACAGGATAACACTACAAAATAGATTATTACTTTTTTCATTTCAATTTTTATTCCGTCCAAAAACTTGGGACTGTTCTACTGCCAAATTTGGTGCAATCCCCACATCCTGCGGGGGTCATTAGGTACGGACCGTATTGACCAAAATTTAAGGGGTTTCTTTCTGTGTCATATTCATCATAAAAATCAACAAAACCGAAATATACAGCGTCATATAGGGGAAATGTTTGGCCGCTTAAGCCAATCAAAGGAGGTGATAAAAATTGACAATTTATGATATAGTCTGGTAAAGCTTCCCCTGGGAACAAGTCCTCATAATCAAAAAACAAACGTTTTTCGGTTACCGAGGCAACCTCGAAGAAACCTATGATTTTTTCAGAACTGTCTTGTTGTGAGCTTATGTTCCCGTCCAAAAAGCCCGTCTGTATTTGGGAAAATAGACTTTCTGAACCTGATAATGTTGCCAAGGTTTTATAGTAGGAAAAGGCCTCTCTGCTCTGTACATATTGTTTAACTAATATGCTGTAACGATGGGAGATGATATAGTTCTCCCTATTTATAAACCTTACGGCAAATCTGCTCACTCTATCCTCTCCTAGATTGGTCGTTGTGGTCTGAATTATCCTTCTGGAATTATCGGTAGCGTAACAAACCTGGCCTACACTATCTGATGCCCTAAACCCTACTGAAGTACTTGGTAATGGCGAAAATACAAAGGCCTCAAAACCAGAATAGAATGGAGCTATGATTTTGTAAGTTTCTTCATATTCATATCGATAATAAAGACTATTATTACTGGCATCATAACTATCCACATAAATAAAGACACCCTCTTCCAAATCGTCCTTGAACTCACGCACAGCGTAGATTTCGTCAATAGTGGAGCTGGCCCTTATACTAACAGTTTCCGATTGGTAAGATTTACCATAGGATGTTCTTACGGAAAGTTGATATGACCTTCCGTTTTGTGCTGCAAAGGCCATTCTTGAGCTGTATGTACCATTTCCATTGTCATCAAAGCCGAAAACCCTTCCCGTCTCGTCTGTGATTTCAACTAAGGCCCCTCGTTCACCCTTAGCTGCAACGGTATCCAAGGGAAAGGAGCGGGAAATATGAACACTTTGAATTTTGTCCTCATCCGTAATAGTCGCCTCTATAACCAAAGCACTCTCAAAGACAGGATCTTCGAATTGAAAGGGTTCTGTACAGCCAAATAACACTGATAAAAATACCAGTACAAATGTTTTATATGTTAGTTTTAGAAGCTTCAATCGCTTATTCCAAATTTATTTTTATTCTGTCCAGAAATCCGGTATTACGTTGCTTCCCAATACCGTACAGTCCCCGCATACTCTTGGCACCATAATATAAGGTCCTGGTTCCGAATATTGAGGATCCGGTGGGTCGTTATAATCGTAAAATTCTAAAATTTCAAATTCAATTGCTGATCTCAATCCCCTCAACGGTGCTTGAAATTCACAAAGGAACGGGAAATTAGGTCTACGTTCTCCTGGGAAAATATCCCCATAGTCAAAGAATATACGCTGCTCGTCCACACTGGCAACTTCAAAATAACCCAAAACGGGTTCCAAAACATCTACATCGCTAGTTATGTTGCCTTCAAAAAAACCTGTTTGGATTTGGGAAAAGACGTTTTCCACACTAGACAATTTTGCTAGGGTTTCGTAGTAGGTATAGGCCTGCGGAGATTGCACGTACTGTCGCACTAAAATAGTGTAGTGGTAGGCCAAGATATAATTGCTCTGCGCAACGAAACGCACAGGGAATTTCTCCAAGCTATTACCCGTAAGCCCTGCCGTGTTCCCTTGAATAATACGTTTGGACTTCACACTTGGATAACAAACCTGCTCTTCTTGCATTTTTGGGCGCACATCAGTGGGGACTGCACCCGAAATAGTAGGGTCAAAATTAACAAGATAGGCCTCCTCAGGAACCCAATAAGGAGCAAATACCTTATAGGTTTCTTCATACTCGTACTTATAGTAAAACGGGCCATTGGCCGGTTCGTCATTATCCACATATATAAAAACCCCCTGTTCCAGACTGTCCCTTATACCCTTTTCGGCATACAGGCGGTCTATTCGTGCTGCTGGTGGCGCCTGTGTCCTTTGGGAGCTATAGGACCAACCATCACTAGTCTCTACCTTTAGTTCATATACCCTACCAGGTACGACGGCGAAATTGGCGTCGGACAAGTAGGTTCCGGATTCACTCTCGTTGAACCGGAATTCATTTCCCAAATCATCACTTACAAGCACTTGGGCCTGCGCTTCACCGTTAATGGCGTTTGAGTCCAAAGGGACTGTTCTGGATAGTCGTACAACCTGTTGTTTGTTCTCATTGGTAATCCGAGCATCTACTACCAGGATGCCCTCTGTTTTGGTTTTCGGGATATCGAACGGCTCGGTACAGCATACTACTGTCAATACAGACAGAACTATGACATACTTAAGTTTTATATGTAAATCCTGCATCAAAATTTAAAATTATAGGTGATAGTAGGGACAGGTATGGTAAAAATAGAGCTTTGCAATGCCTTCAGTTCCCCGTTTTCGGTCACAAAAAAAACGGAATACGGGTTGTTCCTACCCAGCACATTGTAGATGGATATGTTCCAAAAACTATGGGCGAATTTTTTGATTTTATGGTTACCCTCTATATTAAACCCTAGGTCCAAACGGTAATAATCGGGTATCCGAAATTCGTTTCTGTTGCTATAATACACATACTCGCCATTATTAAAATTATATCTTCCCAAAGGGAAGGTTACGGGCCTACCGGTTTGGTATACAAAATTGGCAGACAGGCTAAAGCGTTTGGTAAACTTATAATTGAGTACCGCACTAAAATCATGGGGCTTGTCATAGTTCGTAGGGAAATATTCGCCCCCGTTAACGCGTTCCTCGGCAAATTCGCTATCCAATTGTAAAAATGATCTTGAATAGGTATAGGATACCCAACCGTTCAAAATACCATTGTTCTTTCTGGCAAGGACCTCTACACCATAAGACTTGCCATTGCCTTGTAATGTTTCTGTTTCTATGGTCTGGTTCAGTAGTAGTTCCGATCCCACTTTAAAGTCGAGCATATTTTCGGCGGTTTTATAATAACCTTCAATGCTGAGCTCGTAAGTATTGCCGTCTAGATTTTTAAACAGGCCTACACTATATTGGTTTCCAAGTTGTGGCGCAATATTATTGTCCGATAGCTTCCAAGTATCTACGGGAGATATGGTCGTATTATTGGACAATCGGTGAATGTATTGGTAGGTGCGGTTATAACTGGCCTTTAAGGAGAAATCTTCCTGCAATAAATAACGGGCGGCCAAACGTATTTCCGGGCCCCCGTAAGTCGTAGCGAACTCACCACTTTCATAGGGCACGGTTTCTGTCCTTGTTTGGTCGTTTTTAGGTTCATTTTCTTCGTAGAAACGTTCTTCCCTAGGACCCAAAGCTGCAAAAAAGGAGTAACGGAAACCAATATCCAATAAAAGTTTATCGCTTACCTTGTAGCTATCGGATAGATATATCGCCGATTCCATGGCTCGTTCCTCCGCAATATTGATTTCCTCAACTTCGGAGCTTTCCCCAATAGGTCTCAGGTAGCCGGGTTCTGTATTGTAAAATTTCGCCATGATACCGTAATCGAACTTATGTTTATCACTGAATAGATACTTTAAGCGCAACTTATATTCGGTTTCATTGATGGCGAATCCCAAATCAAAATCGTTGTTGGAGCTACCATCAAATTCTATATTGAATTTGTATTGGCTATTGGCAATCGTTAGCTCACCTGTATTCTTCTCGTTAAATTGATGCTCCCAATCAATTGAGAATAGTCGGTTGCTGTACCCGTATAAGGAATCAGAGGTAATGCTAAAATTATCTTTGCTGTAATAACCCGTAGCCGTTACAGTATTATTATCGTTTACCTTATGAGTGTATTTTGCGATTGCATCATAAAAAGAGGCCTGACTATTTTGAAAGGCGGGCTCGTCCAATGAGCGTAGTATCCAATTGGAATAGGTGCTTCTGCCTCCAAGAAGTAAACCGGATTTCTCTTTCACCATCGGCACTTCCAAGGCAATACTACTAGTTACAGGACCTATGGCGGCCTCTCCTGCAAACTTTTCTGTATTTGCATCTTTCGAGGTTATGTCAAAAACCGATGAAAGTCGACCCCCGTATTGGGCGGGAATACCTCCAGTGTAAATCTGTACATCCTCTGTTGTAAAGGGATTTATTGCTTGGAAAATTCCAAAAAAGTGGGATGGATTGTAGATAACCGCATTGTCCAATAATATCAAGTTCTGGTCGGTAGATCCACCACGAACATTAAAACCTGCAGCTCCCTCTCCGGCCGTTGAAATACCCGGAAGGGTAGTGGCAACCTTGAGTACATCCCGTTCGCCAAGTATTAAAGGAATATTTTTGGTCTCTTCTACAACGATTGAAGTATTCCCCGTTAAGGCATCTTCCACATTTTTATTGGCATCTGCGGCAACTACCACCTCGTCCAGATATTCCACGCTTTCGTTCAAAATTACATCCAATTGACCGTCATTGTAAACAATGGCACGTTTGGTAGCACTTTGTATTCCTATGGAGCTATAACGTATAAAATTTTCACCCGAGGGCACTTGAAGTTCATAATACCCATCATTGTCTGTGGTAGTACCAGTTCTTCTATTATTCAAGGTAATGGTAAGGTTTTGTAGTGGTTCATTGGTTTTACCATCTCTGACATAACCATTTATCTTAAACGATTCTTCCGAATTACCGGAGGTTTCCTTGCCGATACGTATGGTTTGTACGCTATTTGCCCCATTTCTATTACTTCGCTGGGGCTCATCAAAAAAAACCGGTCTGTATTCTTTTTTGAATTCTGATGAAATAATGGTGTCACGTTGTTTGGCTCCAAAGAACGTATTGGGCAATTCATCATATACGAGATTGTTGTTCGTAAGAATGATCTGTTCCTTTGAATAACGATAATAATTGATAGTTGTCTCAGCAAAAATATCATCCAGTACTTCGTTGAGAGCCTTATTGGAGACATTCAAATTAATTTTCTTATCCTTAAGCCACCTCTCATCGTAAAAAAAGGTTATCCCTGTTTCATTTTCCAATTGGTTAATTGCCTCTTGCAACGTAACATTTTGAAGATTTATGGAAATCAGCTTATTTTCCTGCCCTTTCTGTGCAACGGCCATTGGGATAAGCCCTAGGAAGAAAAAAAGAATCAGTAATGGCTTTTTAAATCTTTTCATTTTCCATTAATTTTTGAAGCTCTCCAAAAATTAGTATGAAGTTGCCATCCGGATTAATTTTGATTAATTTTTTATTGTATAGTCGGTTGATTTCTTTTTTGAACTGTGGAAAAACTTTTGCTAAATCGCCTTTTTTCTCCAGCGGGTAAAACCTGTCTTCGTAGTTGAAGTAATAGCTATTGTCTTCCTCGAACTCAAAATAAACCTGTGTTTGGAAAATTCTCCTGAATTTCTTCTTTCGGTGTTTCTTTAGAAGTCTCAAATCGTCAGAGGTCCATAAAATCTCATGAAATCCCTTTGTTATATCAGACCCTGAATTCCCAATATTAATAAATTTCTTACCGCCTAAAATAAATTCGCTTATTCGCTCCTTATATAATTTTAGAATTGGAAATTTGTATTTGTAGCCAATATCCAAAAGAACTTCATCGGCCTCCAAATCATATTTTAAATGGATATTGCCATAAAAATGGTCGTTGTACATCAGGCTTCCTTTTTGGAACTCACTGCTTATAAAAAATTTATGTCGCTCATTGGCGGTCCGGTATAGTTCTACATATCTCGTACCATTGAACAGCCCCGTGTTTTCATAACCAATTATATTGTCCACAGTAATAATGGTCTGTGCTTCTAATTCGGATTGAGCAACCATGTTATGATTAAAATAAAAAATGCAGAGGGTAAGAATAAATAGAATTCTGAGCAAAGTATGGCGTATTGAATTAGCTACGTTTAAGATAGGAATATTCTAAACTAAAACAACTGTTAGCCCCTTTTTGGTACGTAATTTTGGGAGTCTCGTAATGGTACTCAGATTTTAATGAATTTTTAATGAAATCTCTTTGCTTAAATTCAGGGATTCAAATTGTGTAATTTTGGTTTTTTTGTAGGCTTTACGGCAATTTCCTGCTTCCACGTTATTTAATATTGGCCAGTACTTGTTTTGAATAAAAACTTGCCACGTCAATCGATCATCTCAAACCCACAATACGAGACCAAAACCTCCGGTATTTTAATGCCGCTTGGCGTTTGGCAGTTTTCAAGTATACCTGCTAAAACGCGGGGGAGCGCTAAAGCACTTCCGTTTAGTGTATGGGCTAATTGACTTTTCCCGTTCTCGTCCTTATAACGTAATTTCAATCGGTTGGCCTGATACGTTTCAAAGTTGGAAACCGAGCTGATTTCTAACCAGCGATCCTGCGCAGTAGAAAATACCTCAAAATCATAGGTTAAGGCGGCGGTAAAGCCCAAATCCCCTCCGCACAAACGCAAAATACGATACGGTAAGTTGAGTTCGCGCAATATGGTTTTCACATGTTCTACCATTCCGTCCAATGCATAATATGAATTGGAAGGGTGTTCTACCCGCACAATCTCTACCTTATCAAATTGATGTAACCTATTCAGTCCTCTAACATGAGCCCCGTAACTTCCAGCTTCCCTTCTAAAGCATGGCGTATATCCCGTATAGCAAATAGGGAAATCGGTTTCGTTGAGTATTACATCCCTAAAAATATTGGTCACCGGAACCTCAGCTGTGGGTATCAAGTAAAGGTCGTCTGCCGTTATATGGTACATCTGCCCTTCTTTATCCGGTAATTGGCCGGTACCATAGCCCGATAATTCATTAACTAGATGTGGAACCTGTATTTCGGTATAACCTGCTTCCGTATTCTTATCCAAAAAATAGGCGATCAATGCGCGTTGCAGCCTTGCACCTTTACCTTTGTAAACAGGAAACCCGGCACCGGCAATTTTCACGCCCAGCTCAAAATCAATGATATCGTATTTCTTGGCCAACTCCCAGTGTGGAAGCGCCTCCTTCTCTAGCGTTGGGATGTTTCCTTCCCTAAAAACTTCCTCATTATCCTCTTCGGTATTCCCGGCAGGAACTGATTCATGAGGAACATTGGGTATGGTATAAAGCAAGGTTTGAAGCGCTTCGGCAGCATTGTTTAAATCTTCAGCTAATTGTTTGGACTCTTCCTTTAGGGACGCCGTTTTTTCTTTTAATCTATTGGCTTCCTGTGCTTTGCCAGATTTGTACAATATGCCAATTTCCTTGGAAAGACTGTTGGACTCGGCAAGGACGGAGTCCAAATGTGTTTGTGTTGTACGTCTCTTTTCATCCAATACGAGTACGTCTTCAAGTAAAGCACTTCCATCGATATTTCGCTTTTTAAGCGCAGAAATTATTTGGTCTTTATGTTCTCGTATAGCCTGTAATTGGAGCATTGTTTAGATGTTTAAGAGTGCAAATTTAAACTAATCTTCTGATTTAAACGGACGTCTATTGTAGGTATAATGATCAAACGGGCGCGTTATGGTTGGTTAGATAATTGTGAGGGTAAAATCCAATCATGATGTTGGTAGGGTAGCCAAGGGGTGTTCGCTAAATCTGTTTCGGAATCAATGAAAGGGGCGTAAGGTCTTCCGTTTATACTTATTCTTGAATTAACCAGATAAACGGATACTTTGTTGCCCTCCTTTTCAAACTGTTTCCTTAAATAGCCCGCAAATTGCCATGCAAAATCTGGATAAGAAAATACTTTTCGCACTTGGGGTTTAGTCAAATAATCTTCTGGTTTGATGAACATAGTTTTTCCTTCCGTATGGTTTACTACTTTGAACTGCCCCCGACCAACACGGCTACGAAGCATCATGCGCCAGCTCATGCGGTGTCCCTCTTCTGTCCACAATACATCATCCTTAATAAAATGATGCCTAATGGGTAAGGTCAACTGAAGTAGAAAATAACAGCAAAAAGCAACTAAGAACCAATGTCTGTAGCCAGGTATTTCAATTCTATTGGAGACAAAGGGCTGCTTTGCTTTAAAGAATAATTTCCGAATGGTACGGGTTTCAAAAAAGAAAACTGAAAAGGCCAGAGAGAGGTACGGGAATATACCTATCTGAAAAACTATGGAGTTGAACAAGTGAAAGAAAATAGAAGCAATGAAAGCAATTTTTCGAGTAGGCTTCCATAAAAGTGCGGGAATAATAAGCAAATCGAACAGAATACCTGCCGTTCCTATAATTTTATGCGCCCAAGGTTGTTGCAATACATCTCCGATGAGGTAGTAATCCGCCTTGGGCAGCATCAATATTTTAATCATACCAAAATCCAACCAATCACCATAAAGTTTAGCGATGGAAGCATAAACGTAGACGATGAATAATTGTAGCATTATTATCCATTTAACATAAGCTAACATGGAATCTTTTTTCAGGGAAGGATTTTGCTTGGCATCTAGGGAGCTATTCGCATTCGCAGGAAATAAGCACATGAGAAAGGAAACTAGAATCAAAAGGTAATAGTGATTGTTGTAGGCTGTTTTTTGCATTAGGTATACCATTGCCCAAAGAAGGGTAAAGCCGATACAGCTTATCCTATAACGATACCCTAGCGCAATGCAAATACCCAATAGTCCCATTACGGAGAAGTACAGGTACATACCATAACCGGGCAACGGACTTAACCATTCAAAATCTATAAACGGAAAGGTGTATTCCGGTGCTACCAAATTTCTTCTCACCCATCCTGTTGCAATAGCCCCAAAACATTCCAATGCGATTAGGATACCAAAAAAAATACGGAAAATGATAAGCGAACTGTTGTCTATTCTTTTAAAAAAGAATGCGTTCAACATCTTACTGAGAAATTATTTTAATGGACTTCTGTTTGTCTTTTGATAACTGTGCTTTTAAGGCATCGAGCGACTTAAATTTTTGTTCATCCCGGAGGCGGTGAAGTAAAAGTACTTGAATCTCTTTCTCGTACAGATCCCCTTCAAAATCAAAAAAATTAATCTCTATAGTCTTTTCCCTTCCATTTACCGTAGGGTTGAACCCAATGTTCATCATGCCGTAGACAGTCTTATCCGCTATCATGCTCTTAACGATGTAGACCCCGTTTTTAGGCACAAGCTTGTACGATTCGGAGATGTGTACATTTGCGGTGGGAAAGTTTAGCTGTCGTCCTATTCCCTTGCCCCTCTTAACAGTCCCCGTAAGCATATAAGGGTATCCTAGGTACGCGTTTGCAGTTTCCACATCCCCTTCCTCCAGTGCCTTTCTTATTTTTGTGGAACTTACGGATACATCATCTATTTCCTGTGCGGGTATTTCTTCTACCGAGAAATCCAAGGTGTTGCCAAAGGCGATTAAATCATTGATGTTGGCATTCCGGTTTCTACCAAACCTATGATCGTAACCAATAATGATTTTTTTGATTTTAGTTTGTTTACCAGTATATCCCTAACATATTCCGTAGCCGACAGCCTTGAAAATTCCTTGGTAAAAGGATGCACCACTAGAATGTCTAGTCCCATTTCTTCTAAAATGGAAATTTTTTCATCTAGGGTATTCAGTAATTTAATATCGGCATCTTTTTGCAGTACCATTCTCGGGTGCGGGAAAAATGTAAGCACGGCAGAACGGAGGTCTGATGATTTGGCATGGTTTATGACCTTTTCGAGTATTTTACGGTGACCGATGTGAACGCCATCAAAAGTGCCAATGGTAATGGCAATGGGCTTTTGTTCATTATATTTTGAAATGCTATGGACTGTAATCACCGACGATAGAAAATAAAAAGACTTATATTTGATTCAGAGATAAAAGCCCCTAATGGTTACAAAATTACGCCTAGTTTTCTCAATTACCATATTATTTCTGTCCTTTTACGCAACTGCGCAAGACGCTTATTGGGGAGATCAGGATTTGAAAGGCACTTTTAGAAACGATGTTTTAGAGCGTTTTAACCTGAAAGAAGGGCACGCCTTTACCTTGAACGAGCGTGTTTTTCGTGAGGAACTTAACAAGCAATCTATCCTTGGAAAATCGCGTAGTATCGTTCGTTTCCCAAACGAAGAGGGGTTCCTTGTGGCTTATGAGGTGGAAGAGGTCCAAATATTCTCTGAACAACTAGCTAAAAAATATCCGAATATAAAATCCTACAAGGGTAGGGGAGTCAAAAATAGAGAGGAGAGGATTCGATTTAGTGTATCCCATAAGGGAATTCAAAGTATGATTACCGCCCCTGAGAAAAGGGGCGCTTTATTCATGCAGAAAGTAGAAGGAGAATCCTATATTCTTTACAAGGGAGATGACCATACGCTAAAGGAAACGGGCTTTATCTGTAGGACAACTTCAAAGATCATGGAGTGGGAACCATCGCTTACCGCCAAACTTGTAGATGATCAAACCTTACGAAAATTCAGGCTTGCCGTAGCGGCTTCTGGAGAGTATACTGACTACCATGGCGGTACAAAGAGTGATGCTCTGGCTGCTATCAATGCTACGTTGACGAGGGTAAATGGGGTCTTTGAGAGGGATTTAGGGGTTACATTGGAACTCATTGCCAATACGGATGAGGTAATTTATTTAGACCCGGAAACGGACCCATTTTCGGGAAGCCTAAGCTCACAGGCACAGAATACATTTACGAGTGTGATAGGAGAGGAAAATTATGATGTGGGCCATCTCTTTAACCAACGGGAAAATACGTTGGATGGAAATTCAGGGTTTATCGGAGCGGTTTGTAGGGACAATAGAAAAGGTAGTGGGTACACTACCTTTAGTACGCCGGAGGGAGACGCTTTTGATATCGATCTCGTAGCTCACGAGATAGGACATCAATTTGGGGCCAATCATAGTTTTTCCCATCTCTCGGAAGGAACCCAAGTACAAGTAGAGCCTGCAAGTGGAACAACGATTATGGGCTATGCAGGGATTACCGGGGTAAATAATGTGTTGGCAAATAGCGATGACTATTTTCATTATGTAAGTATTGTTCAGATCCGTGATTACTTGCAAACGGTTTCCTGCGGAGAAACCATTTCCTTGACGAATACGCCACCAACCTTGACCCCCGTTCCGGACTATATTATCCCAAAGGGAACTGCCTTTGCCCTTACCGGTAATGCCTCTGATTTAGACGTGGGAGATGTGCTAACCTATGCCTGGGAACAAATAGATAATGGGGTAGTGACACAAGCTACATTTGGACCTACCAATCCCTCTGGAGCTTTGTTCAGGTCTTTGCCACCTACAATTGCTCCTACAAGATATTTTCCTAAACTAGAACGGGTTTTATCGGGTAATTTGACCCAGACGACGCCGAGTATAGGTGAGGCTTGGGAAACGGTACCCACGGCAGAAAGGGATCTGAACTTTTCGTTAACGGTTCGGGACAACGCACTGGAGGGAGGCCAATTGGTTTCAGATGAGGTTTTGGTCTCCGTAATTAATGGTGCGGGCCCATTTGAGGTTACATCGTTAAGCACGACGACCACGCTTCAAGCGGGACAGGTACAGAACATAATATGGGATGTAGCCAACACGAATTTATCACCTATTTCAGCATCGACCGTGGATATATTATTATCTACCGATGGAGGATTGACCTTTCCTATTGTAATCAATGAAAATGTTCCTAACGATGGTAGCCAACCCGTTGTTATTCCAGGGATTTCAACTTCGGCTGCCCGTATTATGGTTAAGGCCTCGGATAATATTTTCTTTGCAGTTAACGACGCAAATTTTACCATCACAGATGCTGAAATTGTCCTGAACTTTTCCGAGCTGGAGTACGAGGTTTGTAAACCGGAAGATTTAGAGATTACATTTACCTACGAGACCTATTTGGGTTTTGCTGAAGAGAGCACCTTTAGTATACTATCACTTCCACCGGGACTCAATGCCGTCTTCACCCCGAACACCGCAACGGATAATGGAACGGAGATTGAACTCTCCATTTCAGGAATTGCTACTTTGGCTGTTGGGCAGTATCCATTACAGGTACGTGCCAATTCCGCCACCGCATTCAAAGAGGTAGAATTAATGCTCAACGTGTATGACACTAATTTCAGCCCAGTTGTGCTTACTACACCGGTAGACGGATTTCAGGACGCTTCTAAAGATTTGTTATTGGAATGGGAGGACAATTTTCAAAATACGGCCTATGATGTTGAAATTGCCTCGGATGCTTCCTTTAATACTATCATTGAATCTGTTACCGTTCTAGATAATTCGTATCCACCTTCCAACCTTGAAAACGATACGGAATATTTTTGGCGTGTAAAGCCTAAAAATAATTGTGGAGAGGGTGTTTTTAGTTCACCCAACAGTTTTAGGACCATACAGTTCAACTGTAGCACCAAAAATGCTTTTGGTCTTCCTTTGGCGATTTCATCCAGTGGAACTCCAACTATAACCTCTAAAATTTCCTTTTTTGAGGATTTGCCTTTGGCGGATATTAATGTCATATTGGATGTTGAGCATAGTTTTTTAGCGGACCTTGTCATTAGCCTTACTTCGCCCGCCGGCACCACGGTGGTTCTTACTTCTAATTCATGTGGCGATGCCCGAGATATCGACGCTATTTTTGATGATGACGCAAATGCTTTTACTTGTTCAGGAACTCCGGCAATTAATGGGATGGTGAAACCATTGGGCTCTTTAAGCTCTTTCAATGGAGAGTCTATATTGGGAGAATGGATTTTGGAAATACAGGATAACGCCGCTTCCGATGGAGGTCAGTTGAACCGGTTTTCGCTTGAAGTATGCGTCGAAGGGGACTTTAGGCCAGATGCTGACGGGGATGGTGTTTTTGATGACGGGGACGATCTTTGTCTAGATACCCCGATAGGTCTTGAGGTTGATGCTTCCGGATGTCCTATTTACAGATTCCCGAATGAGAATTTTAGTATAAGTCTGGAGAGTGAAACGTGCCGTGGAAATAATGATGGTCAAATTCAGATTACACCTAAAACATTTCTAGATTATGAGGTCACCATATCCGGGGTAGGAGTGAACGTAATCCAAAGTTTCACGGATAATTACATCCTTTCTGAACTTAGTGCTGGAACCTATGCGGTCTGTATCAACGGAACGGATGGTATAATCGAATATGAAGAATACTGTTTTGAGGTTGTAATATCCGAACCACAACTATTGGGCGTTAATTTAAGGACTTCTTTAGATGGTACTCAACTGACGGTGAATTTGGAGGGCTCAAATTTCTATAACATCGAGCTTAACGGGGAATTGTTGCAAACAGCAGAATCCGAGCTTACCCTGGATTTGATGAACGGAGTGAACTTCCTTAAGGTATCCACCAACTTATCTTGTCAAGGAACATTTGAAGAACAATTTATACTGGCAAAAGAACCCATAGTGTTCCCTAATCCTGTATCCGATTTTGCGGAAGTATTTTTGGGAAGCTTACAAGAAAAGGTGACTATCCGGATTTTCAGTACTGATGGCAGATTGGTAAGGAGCGAAACAAAAACAGTTACTGGCAGCCGAATACAACTGGATTTGACCCAACTGCGCACAGGTATCTATTACTTGCAGGTTGAAGGCCCCGGTACTAAAGCAACGGTAAAAATCATAAAGGAATGATACGATATATTTTCACGGCCCTGTGTATTGTGATGATGCTATCGGGTTGTAAAAAGAAAAGGGCTCCGGCTCCTCCTGAAGCGGTTCAATTGGTTTTTCCTGAAAGAAACTCCGAATGTACCACGGGACAGAGTTTAGGCCCAACTACAAGTCAAGTGGAATTCAGGTGGCAATTGGCGGATAATACGGATTCGTATGAGTTGCGTGTCACTAATACGAGTACTGGAACAACGCAAACTATTACTACGATTAGCAATACGGCCAGATTGCCCATAGCAAAAGGGGAACAATTTTCCTGGTTGGTACGTTCCAAGAATACAGAAGTGGCACAAACCGTCTCCAGTGAAGTCTGGAGCTTTTACAATGCAGGCTCAAGGACGACTTTCGTACCTTTTCCAGCAGAAATCGTTTCTCCTAGGATGTCCGATAATGTATTTAAGGATATTAATAATGAAGTGGTACTCTCTTGGACCGGATCAGATTTAGACGATGATATCACCAGCTATGAAATTTATTTTTCTGTAGAGACTACGCCGATAAATTTAGTGGGCACGGTATCAAGCGGCTCAAATTCTTTAAAAGTTAGCGTGGCTTCGAATACGGTATATTATTGGAATGTCGTGACGAAAGATTCAGAAGGAAATACCTCGGAGTCGGGAATTTACAGTTTCAAGGTACTGTAATCTTTATCAGTTTCACTGAATTACGTTCCGTTGAATTGGTTCATGGTACGAGCCACTCCGGCAAGCACAAAGGATTTAATTATTTCAATGGATTTTTTAAGGCGTTCATCCATAAGGGCCAGTTCCTCATCGTTCCATTTTCCCAACACATATTCCACCTGTCTACCCTTTCCAAAATCTGAACCCACACCAAAACGAAATCTGTTATAATTTGTGGTTTGTAGGTATTCCTGTGTATCCTTAAGGCCGTTGTGTCCTCCATCGCTTCCCTTGGTCTTAATACGGATGGTACCATATGGCAAGTTGATGTCGTCTGTAATGACCAGTAAGTTTCCTAAGGGTATTTTTTCCTTGTCCAGCCAATATTTTATAGCCTTACCGCTTCTGTTCATGTAGGTGGACGGCTTTAAACAAAGCACACTCCTACCTTTTATTTTAAGTGTGGCAATGTCACCCAGCTTTGCGGTTTCAAATGTAAGATCCTCTTCAAGGACCAAGGCATCCAAAATTTTAAACCCTATGTTATGACGGGTTTCTGAATATTCAGCACCAATATTTCCAAGACCTACAATTAAGAATTTTTTCATGGGTTCTTCTGTGTCTAATATAGCTTTATCCGACTTAAAGAGAGATTTCAATAATTGTAGCATGCGGGTGGGTCTAGCAAAACTCAAAAATACAAAAGCATCCCGAAATTGCTATCGGGATGCTTTGCTATTAAAATCGCTGGAAATTATTATTCCTTGCTTTCACCACCATCGGTAGCTTCTGGAGTTTCAGCTCCCTCAGCTGCAGTTTCAGCACCTTCCGCTGCTCCTTCTTCACCTTCTAATTCCTCATCCTCGTCAACAACTATGGCCGCACGCTGTGTTTTCACCTGAACTACTACCATTGTCTCTGGATGTAAGATTGTGAAATCATCGCTCAACAAAGATTCAATGGTGATATTATCCCCTATTTTCAGTTTCGAAATATCAACGTCAAAGAAATCCGGCAATTTGTCCGGTAGGGCTTTAATGGCCAATTTTCTTTTTCTGAACAATAAACGTCCACCATTTCTAACCCCCGGTGCGTTACCTTGAAGGCGAACGGGAATGTTCATAGTAACTTCCTTATCGTCGAAGAGTTGGTAAAAATCGATATGCAAAATTTTATCCGTTACCGGATGAAACTGTATATCCTGCATTATCGCCCTTACTTTTCCTTCACCTAAGTCAACCTTTACGGTATGTGCGGCGGCGGTATACACTAAATCCCTGAACGCTAGTTCATCTGCTGAAAAGTGTAATGGTTTATCCCCTCCGTATACCACGCAAGGAACCTTTCTAGCATTACGTAGGGCCTTCGTTGCCTTTTTGCCCACGCTTTCTCTTTCTGATCCTTTAATTGTAATTGACTTCATTTTATATATTAAAAATTAATAATTCTGAATAATTTTTTCCTCCAGTTACATCAAGAATTTGGAAGAAATAGAGTTGTTGTTATGTACCTTGTGCATTACATCTGCAAACAAATTGGCACAGCTCAAGACTCTTACTTTATCACTTTTTATTTCAATAGGAATAGAATCCGTAATGATCAATTCCTTCAATTGCGATTTCTCAATTTTCTCATAGGCATTTCCAGATAACAAACCATGTGTGGTAATTGCCCTGACGCTTATCGCCCCCCTCTCCATCATAACATCCGCGGCTTTGGTCAAAGTCCCGGCCGTGTCTACCATGTCATCTACCAGAACCACATTTTTTCCCTGTACATCTCCAATCAGTTCCATATGGGATATTACATTGGCCTTGGCCCTTTGCTTGTAACAAACCACTACATCGCTCTCCAATGCCTTCGAGTAGGCATAGGCCCTTTTAGAACCTCCCATATCTGGAGACGCAATAGTCAAGTTTTCCAGTTCTAAGTTCTTCAGGTAAGGTAGGAACAGGGTGGAAGCAAATAAATGATCAACAGGTTTTTCAAAAAATCCTTGTATTTGATCCGCATGCAGGTCCATCGTAATAATACGTGTTGCCCCAGCGGCTTCCAACATTTTAGCAACGAGTTTTGCCGCTATCGGGACTCGAGGTTTATCCTTTCTATCTTGCCTAGCCCAACCAAAATAGGGCATAACTGCCGTTATATGTCTAGCGGATGCTCTTTTGGCCGCATCTATCATTAAAAGCATCTCCATCAGGTTTTCAGGTCCGGGATGGGTAGAACCTATAATAAAAATCCTAGTGCCCCTTATGGACTCCTCAAAAGAAGGTTGAAACTCCCCGTCACTGTACCTTGAAAAAAGAACCTTTCCTAATTCCATACCATAAGCATCGGCAATTTTTTTACCCAAAGTCATACTTTGTGTGCAT
This sequence comes from Maribacter aestuarii, assembly GCF_027474845.2. Taxonomy (NCBI): domain Bacteria; kingdom Pseudomonadati; phylum Bacteroidota; class Flavobacteriia; order Flavobacteriales; family Flavobacteriaceae; genus Maribacter; species Maribacter aestuarii. Next base: position 2,203,156 of record NZ_CP107031.2, read on the forward strand.
GCAAAAATTTTAGGCTCGGGAACTTGGTACGGCATAATTAAGAATGTTGTGTCCTTGGCTGCTTTTAGAGACTTGGAAGTCCCTGTTTTCTAAGGAGGTGCAAATTTAGAAATTAATTTTAGTTGCTAAAGGATAAATGTTTCTTTTTTTGATGACAAAAGGAAAATATTTTTTAGTTTTGCTGTCCTGTTTTAGTATGCTCGAGTGGCGGAACTGGTAGACGCGCTGGATTCAAAATCCAGTTCTTCGGAGTGTGGGTTCGATTCCCACCTCGAGTACTTAGAGGGAAAGCCGAGATTTGTGTCTCGGCTTTTTTATTTTAACTAAATAAGAAGAAATTTTGAAGTGTTAGCCGTAATAAAAAGATTTGTACCAACCAACGAATTTAGAAAGTCCTTTTTTTAGATCTGTTTTAGGCTTATATCCCGTTACCTTATTCAATTTAGTAGTGTCCGCAAAGGTTACCTTAACATCGCCATCCTGCATGGGCATGAAATTTTTGGTTGCTTTTTTTCCTATTTCTTTTTCCAAACCCTGGATGAAATCCATTAAATCTATGGGTTTTGAATTGCCTATATTGTAAATATTTGCATTTAAACTCGATTTTGGGACGGAATTAAAGGTGAGTTGTAAAATTCCTTCAACGGTATCGTCGACATAGGTGAAATCTCGCTGCATATGACCATCGTTGAACACGTTTATTGGAATACCCCTAGTAATGGCATCGGCAAAAAGCATGGGGGCCATATCCGGTCTGCCCCAAGGACCGTAAACGGTAAAAAAACGAAGACCAGTCGTGCGTATTCCGTAGATATGACTGTACGCATGGGCCATTAATTCATTACTCTTCTTTGTTGCGGCATATAGGCTAACGGGCATATCCGCCTTCTCGTTTTCCGAAAAAGGAATTTTGCTGTTATCCCCGTAGACGGAAGAGCTAGAAGCATAGATTAGATGGCTTAGTTTTACCAACCGAGAACATTCCAAAATATTTAAAAAACCAACCACGTTGGATTGGATGTACGCACGTGGATTTTCTATGGAATGACGAACGCCCGCTTGTGCCGCCAAGTTTATAACGCACTCGAACTCTTCTGCTACAAATAATTTTTCCAACGGAATTAAATCGATTATATCCAGTCTCAGGAATCTGTAATTTTTGTGTTTTGAACTGTTGATATAATTCAGGGTGTCCTTTGAAAACGCTATTTGTGTATCTCCACTATTTGGTACGATACCCGATTCGGCCAAGCGTGCATATTTTAGGCCTACATCATAATAACTGTTGATGTTATCGATGCCTATTACGTCTTCTCCTTTTTTAATTAAAGCTTCCACTAGATGAAACCCTATAAATCCGGCTGCGCCCGTTACCAGTACTTTCATTTTATCCAGCTTTTAGAAACTGTTCAAGAGTTCGTATAATCCTACCTTTTTAGCTAATATGGCAATTTCAGTCTTTCTGATGGGTTTTAGAAACCTACTATATTTGTGATTCTCTATTTGCCTGATTGGTTTAATTTGATTCAAATTTACCGATATCTTTTATAATTCATTTTATGCCCTTGATTTCAATTCCAAAAAGGTAATCATTTTAAGGTTTTGTGTATTGCAAGGAAAAGTTACGGCATCTAAGCAAACTGATATTAATTTCTTCCTTTTTATCGAAGACATTCATTGTAGGCTAACCCCAATCATTCCACATTTTAGAAAAATAGTGCACAAAATGTTTATAAAATTTTACGTTTTTAGAATATGAAGGGGTTGTACGTTATAAGTTTCTTATTAAATTTATGCTGTACCATACTACCAAATATGACCGAGAATATAAAGGGAATGTTCAAACAAATGAACGATTTCACCAGAGAGGACGCTTTGAGCTGTCTCATGTTAGAGTTTGATATAAAAAGCCCAAAGTTAATTAAGAACAATTGGATCATAGGAGGTAGGATACCAGAGGCCAACCAAGCAAGAACTGTAGAAATATTTCAGAATCTTTTAAGGCAGCAGGAAGAAAGAATACGGAATATTAAAGTCTTTACCTCTTAACACTAATCATTACAGCTTCACAGCTCTCCAAATCGGAATTAAGGATAATATTTTCAGATTTTGAACCATCGGTGATTTCAACGGAAACAGTATTTGGGGGAGAATCCCCAAGATTATGGGCATAAAGGAATAAATCGTTAGACTTACTCGGGGTCAATTTTATTTTGAATTCTTTTTTCCAATACGTGAGATAATATTCAGAAACTACTGCTTCGCCATTTAAATAGATGGATACGATATCCCCGTCCTGTCTACCATGATCCCATATCTTAACAAGAATATCTTCGCTATCGAACTCCAGTTCTTTCGTGTAGGATATTTTTCTGCCTTCAAACATCTTGATGTCCTTATTCTTGGACACCATAGGTTGGGGCTTACTTATATCTTTTACCTCTTTTTTCTTCTTTCGAGTTTTATTCCTTTCATTTTTTTTAGTCAATGTGGAAGTACTGGCGAGCAATCGTTCTTTTTTACGCTCATCGGAAGCTTTGTTGATAATAGAGAAAAACGGAGTAATAAATTTCGCAACCTGGTATTTGTCGTCGGGAAACAATTCTATCCCTACAACTTGATACTGGTCTCCAGATCCTATATTTTTTGCTAGTTCAATGTTCTCAGCCTTTCCATTGTTGTCAAATGAGCCAAGTTCTTGAACCACCATCTCATTACGTACTAAAAAAAAGCGTATGGATTTTTCAGCACCTATATTATCCGTATCCCATTCTAAATGGACTGTCTCTGGGATGGCCCATTTCGTAGTTTGGTCTGGATAACCAATAGTGATGCCAGATTTACCCGATTGTGAATAACACAAGGTTAAGCTGAAAAAAGAAACAAAGGCAAGTATTAAATAGCGTATTAAAAACATATATGGATAAAGATAAATGCCACCGAGCAACTATCCTAATGGCTACATAATTTCACTATAAATTGTTTGGTATGGCACTAACGTATTTTGCCTGTAAATGTTGGAGACAAGTATATATTTTTTAGTTTTATAGACAAGGCGCTTTATAAATGAAATATTTCATCCAAATTACTGGAACACTGATCTTTATATATTCCCTCTTTTCTTGTGGAGAAGGTTCAAAGACGGCAATAGAAACTAATCAAGATGTCATAAAGGATTCATTGTTGACCTATAAGGAGTATAGTCCTAAGGATGGGGATTTGATTATTTCCAGAAAAGAATACAAAGAAAAACTTTATGGTTTTTGGTTGGCCCAATGCATTGCCAATTGGACGGGCCTGGTTACGGAAATGGATAAAATAGGGATTCCCACAAAAGAAGGTAAAGGAGCAGGTTTCTACACGCGCGAGGATTGGGGAAAACCCGATGAACCTAATTTATGGGGTTCCAACAATTACTCTAAAACCATTGATTTTTTATTTGCCGATAAGGATAGTATATGGGGGGCGGACGACGATACGGACATTGAATATATTTATCAAAACCTTTTGTATGAAAACGAGACAAGCATCTTAAATGGAGACCAAATAAAGGAAGGTTGGCTGAAGCATATTAGATTGGAAGAGGAGAATTTTTTATGGGTATCGAACCAGACTGCCTTGGATTTAATGCAGGATGGGATGATTCCGCCAGCTACTAGTTTGCCAAAGAACAATCCGCATTATGAAATGATTGATGCTCAGTTAACGACTGAGATTTTTGGATTTTTTGCTCCTACTAGACCAGATTTGGCTTTAAGGATGGCGCATTTGCCCATACAAACTGTAGCTCGCGAAAATGCGGAATGGATTTCTGAATTCAATGTGATTATGTACGCTTTGGCTCCATTGGCGGATACGGATAAGCCAATAAAGGATAATATACTGTGGATGGCATCTTTAGCGCGAAAAAGGCTTCCGGAAACTTCTTATGCAGCTAAAATGTTCGATTTTGTTAAGATGAAATACAATTCTGGTGCAACTTGGGAGGAAGCTCGCGATGCGCTTCACGTTAAATATCAAATTCGCCAAGAAGATGGTTATGAATGGGCGACTAAGGATGAAGTGTGTAATGGCTGTTTTGCCGCTGGTATTAATTTTGGGGCTAGTATAGTAAGCTTGTTTTACGGGGAAGGAGATTTAAAGGAAACGATAAAAATCGGAACTTTGTGTGGATGGGATTCGGATAATCCAACGGCTACTTGGGGCGGATTATTAGGCTTTATGATCGGGAAAAAAGGTGTAGAAAAGGCTTTTTATAGAGATTTTGCAAATAAATTTAATATACACAGAACACGAAAGGGCTTTCCAAACAATGGGATAGATACTTTTGATAATATGGCAAAACAAGGGATTTATGTCATAGATAGGGTAGTTCAAGATGAAATGGGCGGTGGTATAGATTTCCAGAAGAATATTTGGTATGTTCCTCAAAAGCCATTGAACATAGTTTCTGGAAGTTAACTCCCCCTATCGTACAGAAAAAATCCAACCGTATAATTTTGGTCTTCATTAGAGAGTAGCTTTAAAAGTATAAAATTGCCTATTTCATCTATTTTTTATCCCATTTCATCCATTTTTTTGATTCAAACCTATATGTAGTACGGCTTTTGTACTCTTGGATATATGTATAACGATTAAATGATGAGATTATGAAAACAGCACTACTTATTAAAGAGATTTATCTGGAAGGTTTTAGAAACCTTGGAAATTATATTCTAAAGAATTATTTGAAAGTTTTTGCCTGGTTCTGTTTTGGACTGATTGCCATAGGGCTATATGCCTTGCTTTTTAGAATGTATACCGGTTTTGCTTTTGATTAGCATAATCTAATTAAGAAAAGCCCTTGACTATAGGTTAAGGGCTTTTTTGTTGGAAGGATTTTGTCGGATTCTTTTTGCTATTTTAGTGAGCTTTGATGCTTTTAGATGAAAACGACCACCATTATACTCATTTCCATAGCGCTTTACATGTTGTTGTTAATTATGCTAGGGTTATATGCCAATAAAAGAAAGACTTCTCACTCACTTAAAGACTTTTATTTGGCTGGTGGAAATCTAGGTCCGTTTTGAAATGAATCTGATTTTGGGACTACCACTATGGTTGGTCAGTTGCATTTTGGTTGTTTTTCTAATAGCGTGTTTTACCATATTTATTATTAATAGATATTGGAAATAATCCAAATATTAGGAAATAATCCATAAATTAGCTGTCCTTATTTTAATAGGATAGCAATGCAAAAGACCGTACTACATCTTGATCTCGATACTTTTTTCGTATCTGTAGAGCGTCGACTCGATAGTCGCTTAGAAAACAAGCCCATACTTGTTGGCGGACTTAGTGACCGCGGGGTCGTGGCAGCCTGCAGCTATGAGACCCGTGGGTATGGTATCCACTCAGGTATGCCTATGAAAATGGCAAAGGAATTATGTCCCGAAGCTATTCTCATTAAAGGCAACGCGGGTACTTATAGCTATCATTCCGATTTGGTTACAGAGATTATAAAAGAGCACGTGCCACTTTTTGAAAAATCAAGTATCGATGAATTCTATGCAGATTTAACCGGTATGGATCGCTTTTTTGGTTCCTACAAATATGCTTCTGAAATACGACAAAAAATCATAAAAGAGACCGGGCTCCCTATTTCCTTTGGTCTTTCTATAAACAAAGTGGTTTCGAAAGTGGCTACAGGCCAGGCTAAACCTAATAACCAATTAAAAATCGACTACGGACTTGAAAAAACTTTTTTGGCTCCACTTTCCATCAAAAAAATACCCATGGTGGGCGATAAGACCTATCAGATTCTTCGGAATTTAGGTCTTAGGAAAGTACGGACCGTTCAAGAAATGCCTATGGACGTTATGCAACGCGTACTCGGCAAAAACGGAAAAGTAATCTGGAAACGCGCCAATGGAATCGATCATACACCTGTGCTTCCATTTTGTGAACGAAAATCCATTTCTACCGAACGTACTTTTGATAAGGATACCATTGATGTAGTAAAGCTGCGTGGTATTTTAATCGCCATGACCGAGAATTTGGCCTATCAATTACGACGGGGCGAAAAATTAACGGCCTGTATCACCGTGAAAATTAGATATTCCGATTTTAACACCTATTCCAAGCAATTGCGTATTCCCTATACCAGTGCCGATCATATTTTGATTCCAAAGATTTTAGATTTATTCAGAATATTGTACAACCGCAGATTATTGGTTCGGTTGATAGGAATTCGATTCAGTCATTTGGTCAGTGGAAATTATCAAATCAACCTATTCGAAGATACTGAGGAGGCTTTGAGTCTTTATCAGGCTATGGACCATATTCGAAACCGTTATGGGGATAAAAGTGTGGTGCGCGCCTCAGCCATGGGCAAGAATACGATAGGTAGAATGCACAACCCGTTCAACGGTCAGCCGCCCATAGTGCTGGCGCATAGAAAACAGTAAAAAATGGGTTGGCCGTCGTCAGTTGACAGTTCATGGTTCTAATGTTCGACCGACAACCAACAACAAGAAATCATTAACCGTTTGTATTTAAACTGCCATACATATTACAGTCTTCGCTTCGGAACCTTTTCTGAAGAAGAACTCTTGCAGTTAGCCCAAAAGAACCATGTAACACAATTGGTGCTAACTGATATCAATAATACATCGGCAGGACTAAATTTTGTAAGATTGGCTCCTGAATATAACGTAAAGCCTATTTTAGGTATCGATTTTCGAAACGGTGTAGATCAGTGTTACATTGGTATTGCAAAGAACAACGACGGCTATTTGGAGTTGAATAATTTTCTTTCGGAACATCTTCACGAGGAAAAGGAATTTCCTTCTACCGCTCCACATTTTACCAACACCTATACCATATATCCCTTTGAAAAAATACTGGAGAACGATCAATACAGGTTTGCAGCGCATGAATTTGTTGGGATATCCATCGCTAATCTTCGGAAACTTCCCTTTTCAAAAGTATTGAAATTGAAAGAAAAGCTGGTCGTGCAGCAACCGGTCACCTTTAGGAACAAAACTGATTTTAATGCCCATAGGTTATTACGTGCCATTGACAATAATATACTGTTAAGTAAATTAGAGAGGACCGAAGAGGCCAATGAAGACGAAAAAATGATTCCTGTTGAGAATCTGGTCGCCGCTTTTTCAGAATACCCGTTTATTCTAGAAAATACGGAGCAGTTGTTGAACTCCTGTTCCATTAATTTTGACTTTTCAAAAAATAGGGAACCACAAAACCTAAAAACATATTTAGGGAGCCGGGAAGAGGATGAGGTGCTACTGGAAAAATTATGTCAGGAGGGATTGTCCTATCGTTATCCAGATGGGGGCGAACACATAGAAGAAAGGCTATATAAAGAATTGGGATTGATAAAGGAACAAGGTTTCGTCTCTTACTTTTTAATCAATTGGGATATTGTTTCCGAGGCTAGCAGAAGAGGTTTTTTTTATGTAGGTAGGGGTAGTGGTGCCAATAGTATTGTGGCCTATTTACTTCGTATTACTGATGTGGACCCCATAGATTTGGACCTTTATTTTGAGCGCTTTATGAATTTATATCGTGCTAATCCACCGGATTTTGATATTGATTTTTCACATCGGGACAGGCCTGCCATGACCCAATATATTTTTAAACGCTTTGAGCATGTTGCCCTTCTGGGAAGCTATGTAACGTTTAAAGACCGAGGTGTAATTCGTGAATTGGGCAAAGTATTTGGGCTTCCCAAAAGTGAAATTGATTTACTTTCCGAGGGTAGGTATGATAGGTTAACACTGGATGGAATTTCTAGATTGGTAGTCAAATATGGCCAGTTAATTAAAGGAATGCCCAATTATCTGAGTATACACGCCGGAGGCATTTTAATCTGCGATAAACCCTTACATTGGTTTTCGGCTACGAGCCTACCTCCTAAAGGCTTTCCCACTACACAATATGATATGGTCATCGCAGAAGATGTGGGGCTTTATAAGTTTGATATTCTAGGACAGCGGGGGTTGTCAAAAATTAAGGAATCGTTGGAAATCATCGCTTATAACCGAACCGATGAGACCGATAGTTTTGATATTCATGATATTAAAAAATTTATTAAGGATCCAGTGATTAACAACCTCATTAAAACGGCACAGTGCATGGGTTGTTTTTATGTAGAATCGCCTGCCATGCGGATGCTGCTTAAAAAGTTGGAAGTCGATAATTACTTGGGTTTAGTGGCGGCAAGTTCCATCATTCGTCCCGGAGTAGCAAAAAGTGGCATGATGCGGGAATATATTCTTCGTCATCGTAATCCAGGTAGAACCGAAGAAAAGGCCCATCCCGTAATGTTGAAAATCATGCCCGAGACCTACGGCGTAATGGTATATCAGGAAGATGTTATAAAGGTGGCCAATATTTTCGCCGGACTTGATTTGGGCGAGGCCGATGTCTTACGCCGTGGTATGAGCGGAAAATTTCGTTCGCGTGAAGAATTTCAAAAAGTAAAAGAAAAGTTCATTGCTAATTGCCGAAAAAGGGGAGAGGATGACAAAATTATTTTTGAAGTGTGGGAGCAGATTGCAAGCTTTGCCGGTTACGCTTTTGCAAAAGGGCATTCGGCCAGCTACGCGGTGGAAAGCTATCAAACACTTTTTTTACGCGCCTATTATCCGTTGGAGTATATGGTGGCCGTACTCAATAACGGAGGGGGATTCTACAGTTCCGAGTTTTATGTACACGAAGCCAGAATGTTGGGTGCAACTATTCAGTCACCCTGTATTAATAGAAGTTCAAACAAAAATGTAATCTATGGAACGGCTATTTTTCTTGGATTTGGATATCTCCGTGAATTGGAAGACCGTGTAGCGGAACGTATTTTAAAAGAGCGGTCACAGAACGGAAATTTCATATCCTTAGAAGACTTTTTAGACCGTGTTCTTATAACCGTAGATCAAATAAGTATCTTGATTAGAATCGATGCCTTTAGGTTTACGGGAGTCAATAAACATGAATTGCTTTGGAAGGCACATCTTTTCCTCAATAAAAATATAAAAATAGACCACCCAAAACTGTTCAAGGCCGAACACCAAGATTTTAAGATTCCGCAATTGCATACCTCGGATCTAGAAATGGCCTTTACACAGTTGGAGCTCTTGGGTTTTTGCTTGTGCAGCCCTTTTGAATTGTTGGAGGAGCCGCCAAAAAATACGAACGGGAGTAAAGATTTGGAGCGTTACTTGAACCATCGTATCGATATTTACGGGTACTTGGTTACCGTGAAAAATACCAGAACCCATAATGGGAAAAACATGCATTTTGCAACAATGATAGACCAGCAGGGAAAAGTTTTTGACACGGTACTTTTTCCACCGGTCGCCGCCAAATACAGTTTTAGAGGTAGGGGTATTTACAGATTTTACGGAAAGGTCGTTAGTGAATTCGGTTTTTTAAGTATCGAGGTCATTAAAATGCGGAAACAGGATTATATTCAAGATCCCAGATATTCGGATATGAAGACCAGTACTAAGGTGTTCAACAAAATTAAGTGAAATCAAACAAAGCAAAAGTTTCTAGCACTTAGAAATAATTAAGTACATGGCCCAAAATCCAATAGAGCAGGATAAATACGAAGATACTGCCTATACATCCGCATTTGCCACCACCTATTTTTCTGGCCCCGTACCAGGCACCGAGAATTTGAATCAGTTTTTTCATGATATGAAATATAAGATTTTATGGTGCGAATATCTAACCGAAGCTTAGCAAATATTGATTGAATTTATCACTTATGCCAAGTACACAATCCTTGCTCTGAATAGAACATACAGCAATATTGACTTAAAAACCGACAACGGTCCCCGTCCAAGAAGCCGATGTCATTTTTGTAATCAATAAAAGAACAACAGCAACGAATAAACAGCAAGTAATAGCAAGCACTTTCTCATAGTTTAGTTTTTTATACATGGTTTAAATATTTGAAAAAACAAATCCAGTGGATACCCTATATACAAAGGCATATAATACCACCGCGTACATAGCGAGTGCGAACCACAAAAAGGCTTTAAAATAATTCTTGACGATATAATTGCCTAAATCTTTGAATCCTTGAACATAAATTTCCTTTATCAGTATAACTGTTTTCATAAATAGGGGTTTTTGTATTCTTGGCCAAGATTGCCATAACGCCCCAAATCTTTGGAATTATTCGAAAAACGTGTAGAAAATGTCGATAGCGGGTCGCTAAATGACGAGTTACCCATATTTTGGGTATTTCATCGAGCTTCGGCAATTTTTGGTAATTCGTTTAGTTGCTCGATTTTGGGTTCAAATGTAGTTTAAGGATACCCATAAGATGTGCCGATTATGTGATATGAGAATCAAAGGAAGAAAAGAAAATGATTTTATAATTGTCCCGATACTCAAAGACTTCGGGTTCTATAGGTAGCAATTATCGTCTTGGAGCATCCAGTTCCGCAATGCTGTTCTTTAGTTCTTGCAAAGGGTGATACATCATATCACTTACCTCGTTTTGAATTTCGGTCGAGTATTGAAAGTAAACTATCGCACCTACTACTATGACTAACAATAGTATTAAATCCGATAACGTTTTTGCGTCTATTTGCTTTGTGATGTTTTTCATAACTGGTTGGTTCTTAAGCGAAAGATAAATAAATTAGAATTAGTTAACAAATAATTAAGAAAAATGATTCGCTAAATCGGGAGTTTTAGAGCTTGTAAAATAACACTTGAATTCACAAAGGGACTTTTAGCTATTGACGAAGGTCTGGAAGGTCTCCAAACTCGTGTAGAATCACCTCATCAAAAACTTTATATTGCCGTATACAAAAAAAGCTCCCAAATTTCTTTGAGAGCTTTTGCGGTCTGGACGGGACTCTAACTTTTATCCAAAACTCCCCATATCAATGGCCTACCACAGGGACAATTTTGAGGCTCACCGTATTGCTCACTTTTTAACATGAATTTAACGTTGGGCTAATGTTTCTAACTGTTACTCTAGGATTTTTACGACTCATAAAAAGTTGGTTTCTTGAACTCTGGAAAAACTTGGTTTGAGTGCTTTTCAATGGTTAAAAAAAGTAATAGCCCGCAGATACCTGGAAAACAGCATTCTTGGCATCGATATTTTCTATGGCATCAGTAAGTCCTAAATTATAGCGCAGCTGTACAAAAAACTTTGAAAACTCAACACTTGCACCCAGTGCAGCACTGATGTCAAAACTGTCAAGATCGTCAAGGTCAGAGCTGCCATTAGCGGTTAGGCCAAACTGAGGGCCAGCCTCCAAGCTTAGGATTTTTGCAAACTTGAATTTGGCCAAGATTGGAATGTTCAAATAATCGATATCGGTATCTTCAATACCCTGGGCCGAATAAACAATTTCGGGCTGAATGGCAAAACCTCCGAGGCCAATTTGGGCCACTGCTCCTACATGATAGCCAGTACGGCCATCGAAGCTATCAAAAACAGCATCGCCATTGAGCGTTGCAAAGTTGACACCTCCCTTTAAACCAAATTTAAAATCCTGAGCTTGCGAAGGACATACAAAACCAATAACAATCACAATAAACATAAATAACTTCATCATCAGGGTTTTATAGTTAAAAGCATTTCAAATTTATAGCTAGAATTTACAAAAAGTTTTTAAATTCAAAATATCTAATTACTGGTGATCAGCATATTTTTGTCATAAAAAGATTCCCGATTCTGTTAAGGTTTAATGTTTTTATTCAAACCGATCATTTTTCTTGCCAATCAATCATTCAATGAATCTTAAGAATATGTTTACAAGTTTAATGGTGTTCTAGTTCTAGAATTGGCTCGATTTTTAGGCCTGTATAGATTATTGAATCACCAACTATAAATTTGTTGTCCTGATTCTGAGCTAAAATGTCCTATAAACTTAGTATCGTAACCTTTAATTTTGGTACATGTCAAAGAGTACCAACATACATCGCATTATAGTTTTTCTATGTCCTCCCAAAGTCCATCTATTGGATATAAGTGGTTCCGCCCACGTATTTTATGAAGCTATGGAAATGGGAGCTCCTATCGACATACTCTTTGCAGGTATCAATTCGGATACGGATGCCATAAGTAGCGCAGGCCTAAGCTTTTCAAAGTTGGTGCCGTTTACGGAAGTATCCCTCACCCCGAATGATTTTGTCATCATTCCGGGAAGCGAGGATATTTTTGAAATTATTGCTGAAAATAAGCATTTATTGGATTGGTTAAGCAACTTGAACCTCGAAGGAGTCAACCTATGCTCTATTTGTATAGGCTCATTTTGGTTGGCAGAGGCGGGTATATTGAACAACAGAAAGAGTACCACACATTGGAAATATTTTGATGAATTCACGGAAAAGTATCCACAAGTAACCTTGCAAAAAGACAAGCTGTTTGTTATCGAAGAAAATCTATATTCAAGTGCCGGTGTATCTTCCGGAATGGACCTTTCACTACATATATTGGAACAGTTATTCGGGTTTGACTTATCCTTAAAGGTATCCAAGGAAATTGTTTATTTTTTTCGCAGAGCAGGTGGAGATCCCCAACTAAGTACCTATCTCATGTACAGGAACCATATCGATACCCGGGTTCATGATGCACAGGATTTCATCATGAAAAACATCAATACTTTTTTTAACATTGATGATGTTGCAGATTTGGTTCACATGAGCAAAAGAAACCTTTCGAGACGGTTCAAAAACTCGACAGGATTAACTATAGGCGAATACATAGGGCTTATAAGGGTGGAAAGGGCCTCAAACCTCTTGGAAAAACGTATGAAGATGGAACAAATTACCGGAGAGTGTGGATTAAGGAGTACCAACCAATTGAGAACGCTGTTAAGAAAACACCATATCATTAATTAACAACATATTGTTGAGACTGATTGGTAATTGAATTATTAATCAATTTATGAAACGAAATTTTTTAACCTTACTCATCATAATATTACACTTTTCCTGTCAAAGCGGAAAGGGGGAATATGTTTGCAGACCTTGTGCATTGTCCTGCGATGAACTTGTTTTTGAAGAACCTGGGAAATGCCCCCATTGCAAAATGAACCTTCTAAAGAGGAGCGATGTGGTTTCAAAAGAGGAACCGGTTTTGAACGAAATAATCATTGGAAACGGTTCGGGTGAAATCTTGGTGGAAGGCGGATTTCAAAAAGAAAGAACCATAAAGGTCCATTATTACAGACCGGAGAATTTCACACCTGAAACTAAAGTAGTCTACGTAGTCCCCGGTGCCGGTAGAAACGGAGACGATTACAGGGACGCCTGGATCGCAAAAGCTGATGAATACAACCTACTTGTGCTATCACCTGAATATTCCGAAAAGAACTATCCTGGATTCTGGAGCTACAACTTGGCAGGAATGGTCACGGATATACAAATGAACAAGGAACGGACGGAGGCAATCAATTTTAAAACAAGTGAAAAACCCAAAGAATGGATCTATGACGATTTCGACCGAATCTTTAATTTGGTGAAAGATGTCCTTGACTTAAGCAATAACAGTTATGACATGTTCGGGCATTCTGCAGGAGGACAAGTACTGCATCGTCTAGCTATTTTTAAACCTTACAGCAAAGCCGATAGAATTTTGGCATCCAACTCCGGGTGGTATACCATTCCTGTGGATAACCAGGAATTTCCTTATGGTCTCAAAGGCAGTAGAATAACATCCAAAGACATAGATTTTAGCTCGAATCTTATTCTTTTTCTGGGTGAAAAGGATGATGCGAACGAGACCAGGGGAGATTTAAGACATTCCCCGGATATCGATATACAAGGGTTATATCGACTTCAAAGGGGAAAATATTTTTACAGCAGGGCAAAAGCGATAGCAACCGAACTAGAAACCGATTTCAATTGGAAGTTGGAAATAGTTCCCGGAGTTGGCCACGATTATCAGGCAATGGGCAACGCGGCAGCTGACTATTTGTATTCAAAGAAAAAGGACGAGAAACTAAATAGTGTTGGTTTTACGAATTTTAACACGAAATAGGAGTATTATAGTTTGGCCCGTTGTGTCAATAATTTCCATCCAAAATTACATTGTTTGTATTGTCATGTAATAATGGGACTTGTATCTGATTTTTACCAAGGATTGATTTATCAGTGCTAAAAACCTTCCATAATTAATACGATGATTCTATTTGAAAGTCGACTATTATCAAAAAAATAAAGAAATCATTTTCGTTAGAACATTTTTTAGAACCATTTGGTTCGCCTTGTTCAAAACCAACTTCTATTTTAACACAAGAAAGGAATGAGGATTACCTAGTAAAAAATCGTTTACTCACAACATTTCCTTTCCGGTCGTAAAATGTCCACCAGCCCACCTTGTTTTTCAAGTGAACATATTTACCTTCTCCTTTAACACTTCCATCTTCGTAGAATAGTTTTGCCGGACCTTCAGTTTTGTTATTTACATAGGTGCCTTGCGATTCTTTACTACCATCTGGATTGTAATTAATCCAAATACCATTTCCGATACCGTCTTTAAATTGCTGAACAGATTCTAATTCGCCATTATCATATCGAGCAAACAACCAACCAGTATAGGGCTCATTACTTGCATTTTCAAAATACTGTTGACCATAATGAGTTCCATACTTTACGCTGGCATCATTCATGGAAACCATTTCTGATTCGGGAGGTAATGTAATGTTATCATTTTGCGCATACCCTGCAAAATGAGCTAAGCATACTAAGAATACAATTTTTTTCATAAAGCTATTTTTTCTAAGTAAAATAAAAGTTTGCATATCTAGTAAAGTTTCAGATATCTTTTCATTTCCTTGTCTACTATTAAAATAAAAGAGGTCTCAGTCTCTTGAAATGTTACGTGAAACTTCGGATTTTTATGCGTTATCAACTGGCCTCAAATCTTTAGTGTTGACCATTAAAGATTACTTCTTTCACTTCGAAACATATGCCATAAATGTAACCTATTGAAATTTAACTCATTATGTTTATTTAAGGTATAGCTGAAATTCGGTATTGTCCAAATATTGGACGGTTGATGTGAAAATTATAGACATAAAAAATCGTTTAGCTAAAGCTTTTTAAACAGAAAATCATAATTATATCGCAATTGAATTAGGTCGATTCAGCAGTAAAAGTTTGAAATTATTGAAAAATAGTTCTCAAATGTTTATAGAAGAGTATGGCAAAACTACTTGTAAAATTGTAGGAAAAATGTCAAAATCAAGGGGGAGATAATTTGGACATATTTTTCTAGGAGAAGTCTTTTAAATAGTTCCTTTTATAAGACTATTAAATTCTTTGTGAAGACGAATTAATTTAGCACTTTATCATCGAAATTTAGTTTATGGATTTGAAAATTAAGTTTGAAAGTTTAATTATTGGTAGTATTCAACACCTTAAGGTTAGATAGGTTTCAATGGCACAAAATGATTGGCTCCAATAACAAAATGCATGTTATCCTTTGGATATAAACCAAAGAAATAGGCCTCAGAAACCCCATTATAGTAGTTTAATATTATCGTATGCGCATTGATTTCATACGTTCCTGCAAATGCGCTTTTTGTGAAAATAGGTTTCCATGCGGTATTACCACCTTTCACTGTTTTCCAAGCAAAGCGGCCTTGATTATCAAAATAAACGGTACTAGCATTGATTACTTTTGACCCTCCAAACGCATCAATGGTATTAAATTTACCTTGCAATCTAAAACCCTTCTTAGCTGACCTTAGTTGGTGCCATTTTTTCCAATTCACTACTTTTTTACTCTTGCTGCGAGTAACGAAAATGATACCATCTTTTTTTCGCCATCTGTCCCAACTATTTGGTTTTCTTTTTTTGATGTTACTATATCAAAAATCTCTAAGGGTTCAGTTGGGTTGGTATACACATCTCCATTTTCATATAAAATACTGACCTTATTCGTCACATAAGCCCCATTTAATCCATAAGAAGTTACGGTTCTTAAGATAACATCGTGAATCTTATTATTGTTTTTTGAAATAGAGGGCTGCTCTTTATTCGATTTTGAAGCTACGGCAATTACTTTAGTTTGGTCTTGAACTTTACTACTATTATAGTTTTCCAGTATTTTTTTTGCCAAGTTTTGAGCAACCCCTGTTTTTAAGTTTTTAGATTGTGCCAGCTGTGCCAACCACATCGCTTTTAGAATCATTGGGTCGTATTTTAACTGTAGCTCTGTATTGCTCAAAGACACATGCTCTTTTTCTAAACTAATGCTATTGAATCGTATTTTTAAATCTTCGTTACTATATGTTTTAGTATCCCTTATTTCTTCGCAAGTAGCGCTGAAAAAAGTGATTACCGTAGTAGGGTTATACGGCATGTAGTCTTTCGCTGTTGCTACTTTTTCATATTCTTCAAAATACGCATTGGATTTAAATACCAAGTTAAACAGAAATTGATTGTACTTTGGTGTTAAAGGTTTTAGCTCTTCCCAAACATTCTGCCTTATACTTTTTCTTAAACCAAGATCTGGGGTATAAGAGTCTTGAGCAGAAACAGTTTTGCTTACTACAACCATATTTGAACATAAAATAAAACCCCAAAATAAACGATGTATCATAATCATAGCCTGATTTTGAATTATTGTCTTTATCTAACTATTTTAAAAATTGAATAGGAACAAAAAACACCTAAAAAGTTCTGTTGTTTCTAAGTAATAAAGATAACGAATCACAAATATAACAATCTATTTATCAGTTAATTAGTTTATTTTTTTACCAATTCTACCCTTCGATTTAATTTTTTGCTTTCGTCGGTGGTGTTGGTAGCTATAGGAGCTAAAGTACCTACACCCTCATCAAAAAGCCTATTTTCTTATACTTGTATTTTGTTTGTAATACATCTTTTATTGCTATGGCCCTTTCTAATGATAATTGACTGTTCAATTGGTAAGAACCATCAGAATCGGTATGACCTACTACCCAAAAGTTTTGGTTGGGTTATTTTGCAAGAATTCTGCTATTTGAATCAATGCAGGTTTTGATTCTGCCCTTTATAATCGCTTTTCCGGTATCAAAATAAATACCATAAATCGCAATTTTCCCTTCCAATGCTATAGCGTTCTTTATAAGTTCAGCATCAATAACAATGTCCTGACGCATATTTGCCTTATCTATAACGATCAATTTATGGGATTTACCCATGATAGCTGTTTTGACCTGAATCCAAATTTCTTTACCATCACTGGTTTTAAAACTATAAAAACCATGTTCGTCGTTATATCTTTCAAATAAGATACTTCCGCCTTCTTTTTCAATGGCATAAGCGTAATTTCTTAAAATCTGAAGTCTAGTCGGAAACTCATAATCTTTATTTTTCCATTTATCTTGGCGGTATTCTATGATGAATTTTCGACCTTCTTTATTTTGTTTCTTACCATTATAGTGGAATTCATGCGAATCAAATTCTACTTCACTATAGGTTCTTATGAAATATTCAGGAAGTCTATCTAGAAACCTGTAATCTTTACTGTTCTCAATATCTTTTTGTGCAGTAACGTTTGATAGTGCAACTAGTGCTAATACTAGAATATAATATTTTTTCATGGTTAATTCATTACATAATTCATCATGTGCTTTTAAAGAAATCCCATATCTCGGTTGCCATTCCGATATCGCCATTTTGTCTGCTAATAATCACCTTAAACAAGTTGTGACATACCGCTGAGCAATTCTAAGCTCGGGTTGCGCGCCATCGACAGCCTTTACAAAAAGCTACTACATATTATTTGTACCTTTGAAATATAAATACTTTTTTACCGTACAAAAGTAATATTGCTAGAAGCGGTTGCCTGGCCAGATGAATTGATACATGTAACCGAAGCAAGATACGTATTCCCTGAAACCAGACCTTGAGCAGGTACCGTTTCACCCACTCCCTCGCCATAAACAATGGAATTGGTTGTAGAAATTCCGCTCCACATAAGGCATTCTTCTAGGTCTAAATCTTGTTCTAAACATGCAGCATCTATAACCACCACGCTATACGCTAAACCAGCACCGCTACCGGTGTTCCAATTTAATGTAATCGGATCTGTATCGGCAACAGCGATAACATCAAGTGTTTCGTTATTCCCGGTCTTTTGGAGGAACCAAGTGCCGTTTGGGGCTACGAAATAACTAAAATCAGCATCACAAACGATTTCTACCTTTCCATCGTCATTGGTATAACTGCCTTGATAGATTCCATTGCCCACTAACTGCCCAAGGTAGTTTCCGCCAACATTTTCACCATCTACATTACCCAACCATGTGCCATCCAGATTACCGTTGGCAGCAGTGCCTATTACTCTTCCAATATCGACCCCAGTTGCACATCCACTATAAGAAAAAAACAATTCTCCTTCAAAATTCCCAGATACTGGTACTTGCAAATAAATAAAGCCTGGTAAAGGATCTTCAGGATTTGTAAGGGCATCCTCTTGATAATAACCGAACCAAAAATCGGTCAATAAATTTGCATTGGGTAATGGTGTTGGTGTTTTTCCTTCGTTGTCTTCACAAGAAATCATAAAAGTGGTTAGCACAATAACAAACAATGTGGCGAAAATTGATTTTCTTTTCATCATAAATGAGGTTAAAGTTTTGCAATAGTCGTTTGCCTGAAAAACAAGACCGCACAAACTACCATTAAGTTAGAGTAATAGCATTTGTTTTTGGGAAAGGAATTAGAATTCGATACGTATTAATTAGAATACGTAAGGTGACCTGTATTTGGTAACTCGGTTATCGATTCAAAAAATCGCATAATACTTTTCTTTTTCGTTTAGAAACGGGGAGTGAAATAGCATTGATGAGCTCAAGCGTATCGTTTTTTCTATTAAAGGAAAGAATATACGCCAGGTTTACAATATAGCTTTGGTGCACCCTAAAGAAATTTTGTTCTTTTAACTTCTCATCAAATGATTTTAAGGTTTTGGATACCAAAATTTTTCGACCGTCCCTTAGATTGAAGTTGGAATAATTGTTACATAAAGCATTGTAAGATTACAAAAATTAGCCATAGAACTATTTTGAAACGTGACAACCGTCATGTTTACTGGAAAACCCGGGTCATATTTTTGTAAATCACCAAACAATGGTATAACGGAAAGATAATTCTTAATCATATAACAAAAGACCGTAATACGGATGAACTAAAAGAAGCCTTCAATTCCATCGTTGCGAAATACAAAATGAATCTTTAACTAAAATTAATAAGTATGGAAAACATATCGGAAAATATTGATTTGGAAAAATATGGATTAAAAAATGCGAACGCCAATTACAATTTGGATGCCGAAATGCTTCAAAAAATTACGGTTGAATGTGGAATGGGAACTGAAACCGAAAACGGTACGCTTTGCGTAAATACGGGAAAATTTACCGGTAGATCACCCCAAGACCGATTTTTGGTCAAAGATGATTATACCAAGGACAAAGTCTGGTGGGGAAGGGTTAATAAACCCCTAAGTTCTGAAAATTTTGACCTTCTCCACACCGAAATTACAAACTACTTATCGGGAAAGGAGATTTATGTTAGGGATGCTTACGTATGTGCAGCTCCTAAATACCGCATGAATGTACGCACTATTACCGAGTACCCTTGGTCGAATTATTTTATCAAAAATATGTTTCTTCGGTTGAACGAAGAGGAACTTGAAAATTTTGAGGAGGAATGGTTGGTACTATGCACACCGGGATATGTTGCAAAAAATCCGCAAGATTTTGGAATTCGAAGTGGTAATTTTTCCATTTTAAATTTCACAAAGAAAATAGCTTTAGTGGGAGGTTCGGCCTATACTGGAGAAATGAAAAAGGGTATTTTCTCAGCCTTGAACCTTATTCTTCCCACAGAAAAAAATGTGTTGCCCATGCACTGTTCAGCAAATGTTGGAGAGAAAGGGGATACTGCAATCTTTTTCGGGCTTTCTGGTACGGGAAAAACCACACTTTCTGCTGACCCAGAACGAAAACTCATCGGCGATGACGAACATGGCTGGACTGCCGATAATACGATCTTTAATTTTGAAGGAGGCTGTTACGCAAAGGTCATTGATCTCACCGAGGATAAAGAACCGGATATTTTTAGGGCGATTAGACCAGGAGCTCTTTTGGAAAATATCGTCTTTAAAAAAGGTACTAATGAAATAGATTATACAGATAGCAGTATTACGCAGAATACCCGTGTAAGTTATCCGATTGAACACATTGATAACATTCAGGTGCCCTCCTACGCAAAGAATCCTACAAACATTTTTTTCCTTACCTGTGATGCTTTTGGCGTTTTACCTCCGGTATCAAAACTGACCCCTGGACAGGCGGCTTATCATTTCATTTCAGGTTACACGGCTAAAGTAGCGGGTACTGAGGCCGGTATTACCGAACCGGTACCATCGTTTTCGGCCTGTTTTGGAGAACCTTTTATGCCCTTACACCCCACTGTGTATGCAGAGATGTTAAGTAAAAAGATGACCGAGGCCGGAGTAAACGTATGGCTAATCAATACAGGGTGGAGCGGTGGCCCCTACGGCGTAGGTTCACGGATTAAATTGAAACATACACGGAAAATGATTTCTTCTATACTAAAAGGTGAACTCGAAAAAGTAGACTATGAGCAACATCCAATTTTTGGTCTGTATATGCCTAAATACTGCCAAGGCGTTCCTACGGAAATACTTGATCCCATGAACACCTGGTTGCAAAAGGGGGCTTATGTCAGCAAATCGATTCAACTGGCACATTCCTTTCATCTGAATTTTGATAAATTTATCAACCAAGCATCGGAAGATATCGTGAATGGTGGACCGTTGATCGATACACATCACGTATTAAATGAACATTTTTAAAATCAATTTACATGACAGTGTTGGATGCCAAAATACCAAAAGGACCCTTATCGGATAAATGGACAACTTATAAAAGTAAGATGAACTTGATAAGTCCCGCCAATAAACGTTCTTTGGATATTATTGTGGTGGGTACTGGACTGGCAGGAGGGTCGGCCGCTGCTACATTAGCGGAATTGGGTTACAATGTCAAATCCTTCTGCTTTCAGGATTCCGCGCGGCGTGCCCATTCGGTTGCCGCCCAAGGCGGTGTCAATGCGGCCAAAAATTATCAAGGTGACGGGGACTCGGTCTATCGCCTATTTTATGATACCATAAAAGGTGGAGACTATCGCTCCAGAGAGGCGAATGTATATCGCCTTGCAGAAGTGTCCTCAAGTATTATTGATCAGTGCGTAGCCCAAGGCGTTCCTTTTGCCCGTGAATATGGGGGACTTCTAGATAATCGTTCTTTTGGTGGGGTACAGGTATCCCGTACATTCTACGCCAAAGGACAAACGGGTCAGCAACTATTGTTAGGGGTATATTCGGCAATGAATCGGCAAATTGGTAAGGGCAAGATTAAGATGTACACTCGGCACGAAATGATGGACGTGGTTATTATAGATGGGAAGGCCCGTGGCATCGTCACTAGAAATTTGGTAACTGGGGCAATAGATAGTCATTCGTCACACGCCGTTGTTATTGCTTCTGGCGGCTATGGCAATCTGTTTTATCTTTCTACCTATGCCATGGGATGTAATGCATCGGCTGCTTGGAAAGCCCATAAGCGTGGCGCCTTTTTGGCGAACCCCTGCTTTAATCAAATTCATCCTACCGCCATTCCTGTGGGTGGGCCTAACCAATCGAAATTAACATTGATGTCGGAATCTTTGCGAAACGATGGCCGTATATGGGTGCCAAAAAGTCTAGAGGATGCAAAAGAAATTCGTGAAGGTCGAAAAAAAGCAGAGGATATACCTGATGCGGATAGGGACTATTACCTGGAACGGCAATATCCTGCATTTGGCAATCTTGTACCTAGAGATGTCGCTTCCCGGGCGGCCAAGGAACGCTGTGATTCAGGTTATGGGGTAAATGTGACCGGCCAAGCCGTCTTTTTAGATTTTGCTTTCGCCATTCAACGGTTTGGTAGGGAAGAGGTGCTTAAAAAAGGACTGGACGAAAATAATAACACCCTAATTTTAGAATTAGGTAAAGAAGTACTTAAGACAAAGTATGGTAATTTATTTCAAATGTATAAAAAAATCACCGACCTGGACCCTTATGAAGTGCCTATGATGATATATCCTACCACGCACTATACCATGGGGGGTCTTTGGGTGGACTATAATTTAATGACCACGGTTTCTGGTCTTTATGCCATCGGGGAGGCCAATTTTTCTGACCATGGGGCTAATCGACTTGGTGCATCGGCGCTGATGCAGGGTCTCGCAGATGGTTACTTCATACTGCCTTACACTATTGGGCACTACCTCTCCAACGATATAGGTACAGGAACCATTCCGATTACTTCGGATGAATTCATAGCCGCAGAGGGTAATGTGACAGCACGTATAGACAGACTGCTCAGCATTAAGGGTTCCAAGTCTGTTGATTACTTTCATAAAAAGCTTGGGGTCATTATGTGGCAACATTGTGGCATAAACAGATATAGGAAAGGCTTGGAGACTGCAATGCTGGAAATAGCCGCTGTACGAGATGAATTTTGGCAACAAGTAATCGTTCCGGGCACTGCCAATGAACTTAATACGGAATTGGCTAAGGCCTGCCGATTAGCGGATTTTCTGGAATTGGGCGAACTATATGCAAAGGACGCGCTTAACCGAGAGGAATCTTGTGGCGCGCATTACAGACTGGAATTCAAGACTGACGACGGAGAGGCACTTCGCGATGATATCAACTACAATTATGTAGCAGCTTGGGAGTTTGTGGGCAAACCCGGCGAGGCGAAACTACATAAGGAAAAATTACTTTTTAAGGATATCCAAGTAAAACAACGAAGTTATAAATAGGAAAAAATATTACGAAAATTACCCTAAAACTGTGACGACAAAAAAATTATTAATCCTTAAAACGCCTAATTAAATGGACGAATTTCCAACAAGCTAAACGTTTATCAAACAGAAGTCCTATTCATGGTCTCTTTTAATGACACCTAAAATTTCACAAGATTTTAGAGTATATGAAGCGAGCGAAACAAAGTTTCGTGCCGGAAGCCTACCATTCACCTCTTAAATTGCACATCTGAACAAGTTCAAAGGTCTTTTTCGATGCAAGTGCGTTAGTTACCTTTTCGAACAAAAAAGCCTTCAACGAAAGTTGAAGGCTTTTTGCGGTCTGGACGGGACTCGAACCCGCGACCCCCTGCGTGACAGGCAGGTATTCTAACCAACTGAACTACCAGACCGTGGCGTTTAGCGTGTGCAAATATACATTGCTTATTCAATTGCACAAACAATTTTATTTAAAAATAAGTTCTAGCTATAAAAATTTGTGACGTTCTACCAGAAAGGTATTTAAAATGGTAGAAAAATCGGCCTTTATGTCAACAGCTACATATTTGATTCTATATTGGGAGCATTTGAGTTTTATAGTGGAAAGATAATTAGTCAATTCCTGCTCATAGGCCTCTTTGATGTTATCGGCATATAGGTCTAGGTACTCACCGGTTTCAACATCCAAGAACCTTTTTGGGGTATTCTCAAAATTGAAGTGTAGTTCTTTCTCCTTATCTAGTAAATGAAAGAGTACAACTTCATGCTTATTGTATTTTAAATGGCGTAGGGCCTCAAAAAGTTCGGCGTCCGATTTTTCTGTTTGGAACATATCCGTAAACAAAAAAATAAGACTACGGCGTTTTATCTTTTCCGCAATTTGGTGTAAGTAGGTATAGGTGGCCGTTTCTTTTGGGGGTTGCTCGGCCATACTAATTTCGCTTAGTTCGGCCAAAAGCATTTGAAAATGTCTTTCACTTCCTTTTTCTGGGGAGTAATAATTGTACTTATCTGAATAAATACTAAGGCCCACGGCATCTCGCTGTTTCTTTAGCACGTTCATTAAGGCAGCTATTGCGAGAACTGAAAATCCAATTTTGTTAAGGTTTCCAAGTCCCTGTTCTTTTACCTGTGGATAATACATGGATGCCGAATTATCCAAGATCATATGGCATCTTAAGTTAGTTTCTTCTTCGTAGCGTTTGGTATAGAGTTTATCGGTCTTGGCAAAAAGCTTCCAATCTATATGTTTGGTGCTTTCGCCATTATTGTAAATTTTATGTTCCGCGAATTCGGCAGAAAAGCCGTGAAACGGACTCTTGTGGATACCACTGATGAAACCTTCCACGACTTGATCCGCCAGAAGTTCCAGATTTTGGAAAAGCGAGGCCTTGTTTAATTCGGATTGTAGGTTCATTTGTCTAAGATATGACAAAAAAAGGCCTGACAACTGTCAGGCCTTTTTAATAAAATCTTAAATCTTTTATTTATAATGCGGCATCAATTGCATCTGTATAGACTTTCTTTGGGGATACCCCAACTTGTCTGCTTACAATTTCACCACCTTTGAAAACCAATACCGTTGGAATGTTACGGACACCATATTTAGCCGCAAATTCCTGATTTGCATCTACATCGACCTTTCCCACAACCGCCTTTCCTTCATAATCCTTACTAACCTCGTCGATTATTGGGCCTACCATTCTACAAGGACCGCACCACGCCGCCCAGAAGTCTACTACTACAGGTTTATCACTTTTTAATACTACCTCATCAAAAGTAGCGTCTGTTATTTCTAATGCCATTTCTTTTACTTTTATCGGTTACGCAAAGTTAGTCAAATAATTTGCTCAATCCTTACCACTATAAAAGACGTTTTGACTATATCAGTATCAATCTTGTCTATTCAAACGTTTTTTGAGCTAATGGTCAAATTCTAAGTTAATTCAATTTATAGTGTACCTGGTTCTCCTCCAATTGCTTTAAAAGCTCGCAGGAGATTTGAACTTTTTGTTTTCTGCTGGATAAGTTCACTTTAATTTGTTCTTCCATTTCATACACTACAAAGTTTAAAGGATGATTTCCCTTATGGGATACAAGCGTATCCTTTAATTGATGAATGCCCTCCTTTTTTAGTTCGTCGATATTGAGTTTAATGGTCAGTTTTTTAGCATAACTGTCCATGACTTCCTGAAGTAGCATAAAACTGTTATATTGAATTCGAGGCTCACCTTTCTTACCGGTTTCACGGTTGATCCAACCTTCCTTAACATATACTTTCAGATAGACAAAAGAGTTTATCATTAAAAAATGACGGAATTTTAAGTACTCTTCTCCAAAAATTCGAAACTCGAAGGAATCCGTATAATCTTCCATGCAGAAGACTGCCCATCCTTTCCCGTTCTTGGAAACTCGATGCTGCACGTCCGTAATTACCCCTGCGAACGAAAGCTCTCGATTTATATAGTTTTCTAATTCGTTTGCACTGGAGACGCCCGCATTGCAAAAAGCATTGATTTCCGTTTTAAAATCGTCCAGTGGATGTCCAGAAATATATATTCCAACCACTTCTTTTTCTCTACGCAACTTTTCCATTGTTCCCCATTCATCGCAGGGTGGTACTACGGGCTCCGGTATTTCAGCTTCGCTCATCCCACCGAACATATCCATTTGCGAGGAATTTTTGTTGTCTTGATATTTTGCGGCGGATTTAATCACTTTTTCAAGAAAAGTGATACCATCTCCTTCGTCGTGAAAATATTGTGCGCGATGTGTTGTCCCAAAAGAATCAAAACCTCCCGCTACGGCCAGATTTTCGAATGCTTTTTTATTGGCGGACCTTAGATCAATTCTTTTAGCCAAATCAAAAACCGACTTATAGTGGCCGTCTTTTTTTCGGTTTTCCACTATGGTCTCCACAGCGGAGCGGCCAACTCCTTTTATGGCCCCCATACCAAAACGCACGGCTCCTTCTTTGTTTACGGCAAACTTGTAATAAGATTCATTAACATCCGGACCTAATACCTCTAATCCCATACGCTTGCACTCCTCCATAAAAAAGGTCACTTGCTTTATGTCGTTCATATTATTGCTTAAAACCGCGGCCATGTATTCGGCAGGGTAGTGCGCCTTTAGGTAGGCCGTTTGGTAGGCAATGTACGCATAGCAAGTAGAGTGACTTTTGTTAAACGCATATGCGGCAAACGCTTCCCAGTCCTTCCAGATTTTTTCCAGTGTTTCTACTGGGTGACCATTTGCCGCCCCACCTTCCAAAAATTGGGGTTTCATTTTTTGGAGTACGGAAAATATTTTCTTACCCATCGCTTTTCGGAGAACGTCAGCATCACCTTTGGAGAAGCCGGCCAGTTTTTGGGAAAGCAACATCACTTGCTCTTGGTAAACGGTGATACCATAGGTCTCCTTAAGGTACTCCTCCATGTCGGGCAGGTCGTACTTAATTTCTGCCATTCCATTCTTTCGTTGGATAAAATCCGGAATGTATTCCATGGGTCCTGGACGGTAGAGTGCGTTCATGGCAATTAAGTCATCAAAAACCGAAGGCTTCAAATCCTTCATATGTTTCTGCATCCCGGGCGATTCATACTGAAATATACCTACCGTATCGCCACGCTGGAAAAGTTCATAGGTCTTTTCATCGTCCAACGGAAAATCATCGGGCACCAATTCAATACCGTGCTTGGCCTTTACAATTTTGACCGTATCCTTAATCAAGGTCAAGGTTTTTAATCCCAAGAAATCCATCTTCAATAAGCCGGCACTCTCCACAACGGAGTTATCAAACTGGGTAACATACAAATCGGAATCCTTGGCCGTGGCTACAGGAACAAAATCTGTGATATCACTAGGGGTGATGATGACCCCACAGGCATGGATTCCGGTATTCCTAACCGAGCCCTCTAAGGTCCGGGCCATTTTGAGCGTCTGACCTTCTAAATCATCACCGTCATGGATATTGAGTAATTGGTTTACTTTTTCGTAATCATCCGCACGGAATTTTTTTCTTAGATCGGCATCGGACTGTCCAAAAATCTTTCCTAGTTTGGACATGGTAGGAATCAGCTTCGCTATACGATCAGCATCTCCCAAGGGCAAATCGAGTACACGGGCAGTATCACGAATAGATGATTTTGCGGCCATGGTACCGTACGTAATAATCTGGGCAACCTGATTAGCCCCGTATTTCTTGATGACATAGTCCATAACTCTTCCACGGCCTTCATCATCAAAATCGATATCAATATCCGGCATGGAAACCCTATCCGGATTTAGAAATCGCTCAAAAAGTAGGTCGTACTTAAGAGGGTCTATGTTCGTAATCTTAAGGCAGTAGGCTACAACAGAACCTGCCGCCGATCCACGTCCCGGACCTACGCTTACATCCATATTCCTAGCCTCACGTATGAAATCCTCAACAATCAAAAAGTATCCCGGGTAACCGGAATTCTCAATCGTTTTGAGCTCAAAATCTATTCGTTCCTCAATCTCTGGAGTAATTTCTGCATACCTTTTTTTTGCACCTTCATAGGTGATATGTCTTAGATATGCATTTTCGCCTCTCTTACCACCGTCTGCCTCATCTTCTGGAACTTTGAAAGCTTCCGGAATATCAAACTTGGGTAACAGTACATCTCGCGCTAGTTCAAAAGGTTCTATTTTATCTACAATTTCGGAAATGTTCAGAATGGCTTCGGGCAAGTCCTTGAACAAGGTCTTCATTTCGTCTTGCGACTTAAAATAATATTCCTGATTGGGTAAACCGTACCTATAGCCACGTCCTCTGCCAATTGGCGTAGCCTGCTTTTCCCCATCCTTTACGCAGAGCAAAATATCATGTGCATCCGCATCCTCCTTGGCACAATAGTAAGTGTTGTTCGTAGCGACCAATTTAACCTTATGTTTTTCGGAAAAATTAATCAATACCTGATTCACACGATCTTCATCTTCCTGCCCATGGCGCATGATTTCCATATACAGATCATCACCGAATTCTTCTTTCCACCAAAGCAATGCTTCCTCGGCCTGGTTCTCCCCAACGTTCAAAACCTTGCCGGGAATCTCCCCGTATAGATTTCCGGTGAGCACTATGATATCATCCTTATACCGTTGTATTATTTTTTTATCGATTCGAGGCACATAATAGAAGCCATCCGTATAGGCAATGGATGACATCTTTGCCAAATTATGATATCCTTTTTTGTTCTTTGCCAACAGTACAACTTGATATCCGTAGTCCTTAACATTCTTATTGGAATGGTCTTCGCAAACAAAAAATTCACAACCGATGATAGGCTTTATTTCTTGAGCTACTGGTTCTTCCCCTTTTTCAATTGCAGCTTCATTCTTTTCCTTAATGCTATTATTTTGAGCCTTTACCGCCTTTACAAAATGGAATGCACCCATCATGTTGGCGTGATCGGTTATGGCCACGGCCGGCATATTATTGGCTGCCGCTGATTTAACTAAATCTGTTACGGCAATGGTGGACTGCAATACGGAGAACTGACTATGGTTATGCAAATGCACATAGGTGGCTTCCTCTAAAGTCTTTACATTTTCCTTGATTTCTGCCTGTGACACCCCACCAGTATCCTTTTCCCAAAGCGCATCGGCGATTTTTTTTGATGCTTTTTTAAGGTTGATGTGTTTAAGGCCTATGAGTTGAATCTCTTTAGGGTTTGCCTCGGAAAAATTTTCGAAATAATCCGGTTCAACATCCAGTTGTTCCGTGGTGTATTGTTTTTTACGAACCAATTCTAAAAAACAGCGGGTAGTGGCCTCTACATCCGCTGTTGCGTTATGGGCTTCTCCAAACGGCTCCCCAAATAAATATTGGTGTAATTCTGTCAGCGTAGGAAGTTTAAATTTACCTCCACGCCCTCCAGGAATTTGGCATAACTGTGCCGTATGCTCGGTACAAGTATCCAAAACGGGGAGTTCCTGTAAGGGGTTTTCGATACCCAACCTATGGAACTCCGCTCCCATAATGTTCAAATCAAAACCAACATTCTGGCCGACGATGAATTTGGTTTTAGACATTGCCTCGTTGAACTTCTCTAGAACTTCATGCAACGCAACTCCTTTTTGCTCGGCCAGAGCGGTGGAGATGCCATGAATTTGTTCTGCATCATAGGGAATATTAAAACCGTCCGGACGTACCAAATAATCTTGATGTTCCACTAGGTTTCCCATGGCATCGTGCAATTGCCACGCAATTTGTATACAGCGCGGCCAGTTATCCGTATCGGTTATGGGAGCGTTCCAGTTTTTAGGAAGTCCGGTAGTTTCGGTATCAAAGATGAGGTACATAAAAGTTATAAGTTGCGAGGGATGGGCCTCGGATTGTTTATTCGACAGATTTAAACATATAAAAATACTCAAAAGCTGTTGTCTGGAAAAGATGAGTTGTCATGAGTTATCAACCTGCTTTTATAATATTTTGAAATCTTTTTAAATTCTTACCTTTCCTTATACAGAATAATGGAAAAAATGAGGACTACAAAATATTCTCTTATATCAATAAAATTTTTAATCCTGCTCCTCTTAGGGCTATTTCCGTCGTTAAAAGCTCAAGAAAATCAAAGAAAGTCACCCAATTTCATAATTATTTTTGCCGATGATTTAGGCTATGGTGACCTGGGGGTTTTTGGTAATCCATCCATAAATACTCCTCATTTGGACAGAATGGCTTTTGAGGGCCAAAAATGGACCAACTTTTATGCTGCGGCAAGTGTGTGTACGCCTAGTAGAGCTGCGCTTTTAACAGGTAGGTTGCCGGTGAGGAGCGGCATGGCAAGTAATGAGACCCGAGTGCTTTTCCCCAACTCAAAAAATGGTCTGCCCAGTTATGAAATAACACTTGCCGAACAATTAAAAAAAGCAGGGTATACGACTGCGGCAATTGGTAAATGGCACTTGGGACACAAAGAAGAGTTTTTACCTACCAACAACGGTTTTGACTCCTACTTTGGTATACCCTATTCCAATGACATGGATAGAGTTGATAATACTATGGATTATTGGGAATTTTGGAGGCAACCGGATGACTCCATCAAAACTGAATACTTTAATGTTCCATTACTAAGGGATACTAAAATCATTGAACGCCCTGCAAATCAAAATACTATTACCAAGAGATATTCTGAAGAGGCGGTAAATTTTGTCAACAACATAAATGAGGACCCCTTCTTTTTATATTTAGCCCATAACTTACCACATATACCGCTTTTTGCCTCCAAAGACTTCTTAGGAAAAAGCAAACGTGGTCTTTATGGTGATGTTGTAGAGGAAATAGACAACGGCGTTGGTAGAATAATTACGGCCCTCAGAGAACAAGGACTTGAAGAAAATACGATTATAGTTTTTACTTCTGACAATGGGCCATGGTTGCCCTTTGAAAATAATGGAGGAAGTGCTGGACCATTACGGGCTGGAAAAGGTACCACTTGGGAAGGCGGTGTGCGTGAGCCAACCATATTTTGGGGTCCTGGTCTTATTCAAAAGGGCGTGGTTCAGGATTTAGGTAGTACTATGGATATTTTTTCGACATTCAGCCAACTGGCGGGAGTGGCCGTTCCGAGTGACCGTATTATAGATGGCATTGATTTGAGCGAGACACTATTAAATGGAATGCCCAGTACCAGAAAAAGTGTACTTTATTATAGAGGTACAAATCTTTTTGCAGCACGTCTTGGAGATTTTAAAGCCCATTTTATTACCCAAGGAGCATATGGAGCGTTTGGTGAACGAGAAGTTCACGAGCCTCCCCTTTTATTCAATCTTGCCTTTGATGCCGGAGAGCATTTTAATATAGCCGATAAACATCCAGCTATTATTTCAGAAATCAGAGAGCTCGTGAAGGAACATCAAAAAAATCTCGTGAAAGGAAAAGATCAACTCGTTGATAGGGAATAACCATAAAAAAACGGAGGTAAATCCTCCGTTTTCTATTTGATTTGGTAATTGTGTTAGCTTATTAGGATACCGCTTCTTCGTACCTTTTAGCAGCATTCAGTGCTTTTTTAATCGCATCTCTTTGCTTTACCAATAAACTCTCGGTAGATGGCGCGAGTATCATATCCTCATCACTTAATATCTCATTATATTCGTCTAGACTTGCCTTCTCGCCGCGTTCAACTTCTTCCAATATTCTTTCGGTATCATCACTAGATATTGAGGATGTTAAATTCATCCATGTTCTATGAATGTCTCCCTTCAGACTTCCACCTTTTTCTGGTAATTCTCCAAATTTGGTTATTTCATCCTTCAATTCATGTCCAAAATTGTATCGTTGCTGAATTTTATCGCCTAAGAATTTTTTTATGGATGGATTGTCTATCTTTTCTTGTGCCAACTTATATCCTTTCTCGGCGTCATATGTACGTGTTAATAAATCGTTTAATTTGTTTGAAATTTTTTCTGAATACTTCATTTATCTCTTATCATTTTAAATTCGTATGTGCTATTGACTCTCAATAACAACACTATATAAGATAACAGAATATCTCGGAAACACAAGTATTTACGGGGGTTTAGCATAGATTTAACGGTTTATGGAAGTATACGTTAAGGCAATTAACAAATGAAATTAAGAATCCAGTTTAAAATGCGTTGCACTATCAGATTTATTGATTTATATTTGCACCCGCTTTAAGTAAAGCAAAATGAATTAATAATCAGGGTCGGGCACCCTACAAATTAATGTGATATGCCAGTTAAAATTAGATTACAAAGACACGGGAAGAAAGGAAAGCCATTCTATTGGGTAGTAGCAGCGGATGCACGCGCAAAAAGAGATGGTAAATTTTTGGAGAAATTAGGAATCTACAACCCTAATACCAATCCAGCAACTATTGAATTAAATATTGATAATTCTGTACAATGGTTGCAAAATGGGGCACAACCTACTGATACGGCCAGAGCCATTTTATCATATAAAGGGGTGTTGTTAAAACACCATTTATTGGGTGGACTTCGAAAAGGAGCGCTAACCGAAGAGCAAGTGGAAGAGAAATTCAATGCTTGGCTAGCCGAGAAAGAAGCATCTGTAGCTGCTAAAGTTGGCGGACTAGACAAGGAAAAAGCTGAGGCTAGGGCCAAAGCTCTGGAGGCAGAGAAAGAAGTAAATGCAAAACGTGAGGCGGAAGCCGCTGCCGCTGCGTTACCTGAAACTCCCGAAGGCGTAAGTGCCGAGGAAGAAGTAGAGGCTTTAGAAGAAGCCCCTACTCCTGAAGCAATCGTGGAAACACCAGAAACTCCGCAACCGGACTTAGATAATGCTGATACAACACCTGTAGCTCCAATAGTTGAGGAAGAGGTTATTGAGGCCAATGAAGAAATGAAGGAAGCACCTTCTGTTGAAGAAGTGATGGAGAAGAGCGATGAAGAAGTGAAGCCTGCTAAGACCGGGGAGGAAGAATAATTAAGAAAATCTGAAACGATGCGAAAGGAAGATTGTTTCTACCTAGGTAAAATCGTTTCAAAATATAGTTTCAAGGGAGAAGTTCTTGTTAAATTAGATACGGACGATCCTGAAGTTTACGAAAATATGGAATCAGTATTTGTTTCTTTAGGAAACAACCTGGTTCCATTTTTTATTGATAGATGTCGGTTGCACAAATCCAATTTACTGCGTATTGACTTTGAAGAAGTGAAAACCGAATCGGACGCAGACCGCATAATGGGTTCATCACTATATCTACCGCTAAATATGTTGCCAACACTTTCCGGTAACAAATTCTATTTTCATGAGGTTATCGGTTTTACTGTAATGGATGAGGTGCATGGAGATATTGGAATTATTCAAAGCGTAAACGATAGTACGGCACAAGCCCTTTTTGAAGTCTTAAAAGGAGACAAGCAATTGCTTATCCCTATTAATGATGAAATAATAAGAAAAGTTGACCGCGAAACAAAGATTGTTCACGTCGCTACTCCTCCAGGACTGGTTGAGCTCTATTTGGAATAACAGAGACATTCCATATAATTCAGCAAATCTCAACAATATTCTATTTTTTGCAATATATTTAGTTTAAGAACTGAATTTTTAAATTTTGAACAGGATTTTAGTATTACTGGGGTTTATCCTATTAATTGGATGTACAGATTCAAAAAAACAAAAAGATGGTGAAGAAGAGCAAAGACCGCCTAATATCGTACTAATCTTTACGGATGATCAAGGTTATGCGGACGTTGGTGTTTATGGAGCCGACGATATTGCTACACCGAACTTGGACCGTATGGCTGAGGAAGGAACAATGTTTACCAACTATTATGCGGCCCAAGCCGTTTGTTCGGCATCAAGGGCTGGAATTTTAACGGGATGCTACCCTAATCGAATTGGTATCCATAATGCCCTTGGACCAGGGAATAAGAACGGTATTAACGATTCTGAACTAACCCTAGCAGAAATGCTAAAGCAGCATGGTTATAAAACGGGCATATTTGGTAAATGGCATTTGGGTCACCATGAGAAATTTCTTCCCACGCGTCATGGTTTTGATGAATGGTTCGGAATTCCCTATTCCAACGATATGTGGCCATATCACCCACAACAGGGAACTATTTTTAATTTTCCCGATTTACCCTTGTACGAAAATGAAACTGTGATTGATACTTTGATAGAGCAGTCTCAATTGACTACCCAGATTACAGAGCTTAGTGTGGATTTCATCAACCGGAACAAGGAAAAACCTTTTTTCTTGTACGTGCCCCATCCACAGCCCCACGTGCCGTTATTTGTTTCTGATAAATTTAAGGGCAAATCCGAAAGAGGTCTTTATGGCGATGTGATTTTGGAAATTGATTGGTCTGTCGGGGAGATAATAAAAGCTTTAAAGTCCAACGGGTTGGAAGAAAATACGATAGTGATTTTCACCTCAGATAATGGTCCTTGGTTGTCTTACGGAAACCATGCAGGCAGTGCATTCCCACTGCGTGAAGGAAAGGGAACGGCATGGGAGGGAGGGCAAAGAGAACCGTTTTTAGTTAAATATCCAGGTGTTGTCCCCTCAGGCAAAGTGAGTGATACGCCACTTATGGCTATTGATATTCTACCCACAATCGCCGATGCAACGGGTTCAAAACTTTCTGATAATAAGATTGATGGGAAAAGCGCTTGGAAGTTGTTTAAAGGGGAAACAGCGGAAAGTCCACAAGAGGCTTATTTCTTTTATTACAGGGTAAACGAACTTTTTGGGGTTCGTTATGGCAACTGGAAATTATACTTTCCGCACACCTATAGAACTATGGAAGGGCAAGAGCCTGGTAAAGATGGTCTACCTGGGGATTACAAAATGGTTGAAATGGACGAGATTGAGCTTTATGATGTAGTCAATGACAAAAGTGAAACAAACAATGTGGCCGCAGAAAACCCAGAGGTGGTTGAGAAAATACAGTTATTGGCAAACGACATCCGGTTTCGTTTAGGGGATTCCCTATTGGAGTTAGAGGGGACCGAAAACAGGGAACCGGGAATGGTGGATTGACTATTGCGATACCAAAGGAAAATTAGTTTTCCAACCTTTTATTCTAGAATATTGGAGATTTTCCCTTGTCCTTGTAAAACGTAAAACGTTGTAAAACATCATCGTTATTTCCAATCAAAATATTTCGTTGATCTCCCGTTGAAACCTCAATAATTTTTTTTGCGTCTTTTGCAGCATAAAATCCTATAGTTGCGCCACGGCGGACATCAAACGTACCCTTGCCATCACCTAACAAAAGAAGTCCTGTACTTGCGTCATTTCTGGGGGTTTCTATTTCCGAAACAAATAGATTTCCAACGGCAAGTACGTCCAAAAATCCATCATCGTTAAAATCCCTAACGAGCAAATCATTGATATTGGATAATTGAGCCAGATTGGGAAGGTCGGTAATTTTAAAATTCCCATCTCCCAAATTCTCCATGTAAACCGAGGCAAAGGTGTCGGTTACGTAATGCAGTGAATTTTTTAATTCCTCTTCCCCGTAAACCTCCTTTAATTCCAAAGAAGCAAACACGTCGTATTTTCCAATTTTATCCTTGAGCGCTGGAATTTGTTGGGATGAACATGAAAAACCCCTTAATGGAAAGTGTTTGTCATTGTTGTAATATCCAAGAACAATATCTCCATCGCCGTTACCATCAAAATCATTAAAATAAATATCAAACGGTTTTTCAGGACTGGTTTTGTATTTGTAATTGAGTCCAAGGTTTCCCACTATAAAATCCATATCTCCGTCTTCATCAAAATCACCTTGTTCAATACTAAACCACCAACCAGCGGTTTCTTTCAGAGTCGTTGGTTCTATTTTGGCCAGTATGCCATCTTTGTTTTCGAAAATGGTAATCGGCATCCATTCGCCAACCACTATTAAATCCAAATCATCATCCCCGTCATAATCTGACCATACCGCATCTGTAATCATTCCAATATCGGTCAGCTCTGGAGATAGTTCTTTGGTGCCATTTTTCAATGCTCCATTCTCGTTAATCAGTAACATGCTTGAGGTAGGAACGGGATATTTATGCGGGGTGTGTCTTCCCCCTACAAATAGATCTATATCCCCGTCTTTATCGTAATCAGATGCTTTGACCACCGAACCACTTATTCTATTTGCGTTCAGAATTGCCCCCTTGTTAAAACCTCCACGACTATCATTCAAGTAAAGTCTATCTGTATAATGAAAGTCATTTTGTTTATAGGCATTACCGCCACTTACAACGTAAAGGTCCTGAAACCCATCATTATTAATGTCTACAAAGACCGCATCCACATCCTCATAAGGTGCTTCTTTGTCCCAAAAAGAAGTATTGCTCTTGGCAAAATCCCCATTCTTATCTTGAACTAATAGCGTAGGGGACTGACCAGCTGCACCTCCAACATAGAAATCGTCTAAACCATCATTATTAATATCTCCTGTCGATAAAGCTGGACCAAATTGGGACAGCTTGTGGGGCAAAAGTATTTGTTCTTCAAAATCGTCAAAGTTGTTTTCCTGATGTAAAAATGTCCCGGAAAAAGTTGATGTTTGATCCACAAAGAGATGATTTTCTGTGTTTCCAAAATCGTAATTATTTTTCTGGTTGGATGCATCCATTGCGATTTTTAGAACTTGATTGGCATCAATATCTTGCTTAGCTGTTCTGTTTCCGTTTGGCCATTGAATCACTAAGCTATCAACTTCTGTAAGGTCTTTTAATCCGAAGTGTACAATCGATTCACTTGTGGAGTAAATACCTCTGACATTCGTGGTTTCTTGAGTCTGTACACCATTTTCAGTATATACATTGATTCTTGTTCCAAATAGAGGTCTGTTTTGATTATCCGTCAACTCAATTCTTAAGAAGTTTGTATTTGGAAGTACTTCTGAATTATTCCTGTAAATAAAAGCTTCCCTGTTTATGTTGTTTACGACCAAGTCCAGATCACCATCGTTGTCCAGATCTGCATAAGCCGAACCGTTCGAAAATGACTCCTCATCAAGTCCCCATTCATCGGCTATCTTATTGAAGTTTAAATCCCCTTCATTTTTATACGCATAATTTTTTAAGGGCTGGGAGGGCACCATATTCACTGCTTTTTCTAAATCTACAATGTCCCAGATACTGCTGATGTTTCCCCCATCAGGATTGTTCTGTAGATAATTTGCCCTAGTGGTATTAATATAATCAGCGACCTTTTTGTCGGCATCGGTATTTCTAATGTCCCTCAGCAGACCGTTGGTCACATACGTATCCTTATGTCCGTCATTGTCAAAATCTGCAATTAGGTTGGACCAGCTCCAGTCGGTAGCCGCCATATCGGCAAATTGCGCGATGTTACTAAAAGTGCCATTTCCATTGTTGAGCTGCAATGTGTTGTACATGTATTGATAGCCTCCACCATCTTCCACTACTTTCCAAAATGAGCTAATGTCCATTCCACTCATATTAGATTTTAGACGGAAGTTGTCTTCTGCAACCATGTCCAGTACGAATATGTCCAAATTTTCATCGTTATTGATATCGGCAACATCCACGCCCATGCTATAATACGAGGTCTGTTTTAAGGCATTTTTCTCCATACTGGAAAATGTACCATCTTGATTATTGATGAAAAGAAAATCAGGGGCGTAGAAATCATTGGCTACGTAAAGATCGGTCCATCCATCATTATTAAAATCGCTGGCGGACGCCGCATTGGGAAACCCTGTTCGTTGTATTCCGGATTTTTCTGTGACGTCCTCAAAATAACCTCCTTTGTTTTTATAAAGCTTTAATTTGTATTCAGGAAGCAGAAGGTTGTCCGTATCAAAATATTGTGACAAACTACCAGGATTGGGGGGCTGGGTGAGTAAAAACAAATCTAGCAAACCATCCCTGTCGTAATCCAAAAAAGTGGCATGTCGGGTCCGCTGCGTGTTAGCTACTTTATATTTTTTTGCTTCCTCTTTAAAAGTACCATCACCATTATTGACATATAGCAAATTTCTGCGCCAATCCGGGTTCTCATCATATAGTTCCCTGCTTACATAAATGTCCATGTGACCATCATTATTTATGTCTGCAACAGTAACGCCGGTAGACCAACCTTCAAAATCCTCTATTCCCGATTGTGTCGTAGCATCTTTAAAATTTAGATTTCCTTGGTTCAGGTATAATTTATCAGGAACCATGTTTCCAGCAAAAAAGAGGTCTTGCAAACCGTCATTATTAAAATCCCCGACTCCTACGCCCGCACCTCCATAGAAATTGGCATATAGAAAAATGTTTTTTTCCTTGTCATCCTTTATGTTGTTGTTAAAATCAACACCAGTCTCCTCTGGTGAAAGCAAAGTGAAGAGCTTCTTATTTTCAGCGGTGGTTTCCGAGGTAGGAGTACAACCGGAAAGAAGAATAGCAAAATAAATATAGCAATACCTTATTTTCATAATTACAAGATACTATTTTGTACAAAAAAAGGAGAGTTTCCCCTCCTTTTTCAACTCAATATAAAACTAACTCAAACTTTACAATTCGGTATAAAGTTTTTTAAATACTATTGTACGTCCCACCAAACTCTAGTGGTCAAAATATCCGGACCTTGAGCGGCTATAGCTGCCTGATAATTATCAGGATTAACACTTGCCTCATTTTCAGAATAGGTAAGTCTTCTAGGAATTGTTCCTCCTGTCTCATTGCCAGGAAAATTCACTGGCACCAATACCGGAAATCCGGTCCTTCTCCAGTTTGCAAATGTTTCGTATTCATTTAAGAACGTTGCAGCCCAATATTGTGTATTAATTTGTTCCAAGGCGTTTCCTGCGTCAAAGGGTTTGGCCGCTAAGTAGTTCGCAATAGCGGAATCGTCTATCGCCGCTGCGTCACTATAAAGGGATAATTGCTTCATGGCTGCCGTAACACCATTATTATAATGTGTCTCGGCATCTCCAGCAAGTCCCCAACGAACGTTGGCCTCCGCCAACATCAACTCTACTTCTGCATAGGTTTGGAAAATCATAGGCGCATCAAATCCAGCTAGAATTGCCCTATTAGGTTCTGCATAATTATCCGTGTTTTCCTCACCCGTCATTTCCAATAACATGGCACTATTTAAACCGTTAGGAAAACCAATTAAATCCTCAGGAGCTGTACTTCCATCACCTCTCCTTGCTGCCAATATTGGAAGCCTAGGGTCATTACCGTCCTGTAAGAAATCGATAAAGGTTTTAGACATTCTTGGATTTCCGTCTGCATCAAAAACTTCAGAGATTCCATTCCTATTATTGTTATCGTGTCTTAAGTAAAAGATATCATCGTTTGATGTCATTACGCCACCGGCAATAGCTTTGGTGGCCCAAGCCTGTGCAGCAGCAGGATCAACTTTTATTAAACGGAGCCCTAAACGGAGCATCAAAGAATTTGCCAATCGTTTCCATTTAGCCTGATCGCCTCCATAGATGACATCGGCCGCACCAAAACCGGAGGTACCGCTACCTAAGGCAGCTGCAGATTCTTCCAATTCATTAAGCATGTCCGGGTAGATTTCGCTCTGCGCATCGTACTTAGGAAGAAAAATTCCTTCTATTACGGCTTTACCCGCCTCGCTATAGGGTACATCACCATAAAGGTCGGTTAGTCTTGAAAAGGCAAAAACCCTAAGAATTCTAGCTATAGCCTTCATCTCATCAGGTGCTTCTTCTTCATTCAATTGTAGTAATAAATCTTCTACAGTTTTTATGGCTCCGGTATAATAACGGTCCATTAAAGAGGATGCATATCCTCTGTTCCAAGTATATTTATCCCCATCCCAATATCCGGCCGTCGTAGCAATATGTTGCATCATGGTAGACTGGTATATCATACCTGCTCTCCAATTGTCATAACGCTCGCTTGAAACAAATTTTATTACCGCAGTTAATTTATTGGCAGCCGCAATCTGAGGCGGTTTTGTTGGGTTTACGTTAAGTTCATCAAACCCGTCATCACAAGCGCCAATAACTAGCGCCATCATAAATAAACAAATTAATTTTTTCATACTTTTTTTTTAAAACTTTAAGTTTACAGTTATACCATAGTTTCTTGAGGACGGAACACCAAAATATTCCAGACCTTGAGAATTTCCTACTGCGTAATTACTTTCTGGATCTATATTGTCTATACTCCTAGAAATATAAAATAAGTTAGACGCAATTAAAGAAACGTTTACACTGGTTAGGAAAACATTTTCCAACGCCTTTTGTGGCAATGTATACCCAATACTTAATTGTCTGAAGTTAATATAATCTGAATCTTCTACAAATTCTTCGGCAATGTCATTTATCTCTCCCCAATAAGTCTGTAAATTTTCTGGAGCAACGGTTGTTGTAAATGCTTGATCCGTCGCATTGTCTATACCAGAAACGGTTAAACCAGATTCCCTACCTTCAAGAGTGTTCTTATGCAGGCCAAATCCGTACAGCAAGGTATTTGTTCCCGAAAATATTTGTCCGCCAAACTTACCATCAATCAAGAAATTAAGGTTAAAGTTTTTGTAGGTAAATGAATTTGTGAAACCAAGCGTTAAAGGCGGAACTCCTTCCCCAAGAATTTTTCGCTCTCCTTCTACCGCCCTTGGAACACCATCGGCATCAATGTCATATTTGATTACCCCATTAGCATCCCTTTCATAGGAAACACCTACGATAGTACCGTATCTTTCGCCTACTATATGGGTAATCCTTACATTTCGGGTTCTTGGTTCATCCAGGTTCACATCGGAACCAACATCATCCGTTGCTATTACCAAACCTTCATTGTAAGCACCGTTCAAAGATACATTCCAATTAAAATCCGAAGTTCTAATTGGTGAGCCGCTGATTAAAAACTCAACCCCCTTATTGGAAATCTTACCAAGATTTGCACTGGCCCCATTGAATCCTGAGGTTTGTGAAGTTGCGACATTTACGATATCATTGGTTGTCTCATTGCTATAATAAGCCATGTCAAGGGATAGTCTATTGCCGAACATACGCAAGTCAAGTCCGATCTCATATTCACTCTTGCTAAATGCCACCAAATCTGCATTTGGAACACTTCCATTACTAATATTTCCTGTTGGTTGTCCCTGTAGTGGATTACCGAAAATTTGATAGGTCAATCCTAATGTATACGGATCTTGAGCCCCACCGGCAACTTCTGAATATCCACCTCTAAGCTTTAAAAAGTCTATGATTTTTGGCATAGCGAAAGCATCCGACAATATTAAACTAGCATTCACCGATGGATAAAAATCATCGTTAGGTGTCGTTTTACCAGGAAACGACAAGGTAGAGAACCAGTCATTTCTTCCGGTAAATGTAATATAAGCCCAACGATCATAGGAAAGTTCTAATGAGCCATAAACGGACCCAATTTTTCTTTCTGAATACTGACGGCTTCTAGACTGAGTTACCGTATTTCCTATATCTTCAAGTCCAGGAACGATAAAATCGTTACCTCCCAAGAAAAGATTTTCGCTTCTTAAATGATTTGAGTTTGCTCCAACCAATGCGGAAATTGCGAACTTGTCCGTAATATCTCTTTCAGCGGCCAAAATGATATCAGCATCCACCTGATTGGTCCTTCTCTCAGACTCGGTAAGGCCACCTCTTGGTTTAAAACCAGTTCCAAATGGTTCCACCTCGGTTCTTCTGATAACATCGTTATCGATACCCATTCTACCAGTTAAGGATAACCAATCATTGAAATCATAACGTAAAGAAGTCGAAGCTATGATTCTGTTCCTTTTATCTTCACGCCTAAAATTAAAGGCAGCAAAATATGGATTTGTCGTAAATGTGTTGTTCGTAAACTGGCGTTCGAAACCATTTTCATCCGTAGCCGGTAATTGATCAACTACATTTAAGTTTCCAGGGAGAAGACCTACAGTGAAATTGGCATTCCCAGGACTATCCGATAATCTTGGTCTATTCTGTACTTTCTCTATTATGTATTTGGCATTTACACTATTGGTAAGCTTTTTACCAAGTACTGCCGTTGTGTTCAAAGAGAACGATTTTCTGTTCAACCCTGCATTTGGTAATACATCTTCGTTTGTAAGATCGGATACCGACATCCTGTAAGAAAGATTTTCCTTTGCATCTGTAAAAGCAATGGTGTTGATGAATGTTGTGCCCGTTCTGTAGAACCTATCTACATTATTACCGGTATAAGAATAAGGTCTTGATACGCCATCCCATTGTGGTACAGGACTGCCATCAAATCTTGGACCCCATGAATTGAAACCAGCCTCTAAGGCCGCATCGGTGTTGGCAGGTTTTGCGCCCAAAAGTCCTTGTCCGTATTCAGTTTGATAATCTTGTAATGAAGTGTTCACCCTGTCAAAAGTTACCTGGCTACTATATTCAACACCAAAACCTTCTTGGTTTTTACCGGATTTTGTGGTAACGATAATAACCCCACCTGCAGCACGAGAACCGTACAACGCAGAAGCCGCACCACCTTTTAGCACGGAAATGGACTCAATATCGTCAGGATTTAAGCTTGAAATACCGTCACCACCATCGGAACCTCCCCATAAACTTGCAGCGCCATTGTTTCCATTATTAATTGGTATTCCATCAACTACGTACAATGGTTGGTTTTCGCCGGATAGGGAACTAGAGCCCCTAATTATTACCCTACTGGAGCCTGCTGCGCCTGTAGCGTTTTGAGAGATGTTCACACCCGCAATTTTACCTTGAAGGGAATTAATAGCGTTTGGAGTTTTAATAGTCGCAATTTCTTCAGCATCCACCTCCGTTAAAGAGTACCCAAGTGCCTTAGTTTCCTTTTTAATACCAAGTGCGGTAACTACAACTTCATCTAATTCGCTAGCATCCTCCGCCAATGAAGTGTTTATTGTACGTTGACCGTTTACGGAGACCTCTTTGGTTTCATACCCTAAGGATGAAAACACTAGGACCGCATTGTTTCCAACACTAATGGTGTAGTTTCCGTCAAAATCCGTGGAAGTTCCATTAGATGTTCCTTTCTCCACAACATTGACCCCGGGAAGAGGTGCACCAGAATCGTCTGTCACCGTGCCCGATATCGTGTTGTCCTGTGCAATTACGCCCTGAAAAAAGAGCAATGACACCAGAGTCAAAAAACTTAAGATTTTTTTGTTCATAAAGTTGAGTTTAGTTAGGTATTCAAAATAGTTACATTAAAAGTGACGAGTTGTTAACTAAAAGTATAAAATATTCGACTAATAGCAATTGTGAAAAGCTAAAGAACGTTAGAACGAAAACGTTATAGTACTATTCTGTCGATATTCAGCATATTTCGGAATATGAACAGATTTTATTTAAAGTATGAATTAAGGCCTTTCAAAGAATTCTTATCCATAAAAATTAGAACATTGATTTATGCTTTAAACTGTTTGGAATCATAAAGGATTAAAATGGCACCTCTTCCCATAACTATGGTATGCGCCAAGAATTTTAGTCATCTATTTTATTTCGCTAACCTTTTTTTGAATTTTTTATAACCTCCCACTGTTCATCTGTAATGGCAGGCCCGTCAAAGAATGAAACGCCCATTGCTCCATTGGTTTTTGCCTGATGAATAGCCTCTTTTAATTCTTCAGCACTCATACCCGGCACATAGATTCCGGTATGTAATTCGGTATCTTTTTCTTTTAAATCTTCCACGCCCTGTTTGGTGGCGTAACCGATCCAATCTATTTCCTCATTATAAAACACATTGTAAATCATTGGTAAAACCACATCAACGTTCCACTTGTCCCAACGTTGGCGTACCATATGATCGGCCATTTCTGGATAGGGAAATACCGCTGCCGTAAGTAACTTATTGTTGGCATGAGCAATTTCATAAGCATCATCCACAATGGCTTTTACACGGTTCAACCTAAAATTTTTCCACTCCATGTCTATCGCAGGATTATTGAAATCTTTTGGATTTTTATGATGTATTTTCTCAAATTCTGATACACATACTTCGCAGTAACAAAAATCATATCTGGGCAGTTCTTCATCCTGAATCAAATTATATTTGGGAAGTAGGCCTATGGGCAGAAATATATCCGAATAGCGGATGTAATCTAAATGGAAACTACTTACTCCTTCCACTTTAACAAGGCCTTCGATGAGTCTTAGAATGTGTTCCCTAGATTCTTTCCTCGTAGGGCATAACCATTTATAATAGCCTACGTAAGGTGGTTCGTCATAGCAAGATTTCCCATCCCTACTTACGGCGTACCATTCTGGGTGTTGCTCCGCAATTTTATCGCCAGGTCTATTTAATGTGAACATCCAAGCGTGTACCTCCAAATTAAATTTTTGGGCAATGGGAACTAATCTAGCCAGATTTTCAGGGTTGCCATAGGTATTAATTAAAAGCGCCTCAATATCATTATCGGCATATTTTTTAAATTCTTCTTCGAAAGAATCATCTGGCCTATCATTATTTGCAGTTATCCATGTCCATAATTTGAAAGGTTTTTCCAAAACTTGTTCAGCTTCCTCCGTGGTGAAACCAGAAGTTTTGTTTTTATCCCCGTTTTGAGAATTACAGGAGAGCAACAAAAGTGCGATGGTTAAGGCTAAGGGTTTTATTAAATCA
The DNA here is from genome assembly GCF_027474845.2 of Maribacter aestuarii. Classification (NCBI taxonomy): domain Bacteria; kingdom Pseudomonadati; phylum Bacteroidota; class Flavobacteriia; order Flavobacteriales; family Flavobacteriaceae; genus Maribacter; species Maribacter aestuarii. The sequence continues at coordinate 2,247,062 of NZ_CP107031.2, forward strand.
GATTTAATCATTATCATAGGTTTCAAATTTTCCGTCATCGTGTATAACCAATTTTTTATTTGTAAAAGGGCTTCTTGTCCAAAGGGTACTTCCAAATTCATTTTTTTCTAAAACCGTAGTAATGGCTTTTCCCAATATAATTTTAGGTTCACTTTGTAACCGTCCCTTATGCTCATTCCAAACTATTTTCCCTATGTTCTTATCCTTGATATCCCGGTAAAGTTCATATAAATACCACTTTATATGCTCGTCTTGAGGAATTTCAAAAGCGGATTCTTGCCCCACGGCATCCGTAGAAAAATAAACATAGCCCCAATGTTCAGGTTCATGCATATTGATGACACCTTGTGGAGACCATACCCAATTATGCTCATGTAGGTATGTTCCTGCACTATCTTTTTTTCTGGAATAACGCCCATTTTTAATATAGAAATCCCAATTTACACGGGAAAAATTCATTCTCCAGAATTCGTTCTTTGGTATATGCACCGTTCCTCCGGGCTCGGTTACAAAAGACCAAGGAATGGCCATTTCAACCATCCAACCCTGATCAATATCCGACGGATTATTTAGTGTTCCATTTATTTTCACCTCAGATTTTAATCGCTTGAAGTCCCATGCACCCAAAATCTTACCATTGTTTCTATACGGCTTTGATAGGAACAAATCCCAAATAGTATTAAGAGCGTTCACTTCCAGTTCATAATAATTATGGGTATCCCCATCCGGGTCTATAAAAACCTCAAAATCATTATTGTAAAATATGATGGTATCCTTTTGTTTAAGCGTTGCCCAGACATGTGGTTCTTTTATATCCGCTATAATATATAAATGGGTTTGGTCCCATACCATTTTAAACCGAGTTTGGTAGGCGGCTTCATTATCTCCCTCGATATCCCTAAAAATTTCGCTCCATTTTGCTTTCTGCCAAGCTTCCTCATGCATATTTCCATCAATAGTTAGGGTCTCGGATATATTTTGGGCAATATAACTTTTGGGCAGGTATTGGGCTAATAGTGAGATACAACCTGTATGGATTAAAAAAAGTACTACCGACAATATTTTTTGAGTTTTTAAGGATGTCCTTTTCATACGTTTTAAGCTCTATTGCTGTTTTACAAAGAATGGTAATTGATTTCGTGGAATTTTCACTTGAATACTTATAGCTTTAATAAAATGTGATATTCTACTTTTTAAAACTATTACTCTTTTTAAAATCCCATTCGTTACTTTAGAATCTTTTCTGTGGTTTTTAGTTACATTAGTCCAGTAATTGTGTCTTTTCTTATTTTGGTTATAAGATAGCGCAAGTAGAATTTTCACATTTTATTCTGATTTCAGAATATATTTAGACCAATAACGAACAAGTAAGGCTAAACGTCAATACAAGCTATATATCCTCTTTAATTTATGCAAACGACAGGTAGAATAAGGGATTTTATAGGAAAAACAAATTCTTCTACTAATTATGGTGTTAGATATTGGCATCATATCCTATTTTGGACTGCATATTTTGTTTTCAACACCTTTAGATGGAGTAGCATCCACGATGATTTTTTATATTCCTTGAAAACCAATTTAATAGGGTTTCCTATTCACATGGCGCTTGCTTATTTTAATGTATACTATTTGATGCCAAGGTTCGTATACACCCAAAAATATTTGACTTATACCTTTGCTATTCTAGCATCTTTGGTGGTCATGTTATTGGTCAAGTATAATTTGACCTACTATCTTGCGGGTCCCAATGTAATGCCGGAAGGACCTGGAGAAACTACCAGTCTCACCCTTTCCTATGCGGTAACAACAATGATTGGTGAAGTATATGTAATCTCTTTCTTCACCGCGATTAAACTAACTATCGATTGGTTAAGGGAAAGTAGTAAGCTTCATGAATTAGAGAAAAGGCAATTACAGACAGAGCTACGGTTTCTGCGCTCACAGGTTTCTCCACATTTTTTTTTCAATACGCTTAACAATATCTATTCGCTAACCTTGGAAAAATCGGATAAGGCTCCCGAGGTGGTACTTAAATTGTCAGAACTAATGCGTTATTTGCTTTATGCAACTAAAAAACAACGCCAGGACTTAACTAGCGAAATTGAATGTATACAGAATTACATAGATTTAGAGCGGATAAGGTTTGACAACAGGCTTCAAATTGATATGAACATCTCAGGTAATCTGGATAATTATACCATCGCTCCCATGCTGCTGGTCCCTTTGGTCGAGAATTGTTTTAAACATGGTGCTAGTAAGAATATTGGTGAAATGAGAATACAGATAGATTTGCAGGTCTCGAAGGGCTTCATGAATTTTAATGTATCCAATACGATACCCAATGCAAGTCCTATATCAGATTTTCCTACTAGATCCGGAGGAATAGGCCTATCCAATGTTAAGAAGCGGTTAGAACTGGGTTATAAAAAAAATGATTACGAACTATCCATTTTTGAGGAAAATCAAATGTTCAATGTAATACTTAAGCTAAAAGTAATATGATTTTGAAAGTTATTGTCGTGGACGATGAACCTTTAGCTATCAATGTAATTAAGAACTATATTTTAAGGGTTACAGAATTACAGCTTGAAGGTACTTTTTCTAATGCTATGGACGCCTCTTCCTATTTGAGGGATAATCAAGTTGATATCATGTTCCTAGATATTAACATGCCTTTTCTTGACGGATTGGAGTTTTTAAGTACACTACATCAAAAGCCGTTCGTTATCATAACCACGGCACACCAGGAACATGCCTTGAAAAGTTTTGAGTTGGAGGCAATAGATTATTTGGTAAAACCGATACCGCTACCTCGTTTCTTAAAGTCGGTTGACAGAGTTTTAGGCTTGAAACAAGGCGTGCAAAGAAACTCGAATACCAGTGCGGCAGAGAAGCCGAGTATCTTCGTAAAGGTTGATAAGAAGAAGTTGCAGAAAATATTTATTGATGAAATCATGGTGGTCGAAAGCCTAAAGGATTACATCAGGATCATTACGCCAACCGGCAAATATATCATACATAAGACCTTGAGTAGTTTTACGGATGAATTACCTAGCGACAAATTTCTTAGGATTCACCGATCTTACACCATTGCCGTGGATAAGGTCAATGTAGTGGAAGGAAATAGTGTGGAGATAGGAGGTATACGATATACCATTGGCAGAAGTTATTTAAACGATGCGAAAAGTAGAATTCTAAACACCTCCAATGAGTAAATTAAAATGGATACTATCATTTTTTCTGGGTCAATAAAAGTATTTGTGGCAGGTTGGAAATACCAGTAGCGGATATTATTGAAAACATCTCGTTGATATCGTAAACGAATGCTCCCAGAATTACATCCAGCAGACCGTCCCTATTAAAATCGGCTACTTCCATGGTCAACCAATTGGCGTGGGACGGATTTGGTAACAATGACGCTTCAAAATTTAATCCTCCATTATTGGTAAGGTATACCACGGCGTCCTGCACCTTACTTTTGCCCTCGTAGTTCACAAAAAGCGAGGCGGCGATGATATCCAAATCACCATCACCATCAAAATCCCTAGCCATAGCCTTATTACAGTCGTACATGGGAAAGAAATAGGTCTCTTTAAAGTTATTTTTAGTATCGTTCATATAGATGCGTACACCATGATAAGGCTTGTTTATGGGAGAAAAATCCCTATTGTCACCATTAGTCATTAAGATGTCTAGGTGGCTATCTTTGTTAAAATCCGCCAGTTCAAAATAGCTTAGCCCGTGAACCGGCGGAAATTTGAGTACCTGTTCTTCTCTAAACTTATTTTCACCCTCGTTGTAGAAGATTTTTATACCCTCATAAGATTGCGTCATCAGAACCATTATGTCCGGCTTCCCATCGTTATTAAAATCAGCTATTTCAATCTTCCGCGTACCGGGTTGGGTGCTTAAAACGTGTTCTTTGGACGCGTCATAATTATCGAACCATGACAATTTGCCCACCGTATGACCAAAGCTACAAAGTACTAAATCAGTCTTTCCATCCATATTCAAATCTGCGCTTTCAAAGTTTACCGGACGTTGCAGCTCGGAAAAAATTGGAGGTTCTGTGTTTGATGTACCGCTGGTATCCAATCTATCCAGTGTACCGAGTTTCTGATTTGAAGGAACCAATTTACCAATGGATAATAAAAGCGGATTTTCTTCTTTTTCGGAAAATTCAATATCCGAGGCATAGCTATCCAAAGTCCATTCACCACTAAGCGTTCCGTCATTTTTCAGTGCATATAATTTCAGATAGTTTCCAATATACAATTCCGAAGTATGGGAGTTATACTCAAGCAAGGTGACCTGGGGTAGTTTTACATCATCAATGTTTATGGACTGTACCTGAAAGGGAAATTCGTTTATTGATTTTACCGAAGATTCTAATTGAAGCGGGAGTTTTTTTGGAGCGTTTTCAAGATAGTATGCTTCTATTTTTGACCAGTCTTCTTTAGAAATTAAAGGGTTTTCTGGATAGGTATTGTATTGTTTTAATAAGCTTACTTCAATGGAGTCTTGATTGACAGGAATATATTTACCTGCCATTTTCAACCCCAAACGGAGCGCCATATTGGGTAAAACGCTATGTTTCCAAGTCTCTTTGTCCAATAATTCAGGTTCAGGAAATTTATGGCATGAGGCGCAATACCGGTTGGAGAGTTCCCTTCCTGCCACTTGGTTGGAACCAATTTTGGAGTTTTCTACTTGTTGACCCTGTCCTCCCGTATACCACAGACAGCAAAGGATAAGTATAATAAAATTGTGCTCATAAAATCTGGAAAGCCACTGGAAAGTCCAATTGTTCATCTAGTATTTCATCAATTCCACGGAATATATTAAATATTAAACAAATTAATTCATCAAATGTCCAACGATTTGAGTTGTTTAATAAGTATTAATAAACACTAATATTATTGCCTTACCGTATGTTCCTCAACATACAAGGGTACTAATTCTGCTTGCCTTTATGCTTTCCCATGGTATGTCTTACTTTTTCATCTCATTTTATAGGTTAATCATTAATATGGATTGAACCCCGCAAAGTTTTTACAGCAAAATTTGAAATTAAAAAATAAAAAAGCCAGCATCTAAGTGCCGGCTTTTTCTTTGAGTTGCTCTAAATATTAATCTATAATAGTTAGAACGCCTGTCATAACCGAATGAAACTGACAGTTGTAATATAAGGTGTCAGGTGCATCCATGGGAACCGTAAAGGATACCGTCCCGTTTTGTGCACCATTATTGGTAACACCATCATTGTATGCATTGGCATTCGTATTACCTTGAACCGTTTTAATAAAAAAGGGATGTCCCGATGCATTTACGGTAAAGGTGTATGTTTTACCTCTTTCCAAAGTCAAATCTGGATTACTAGCATCAGAAAGGTCACCACCATTTAGAACGTATGCAGTAGTTCCTGTATTGGTAACATCATAATTAATACTATCGGTATCCGTGCCGCCTTCATTTGCCCCGATGTTGCCTTGCGCAACTAGGGTTGCCAAATCATCGGCACTTAGGTGAATGTTGATGTATCCATCTACAGTCAAGACATCTTGGTAGCTAAATGGAGTTTCGTCATCTAGAACTTCAACGTGAGTTCTGCTAATACCTGTTGCACCGTTAACCGGATTGAAAGTAAAAATAATCGGTCCTGTTTCTTCAGCGCTATTGGCATGAATGTGTCCTGGGTGTGAGCCATCAGCAGGAGTACCAGCTAATTCTATCACCGCTAAAGCATTACCACTAACTCTTTCAAAGAATGTTGCTGTTCCATCTATACCTGGTACATCAACAGTTGCCAGAGCGTATGTTTTGGAAGTACCGGTAAGCTCGTTTTCACCTATATCTCCTTGAGCTACTAAGGTTCCTAAGTCATCGGCACTTAAATGGATATTAATGTACGCGTCAGCCACTAAAACTTCGTCATAACCAAAAGCCGTTTCATCATCTAAAGCAGCAACGTTGGTTTTGCTCATTCCTGTTGCTCCGACTACAGGATTAAAAGTAAAGAGTATGTCCCCACCTTCTGCGGCACTGTTGGCATGTATATGACCCGGATGTAATCCGTCCGCTGGCGTGTTGTTTAATGAAATTGTCGCTAATGCCTCACCATTTATTCTTTGTTCAAAAGTAGCGGTACCATCTATTCCGTCTACATCAACAGAACCTAGCTCGTAGGTTTTAGCTTCGCCTGTTAGCTCATTCTGACCTATATCTCCTTGGGCGACCAAAGTACCTAACTCATCCGCACTTAAATGAATATTTATATAACCGTCCACTTCAAGAACCTGCTCATAACCAAAAGCCGTTTCGTCATCTAAAGCGGCAACATTGGTTCTACTAATGCCTGTGGCTCCATTTACAGGATTGAAGGTAAATAGAATATCACCACCTTCAACAGCTGTATTGGCGTGTATGTGTCCCGGATGTGAGCCATCCTCGGGCGTATTGTTCAACATAATGGTAGCCAATGCTTCCCCATTAATTCTTTCCTCAAATGTTGCCGTTCCGTCAATTCCATCTACGTCTACCGAACCTAATGCATAGGTTTTAGCTTCTCCTGTCAATTCATTCTGTCCTATATCGCCTTGAGCTACTAAAGTTGCCAAGTCATCTGCGCTTAAGTGAATGTTTATATAACCATCGTAGGTCAATACGTCGTCGTAATTGAAATCGCTACCGTCGTCCAATGCGGAAACATTCGTGTTACTTATTCCCGTAGCTCCGTTAACTGGATTGAAAGTAAAGGCAATATCACCGCCTTCTGCGGCAGTGTTCATATGTATATGTCCAGGATGTGAACCATCTTCCGGGGTGTTGCTCAACATAATAGTGGCCAGTGCTTCTCCGTTTACTCTTTCTGAAAAAGTTGCAGTACCGTCAATATCCTCAACGGCAACACTGCCTAATGCGTAAACTTTAGTAACTCCGGTCAATTCATTCTGCCCAATATCGCCTTGTGCGACCAAAGTTCCTAAATCATCGGCACTTAGATGCACATTAATATATCCATCAAAATCCAATAGCTCTTCATAGGTAATGGGTGTTCCATCATCTAAAGCCGAAAACGTAACCGAACTCATCCCTGTGGACCCGTCTACAGTTCCCAAGGTTACTGCGATATCCCCACCTTCTGCGGCGGTATTAAAATGAATATGTGCTGGATGCATTCCTCCACTAGGTGTACCTTGTAGGTCTAGTTCAACCGTAATGGTATTATCTTCGTTGTCAATTACCATTGCTGTACCGGAAATATCAGGGTTGGCAACCGACCCCAATTGGTAGGTTACGGAATCGCCAGGTTCAACTATCGGTGGTAATCCGTCATCATCATTACTACAAGAAGTAATGACCATTGCACCCATAATAATGGGCAACACTAATTTCAAAGCTTTTTTAATTTTCATAATATTTTTTTAGTTATACTTATTCTACGAATAATTTTGATTAATGTTTTGCATAAAAACTTAAACATTTGTTAAAATTTTAACAAAGCATGGTATATTCGTCGCTTACCTGATGCTAGGCCTAAATAAAGTATTATTGAAAGAAACTTTTTGCTTTAAAAAATTTAAAATTGACCAAGAACGCTGCGCAATGAAAATTGGGACCGACGGAGTCCTTTTGGGTGCTTGGAGTCATGTGAGTTCTAATACGCAATCTATCCTTGATATAGGAGCAGGGACCGGACTTATCGCATTAATGCTTGCGCAGCGAAGTAATGCCGAGGTCATAGACGCCATTGAAATTGATGAAGACGCCTATGAGCAGTGCGTCGGGAATTTTGAAGCATCAAATTGGTCCGATAGACTTTTCTGCTACCATGCGGGCTTGGATGAATTTGTAGATGAAATAGGAGAAACCTATGATTTAATCGTATCCAATCCGCCATTTTACTCCGAAGTCGTAACCAGTGGTAGCGAGTCTAGGGATATGGCAAGACAGAATCTATCCTTACCTTTTCACGAACTTTTGGAAGGTGTTTCAAAACTGTTGTCCGCTACAGGGTTGTTCGCCACAATAATACCCTATAAAGAAGAAGGTCAATTTCTTAACTTGGCACAGGAAAACGGACTTTATCCCAAGCGAATCATGCGCGTTCGTGGAAACGCTAATGCGCCCTTGAAGAGAACGCTCATCGAATTTGGTTTTGCAAAAGTAGACCATGTGGAAGAGAAGTTGACCATTGAACTAACACGGCATGAGTACACATTGGAGTATCAACAATTAACAAAAGAATTCTACCTAAAAATGTAACATTAGCTTTGACAACTGTTATATATTCTTTATTTACCTTTGTTAAAAATACGTTGCAATGAAGCCCGATTTATTTGAAGCTCCCGATTATTATAATCTAGATGACTTGTTATCCGAAGAACACTTTTTGGTCCGTGATGCGGCCCGGCAATGGGTGAAAAGGGATATCTCCCCAATCATTGAGGAATATGCGCAAAAAGCTGAATTTCCAAAACAAATTATTGGTGGGCTTGCTGAAATTGGGGCTTTTGGACCCTATATTCCTGCGGAATATGGTGGGGCAGGACTGGACCAAATTAGTTACGGATTGATCATGCAGGAGATTGAGCGAGGCGATAGTGGGGTACGCTCTACGGCATCCGTACAATCTTCATTGGTGATGTATCCTATTTACACTTACGGTACCGAAGAGCAGCGCAAAAAGTATTTGCCGAAACTGGCAACTGGGGAAATGATGGGATGCTTTGGACTAACTGAGCCAAATCACGGTTCAAACCCTGGTGGCATGGAGACCAAATACAAGGATATGGGCGACCATTATTTGTTGAATGGTGCAAAACTATGGATTTCAAATTCGCCATTTGCGGATATTGCGGTCGTGTGGGCCAAAAATGAAGAAGGACGCATTCACGGATTGATCGTGGAACGGGGCATGGAAGGGTTTTCTACGCCTGAAACGCATAATAAATGGTCCTTGAGGGCTTCAGCGACCGGTGAACTTATTTTCGATAATGTAAAAGTTCCTAAAGAAAATTTATTACCCAATAAAACAGGATTGGGCGCACCATTGGGCTGTTTGGACTCTGCCCGGTATGGTATAGCTTGGGGCGCAATCGGTGCAGCGATGGACTGTTACGATACGGCTTTAAGGTACGCCAAAGAAAGAGAACAGTTTGGTAAGCCTATAGCCGCTACGCAACTGCAACAAAAGAAATTGGCGGAAATGATTACTGAAATTACCAAAGCGCAGCTGTTGGCATTTCGTTTGGGCCAATTGAAAAACGACGGTAAGGCGACCACAGCACAAATCTCCATGGCAAAACGCAACAATGTTGATATGGCGATCAAGATCGCCAGAGAGGCTCGGCAGGTTTTGGGAGGAATGGGAATTACGGGAGAGTACAGTATCATGCGTCATATGATGAACTTGGAAAGTGTAATCACCTATGAAGGCACCCACGATATCCATTTACTAATCACTGGAGCAGATATTACAGGACATCAAGCTTTTAAGTAACAGTAACTTTTCCTAAACTTAACTTCATAACATTTTAGAAAAACGGTTGTGGCATTTGTATTGAGCACACAATCTTATTTTTGAATTAGTAAGCCTAAGCAGACGGGATTGTTGGCTTTTTTATAAGAAGATATTATTAAGGATTGGGCTAAACATCATTAATAATTACATAGGCAGAAACACAGGTCACTTCTTGATTTAGAGATTCTAAATCTGTTATTCCGGGTGCTGTAGGGTAAATTCCTATTTTTGAAAAGTTTGAATAAAAACTAATTCCATAAAACATGAAATATTTTATACTGCCAATTTTTTGTTTCCTATTAATATCGTGTAAAATCGAGAATAAGGAAAAGCTTGAAAGTGCAGTAGATCAAGTCGATACAATCACAAATGAAATAATACATATTGATGAAGCTTTGGGTGCGTTATTCAAGGAGGTGCAGCTATCTCAAGTTTTTGAGGATGGTAAGACTTTTGTAGACTGTGTGGCCAAACATCCTTTTGATACTATTGTGTCCAAATATAACCGTCAAAAAAACCTCCCTGACTTTGATTTGGAAAGTTTTATCTATGTAAATTTTGAAGTACCTACACTTATTTCTTCCGATTTTAAGTCTGACCCCAACAGAACGGCAAAAGAGCATGTTAATTCGCTTTGGCCGGTGCTTACTAGAGCGGCTGATTCATTGCAATCAGGTAGTACATTACTACCTCTGCCCCAACCCTATGTCGTGCCAGGAGGTCGGTTCCGTGAGGTTTATTATTGGGACAGCTATTTTACCATGTTGGGATTAATGGAGAGCGGCAAATATGAATTGGTTGAAAATATATTGGACAACTTCAAGCATTTGATTGAGACTGTTGGCCACATTCCCAACGGAAATAGAAGCTATTACATCACTAGGTCGCAACCTCCGTTCTTTGCTGAAATGGTGGCACTATTCGCCCAAGAAAAAGGGGATGAAGTATATGATAAATACAAAAATGCCTTGCGAAAGGAATATGAGTTTTGGATGGAGGGCGCAACTCAGAAAGAAACCGCTGTGAATCATACGGTAAAGCTTCCCATAGGTGTCTTGAACAGATATTACGATCAAGGTAGTTCGCCACGTCAAGAATCGTACCGCGAGGATTATCTGCAGGTTCAAGAAACCCATGGTGGTGAAAAAATGTATCGGGACCTGAGGTCTGGTGCAGAATCTGGATGGGATTACTCTACAAGATGGTTTGCAGACGGTGAATCTATAGAAACGATAGAAACGACGGATATTTTACCCGTGGATTTGAATGCCCTTCTTTATGGTCTAGAAGAGATTCTACTCACTTCTTTTGCAAGTGATTTGGCCTTTTCAAAACAATTAAAGGCCAGTATGGAAATTAGAAAACAATTTCTGAGACAGTATAGCTGGAACGATAAAGAAGGTGTATTCGAGGATTATAATTTTGTGGACTCTAATAGAACTGGAGTTAAATCGCTGGCTATGGTTTATCCGTTGTTTTTTAAAATGGCTACTCAAGATGAAGCTTATAAAGTAGCCGATTACTTAGAAATTAATTTTTTGAAACCGGGTGGTTTACCGGCGACCCTTAACCATTCCGGTCAGCAATGGGATGCTCCCAATGGCTGGGCTCCCCTTCAATGGATGGCTGTAAGGGGTCTCGAAAATTACGGACATTCTAAATTGGCGACCACCATTGCGGAACGTTGGGTGGCCCTGAACGAAAAAGTATATCAAAACACGGGTAAATTCGTTGAAAAATATAATGTAGAGGACATGGGCCTTGAAGCCGGCGGTGGCGAATATCCGGTTCAGGATGGTTTTGGCTGGAGTAACGGGGTTTATCTGGCCATGAAAGCCTATTTGGATAATAAGTAGTCTTTTATTGTTTTACTAACCTAACTTTAATCGACTTGCTAATAGGGGTCTTGCTACGGTCCGCAAAATGATTATAGGGTACAATTACATTGGTTTCGGGAAAATAAGAAGCTAAATTTCCTGATGGAATGTTATAGGGTACAATTTTAAATCGGTGCGCTGTCCTTGTGATACCATCGTAGGTGCTGGTAATATCAACGATATCCAATTTTTCAAAACTTCGAGCTTTCATATCGAGGGGGTTCATAAAAATCACCCTTCTCGCATTGTAAACACCACGATAACGATCGTTCAATCCATAAATGGTGGTATTGAATTGGTCGTGCGACCTTATGGTCATCAGCATATACTCATCCTTTTTCAGGTTGTGATCCGGCAATTTGTTGATACTAAATTGAGCCTTACCGTTGGGCAGCATACTAAAATCAAGTTCTCGTACATTGTTGGGTAGGTAGTACCCCGAGCCTTTTGAACGTTCCTTGGTATTTTCAAAGCCTTTGGCCACATTGTCAATTTGACTTCGGATGAGTTCATAGTCGGTACCAAGGGCTTGCCAATCCATTGCATGGTCATCGCCGAAATAAGCTCGTCCTATATTGGCAATGATTTCGGGCTCGCTCATAATGGTCGATGCCGCTGGCTTTAATAATCCTCTGGACTGTCTTATCCTCCCCATACTATTTTCAACTGTAAAATGGCGTAATTTTCCATTTTTCATGTCTTTTTCCGAGCGCCCTATAGTGGGTAGAATCAATGCTGTTTTCCCTGTAATTAGATGGGTTCGATTTAATTTAGTACTAATCTGAACCGTTAAATCACAATTTTGGATGCCTTTTGCCGTGTATTCGGTATCTGAAGCGGCCATCAGAAAATTTCCTCCTAGGCACATAAAAATCTTGGCTTTTCCCTCGTACATGGCTTTCATAGAACCCACAACATCTACCCCCTCATGGTCGGGCGGCGTAAAGCCCAAATATTCTTCAATACGTTCGTTCATCTCCTTGTCCACAAAATGTTGGATGCCTACACTACGGTCACCCTGAACATTACTGTGCCCACGAACGGGACAAGTACCTGCATTTGGTTTTCCAATAGCTCCTTTTAAGAGCAAAAGATTTACGAACTCACGTATATTTTCCACCCCATTTTTATGTTGCGTAAGTCCCATGGCCCAACAGATGATGATTTTCGATTTGTTCGCCAACAATTTAACCGTCTCATCAATTTTATCTTCGGATACTCCCGAGCGGCGAAGTAGATCGCTGGAGTCACAATTTTTTAAATCATTTAGAAGCGCTTCGTAGCCTTCGGTATAGGTTTCAATAAATTCATGGTCAAATACGTCTTTCGAAGCTTCATCCGAGGCGACCAATTTCTTTAAAATCAGTTTGATTAATGGGATGTCCTGATTGATGTTGACCGGTAAGTGGATATCGGCCATGTCCTCTCCAGAACCTAGCCAACCTTTTACCTTCTGTGGGTTCTTAAAATTGACCAATCCTGATTCCTCCAGCGGATTAATACTGATTACCTTGCCTCCGTTCTGTTTGCATTTTTCGAGCGCAGAAAGCATTCTAGGATGGTTCGTGCCCGGATTTTGGCCAGCAATAATAATGACCTCGGCCTCATAAAGATCCTCAAGTGTGGTGGAACCTTTGCCAATGCCTAAGGTCTCACCCAGTGCTACACCGCTACTCTCATGGCACATATTAGAACAATCGGGTAGATTGTTCGTACCCAAGGCACGTGCAAACATACCGTAAAGAAATGCAGCTTCATTGCTGGACCTGCCCGAGGTATAAAAGATGGCCTCATCAGGATTATTTAATTTTTTCAGTTCGGAAGCGATAAGCTCAAAGGAATCTTCCCAAGAAATGGGTTCATAGTGCACTTTGCCAGGTCTTAAGACCATGGGCTCAATCAAACGGCCAAATTTGTTGAGTTCAAAATCGCTTAATCGCGATAGCTCTTCCACGGAATTTTTTTCAAAGAAAGTAGCTCCTATATGACTTGTAGTTGCTTCATCCCCAAGGGCTTTTGCTCCATTTTCACAATACTCAGCAACTGGCGAAGGATGCTCTGGATCAGGCCACGCACAACTGGGACAATCAAATCCATCTTTCTGGTTCATGTCTAAGAGTGCCCTCATAGAGCGCAGCACACCCATCTCCTTGAACGTGTGCTTAAGGGCCTCACGTACTCCAAGAAAACCTGCTGCGTGTGTAATAGGGTCTTTCAGCTCTATGTCAAGAAAATCTTCCGATCCCCTAAAAGATACATCACGTTGTTTTTCTGAATCCATAGCTTAAACTTACAGATTCTTACCTTAAATATTGAACTTGTTCTTCAAAAAAAGTATCCTATTAAATTTTAAGTTCCAATTCAATTTGATAATCCATTAAGTTGGTATAATTAACCTACTAGTCTTTATCATCAGAATTTTAAATGGAAGTAAAATTTTTACGCGATACCACAGATTTACTGAAGCTCACCACAAAATGTGAGGGGTTTACATCAATTAATTTTAAATTTTCAACCTTACCTATACATTTATCATGTAATTAAAAACGAAGTATAATTTTTTCATTTTCATATAGTGTTCTCGTAAAAGAGTCTGGTCTTAATAAATCAGACTCTTTTTAGTTTTGAGATTTTGTTGGATTTAATTCAAGGCTTTGGGATTTGGATAGTTGTCGGATTGGTCTTCTACCGTTTCATCCATACAGACAAAATCCTTTTCGACTAACAAATCTAGTTGATTTCCAGAGTTCAAAACCAAAGTATGTGAAAACCCCACTTTGTTACTAGCCCTCCAATTTTCAACAAAACTTTTTGGAAAAAATAGGGTTATCGTATTGTTCGAAAAATTGGCCTCTAAATTGTTAATTCCTTCTTCTGCCTTGAGTACATACGACAAGGTATTACCGTCAAATTCTGTTATCTCTTTATTAATTCCGGTTTTTGAAAACCCTTCTACCTCAGATTTGGTTAGTCTGTAGCGAATGGAGTTACCCTTAATCCTAATCTTCATCATTTTGTTTTTTTGTGACTAATCCTTTAGTGAACTCATTCAGCGTTTCTACCTTTTCCTCAAAATCTCCTTTGATGGTTTTTCTGTATTCGTTAAGATTCTTTACAAGGTCATCTATATTTTCAGGTATAACATCCTCAAAAAATTGGCGTAAACGTTTTGCGGTAGTGGGTGATTTTCCATTAGTGGAAATGGCGACTTTCACATTGCCCTTTGTTACAATTCCTCCCATATAAAAGTCACAAAAAGGCGGATTGTCCGCCACATTTACCAGAATGTTCCTTTCCCTACAGTCTTTATAGATCAGTTCATTAATAGTAACGTCATCCGTTGTTGCCACAACCATATGTTGGCCCTTCAAATATTTATAATGATAGGAATCTTTAATCATTTCAACTTTGAACTTCTTTGCCAAGGCTATGGTATCCCCTCTAAACATTGGAGAAACCATTTTTACCTGTGCATTAGGGCTGGATTTTAGTAAAAAAGCGAGTTTCTCCAAGGCAACATGGCCACCCCCTACAATCAACGTTTGAAGGTTGGATACTTTTAAAAAAATAGGGTATAATTCGTTGCTTTCCATTGCGCGCTTCGTACTGTATTATAAATATAATTCTTATTAAGCATTTGCCGGGAAAAGGGAACGGCCAAATCTAATTTGAAAAAGAATCTTGTATCACCTTTTCCATAAAAGGCATATTGTTCTGTGCTTTTTGAGCAAAATCAAAAAGACTTAAACAGCGATCTAGGTTTTGATTTTCATAGGTTACCTTGTAATAGCGGTTGTCGTTCAAATAATCGGTTAAGGCCCGAAGGCCATGAATAAAGGGCATAAAAACCGCTCCTAGGGGTAAGGACCTCAATTCTTCTTGTGACAGAAAGGAACCATTACTGGCAAGTCCGTTTACGAAAGCACTGAATAAATTTTTATCAAATATGATTTTTCCGTGGTCTTGTTCGTCCTCAGGAGCAGTGTTGGCGATGGTGCGGACGGCATCACCAAAATCATAAAAAAAATACCCCTTCATTATAGTATCCAAATCTATCAGACAGAGCGCCTTGCCAGTACTTGTAGAAAAAAGGATATTATTAAGTTTTGTGTCGTTATGACAAATACGAAATGGTAATTGATTAGTGTTAATTTCATTTAATTTGGTCAAGGTTCTATTCGCAAAATCAATTGCCTTCTCTGCACTTTCCGATTTGCTTTGTTTTGCCATACTTAAAGCTTCCTTAAACTCCTTTTCACGATGGGCCAAATCGTGAAAATTGGTAATGATGTCCCTGTATTCAGCCAAATCTTGATTTTGCAATAAAAGGTGGAATTTTCCGATAACACGACCTGCCTCAAAGGCGACCTGATTTTGGGTGCTGTTGTTGAACGTAGTGCTGTGGGGGATATAGCTCATAAGGCGCCAATATCCTTCTATTCCTTTTGTGAAATTATCACCTTCACGGGTAGGAATTAGATGAATTGCCATATAGTCCTCTGAAATCAATCTATTTAAGGCCTTAGACATATTGGCCATTAAAACATCGGTATTCTTAAAAACCAAATGATTAATACGCTGAAGAATATATAAGGGCCCACCAACATTGGACACTAAAAATGTATCGTTGATGTAACCCGCCGATAAGGCTTGAAATTGGAATTCATCATTGTCAATAGCAAAATACCTAAGGATTTTTTGAAGTTTACCTGAGGTATATTGACTATTGTTTAGTTCCATAAAGGAGAAATATATTGTCCTTTTTCAGTTTTGTCCTGAAGGCTTTTTACAGCTTTTTCCTTGTCGCTCGCATAAGTTACACCAAACCACTCACCTCCGGCCGGTATACATTTTACCTCGATTTCACCGTCTTGAAGCATCTCCTGAATTGTAAAAGGAAGGTAAAGCTCACTATTAGCTATCCGGTTTTCGTCTTTTAAAAAAAGCCTGAACTCAGATTCTATCTTATCAAAAATGGAGGGTCTGCAAACCCAGAAATTCATGCTCGCCTGCTCATCTCCTGTAAATTCCAGGCCCGTATCCTCGTCTTTGATTATCTCTCCTTTTTGAACCAATTTTATGCGTTCTTGTACCGAGATCAAATCCTCGCCTTTTACCTTGCAAACGCCTCTTGAAACAGATCCATGCTCGGATAAGGTGTCCTTTAAGGTATATCCCAATAACGCATATGCACTATCGTTTAGACTAGAGCTCATGAAAGTTGCCGCATTTTCATAAGCGGACTGCCCATAAAAATCATCAGCATTTATAACAACAAACGGTCCGTTAATTACATCCCTAGCGGTCCAAACCGCATGAGCCGTTCCCCATGGTTTTTTACGTTCTCCATTGAACGTAACTCCTTCCGGCAAATCTGTAAGTTCCTGTGCTAAAACGTTCAAGGTAATATTTTCTGGAAGTCTCTTTTTTAGATAATCGTTTAGAAAAGAAACATTCTCCGCTTTCGTAATGACCACTATTTGTTTAAAACCATTTTTAAGGGCATCGTAAATAGCGAATTCCATTAAGAACTCCCCATTGGGGCCAAGTTGATCAAATTGCTTTAGTTTACCGTATCTGCTACCGCTTCCCGCAGCCATTAAAAGTAGTGTCATTGTTTTTGTTTTACGGCGCAAAAATAGGGAATGTCATTAAAAAGCGCCGAGAAATGTAAATTATCCTCCTTTAAAATTGTTATATTTTCCTTTATTCTATAAGTTTTTTTATAATTTCCTTTCAAAATCAACATTTTAATATGGGTACCAGAAGAAGTTTTATAAGGAATACATCTTTGGCAAGTGCTGGATTATTCGCCGTTCCTAGTTTTGCTACTAAAATATACAGTCCTGCGGATAAACTTAATGTCGCCTTAATCGGTGTAGGATTAAGAGGGACAAATCACTTGGAAAATCTCTTGTTGCGGAAAGACATAAACGTTACTGCCATCTGCGATACGGACCCAACAAGGATAACAATAGCCAAAGATTTGATTAACAAATCAGGAGGTAAGGTACCGCAACTTTTTGGAGATAACCCTTATGATTATAGAAACCTTTTGGAGCTTAAGGAAGTAGACGCAGTTATTATTGCCACTCCGTGGTTATGGCACACTCGTATGGCGGTAGATGCAATGAAGGCCGGAAAATATGCTGGAGTTGAAGTCTCCGCTTCAAATACTTTGGAGGAATGTTGGGACTTGGTAAATACGCATGAGGCCACGGGTTCCCATTTGATGATTTTGGAGAACGTAAATTACCGAAGGGATATCCTAGCCGTATTGAATATGGTAAAACAAAATGTATTTGGAGAACTAGTTCATTTTAGATGTGGCTACCAGCATGATTTACGTCACGTAAAATTCAATGATGGCAAAACAGCTTACGGAAAAGGAGCGGAATTTGGGGAGAAAGGAATATCTGAAGCGAGATGGAGAACTGAACATTCCGTAAAACGAAACGCTGATGTTTACCCGACCCATGGTCTTGGTCCTGTAGCCGTAATGGCGGATATTAATAGGGGCAACCGTTTTATGTCGCTTACTTCCCACGCAACAAAGGCCATAGGATTACACAATTATATCGTAGATGTCGGAGGAAAGGACCATCCAAATGCAAAAGTGAGGTTTAAACAAGGCGATGTTATCACTACAACCATTGACACGGCCAATGGCGAAACGATAATCATAACTCATGATTGTAATTTGCCTAGGCCCTATTCCTTGGGTTTTAGGGTACAGGGAGCGAACGGTTTATGGGAGGTAGATGGAAACAGGATTTATGTTGAAGGACAATCTGAACCGCACCAATGGGACGAGGCGACCGCATGGTTGGATAGGTATGACCATCCACTTTGGAAAAAGTACGGGGAATATGCCTTGGATGCAGGACATGGAGGAATGGATTTCTTTGTATTGAACTCTTTTGTGGAATCTGCCAAGGAGAATTTAGTTCCCCCTATGGATGCTTACGATGCAGCTGCCTGGAGTGCCGTTACCCCGCTGTCCGAAGCATCCATTGACAATAACGGGGAACCACAGGATTTTCCGGATTTTACAAGAGGCATGTGGATTAAAAGGGACCCGTACAAATGGATGAAGGAAACCTATTAGCGAAAACTGATTTTAAATCAATTTCATAAGCTCCGGATCCCAATCCACAGGACGCTTTTTATAGTAACTTTCGTTGGCAAGTAACGCCGCTCCGGCAGCCCGTAAACCAAAAGTTGGGTCCTGTACTACTTTTCCGTTAGTGCGAATTGCGGTAAAAAAGTTATTGAAGTGATCATAGTGGCCACCCTTATAATCTCTTGGAGCCTCCCAAGTGGTGGTGCCGGTGCTTAAACTAGAAGCCCTAGACTCTAAATTTTTAGCGTCGTATTCATTTCGTATTTTCTCTTGCGTTTCTTCCGTAAAGGCAACCATGGAATAGCCGCCTGGAACCATCCCAAGTTTAGACCGTGTTAGTTTCACATAGTTTTGACCAATCTCCATCTCTCCCTCCGTACCTACCAGCTTAAATCCACCACCACCTCCGCTACCGGCAATAAAGTTGATGCGAAACGCTGCATTAAAAGCCGCATGTGTGTCAGTTTTGGGGTAATCATACAAGGTAATAGTCACGTCGGGCACATCTCGCCCATCGTTCCAATAGCGAAGACCGCCTGTAGTCAAAGCCCTGTTAGGGCCATTCGAGCTTATGATATGGTTAAGGGTGGAAAATGCGTGAACGAACAAATCTCCCGCAACTCCGGTTCCATAATCTTTATAGTTCCTCCAACGGAAAAAACGCTTCAATTCATAAGGTGTTTTAGGAGCATTACCCAAAAAGGTATCAAAATCAACGGTATTTGGATTGGCATCTGGCGGTATGGGATACTGCCAAGCACCTTCTGCGGAATACCTATCATTATACATATCCAACATTACAACATCCCCAATGGCTCCTTCTTCGTAGAGTTGTTTTGCTTTTTCATTACCAAGAGATGACATGCCTTGGCTTCCTACCTGCATAATTCTTCCACTCTCTTTCTGGGCTTTGATAAGCGCATCACCTTCTTCAAATTTCTGAATCATCGGTTTTTCACAATACACATGTTTGCCAGCTCCTAAAGCTTCAATCGCAATTTTTTGGTGCCAATGGTCGGGAGTGGCGATAATTATGGCGTCAATATCTTTTCGCTCTAAAATTTTCCGGTAATCCCTGGTAACCATTACGTCGTTGCCCCATAGTTCCTTGGCACGTTCCAGCCTTCCCAGGTAAAGATCACAAGCAGCGACCAATTTTACTCCATTGACTCCTAGTGCCGCCTGCGTGTCATATATTCCTTGAATACCCGAGCCTATTAATGCGAGATTGATTTGGTCGTTAAAAGAAAATTGGTGGTGACTGTAATCGCGTGATAAAATTATTTTTTCATCGAACGATGATGCAAGTACGAGCGGGGCTGTTGTCATTGCCGCAGAACCTAAGGTTGCCTTTTTAAGGAAGGATCTCCTGGAATTATTTTTTTTCATGCTCTGAAATTAATTGGATGGATTTATGAACTAAGATGACTAAAAATAAGGATTTTCTTAACAGTCTATGCGCTTAACCAATTTATAAGAGTGTATTTCTGATTGGGCAAACTATTGTTTACGTACCATTTGGTTGAATGAAGTATCAAAGCTGACATTTGTCATAGTTTGTGATAGGGTGTGATTATAGCTTTGTGATAAATCCAAAGAAAATCTATGTGCGGTCTTATACAAAAGTACAATATACCAGGGCCAAGATATACCAGTTACCCCACAGTCCCATACTGGGATATACATTCTTTTTCCGGTAAAAAATGGGAAGGGTCGGTGAGGAAAAGCTTTGAGGAGTCCAATCCAAATGAAGGAATAAGCCTTTATATTCATTTGCCATTTTGCGAAAGCATGTGTACGTTTTGTGGTTGCCATAAGCGCATTACCAAAAGGCATGATGTCGAGTTGCCTTATATACAATCCCTGCTAAAAGAATGGTCACTTTATTGTAACCTTTTTGCGGAACGTCCAATCATAAAAGAATTACACTTGGGCGGAGGTACACCCACTTTCTTTAGTCCGGAAAACTTAAAAATATTGATAAAGGGTATTTTTAAAAAAGCGGACAAGGCTGGTGAATATGAGTTTAGTTTTGAAGGTCATCCCAATAATACGACTAGGATTCATTTACAAACCTTATTCGATTTAGGCTTTAAGCGGGTTAGCTTTGGGGTACAAGATTACAATAAGACGGTTCAACAAGCCATTCACAGGGTACAACCTTATGAGAATGTAAAAAATGTGACGCATTGGGCACGTGAAATAGGCTATACCTCCATTGGTCATGATATTATTTTTGGTCTGCCGCATCAAACGGTGGAGCATGTGACCGAAACAATTATGAAAACCAAGGCCTTAATGCCAGACAGGCTTGCTTTTTATAGTTATGCACATGTCCCCTGGTTGAAAGGAAATGGTCAAAGAGGATTTAAAGATGCTGACCTTCCCAATGCTGAAGTTAAACGCAAACAGTATGAGGCGGGAAAGATTCTCTTAAATGAAGTGGGGTATAAAGAGGTAGGCATGGATCATTTTGCACTGACAAAGGACAATCTGTATAAAACCTTTGAAACAGGCGGCTTGCACAGAAACTTTATGGGCTATACGGCATCCAAAACACAACTTATGTTAGGTTTGGGCGCTTCCAGCATAAGTGATAGTTGGTACGGCTTTGCGCAGAACGTAAAAGGTTTGGAAGAATATCAACATCTGGTCCAAAATAATATTATTCCCATTTTTAGAGGGCATATGTTAACTAGGGAAGATGAAATTGTGAGAAGACACATATTAAATTTAATGTGCCAGATGGAAACTTCTTGGACAACTGAAGAAACGCATTTCGAGGCTTTACCCCAGGTTCTTGAAAGGTTACAGGAAATGCAACGAGACGGTTTACTGGCTCTTACTCAAAATGACCTTATAGTTACCGAAAAGGGGAGGGCTTTTGTACGTAACATCTGTATGGCCTTTGATTTAAAGTTACATCGGAAAACTCCGGAAACCCGTTTATTTTCAATGACTGTTTAGCACTAATAACCCTAAAAAATAGATTATGAAAAGTATCATTGTTCCAGTAGATTTTTCAAGTCAGTCCGAATATGCCTTTCAAGTTGCGGCATCGATTGCCAAAAAACAAAATGCAACCATATATGTACTTCATATGTTGGAACTAAACCAGGCGATTGTCTCCTCCAATGTAGAGTTACATCCAGAGCAAATGGTTTTTTTCATAAAATTGGCCGAAAAACGTCTGTCCGAATTTATGGACAAGCCTTACCTAAAAGGTGTTAATTTGGTTCCTATAATTAAGCATTTTAAAGTATTCAGTGAAATTAGTGAGGTTGCCCAAGAGCACAGTGCCGATTTGATTGTAATGGGAAGCCACGGTACCGAGGGACTTAAGGAGATTTTTGTAGGTTCCAATACCGAGAGGGTAGTAAGAAATTCCAGTGTTCCTGTTCTGGTGATAAAAAATAGGATAGAGGATTTTAACCCTAGGCAAATGGTTTTTGCTTGCGACTTAAAAGAAGAAAATATTAATGCCTTCCAAAAAGCACATTCTATCGCAGCTATATTTTCCGCCAAATTAAAACTAGTATACGTAAACACTCCTGGAGACGATTTTATGGCGACATCCGAAATTCAGAAAAAAATGGACGCCTTTAGACAAGCGGTAGGCTCTGATCTATCCATAGCTATCTACAATGATTATTCGATTGAAAGAGGGGTATTGAATTATGCTGAAGAGAGTAAAGCCGATGTTATTGGTATGCCTACGCATGGCCGTAAAGGCTTATCTCATTTCTTTATGGGAAGTATTGGGGAGGACGTAGCTAATCATTCCGAAATACCGGTAATCACATTTAAAATATAAATCCGTAATATTTGCTTTTAGACGGATTTCTAAGAGAGGCGTAATAGCCTCTTTTTTAATGATTATTTATGATTTTATAAAGGGTTTATCCGCTATCGTAGTTTAGGTTTGCAAATTCTAAAATCTAGATTTTGATTAAGGATTTGATTATAGCCGTACTTTGGAGTGTTTCGCCTTTTGGAGAAGCAAAAGTAGGTATCCCATATGGAATTCTTAATGGAGTAAATATCTACATCGTTTTTATAGCCTGTTTCTTAGCCAACTTACTGGTTTTTCCTATAATGCTATTTTTTTTAAAGCATATTAATAAGATTCTTTTAAGATGGGTTTTTTATAAAAAATCCGCTATCTACATTGCGAGAAGAGCTAAAGTTGGGTCAGGCGAAAAAATAAAGAAATATGGTTTCTATGGTCTTATTTTTTTTGTAATGCTGCCTATACCTGGTACCGGAGTTTATGCCGGAAGTATTGCCAGTTACCTTTTCAATATGGAAAAAAAGAAAGCTTTTATGGCTAATGCGGTTGGTATTTTTCTATCATCTCTCATAGTCTGGGGCACTACGTTGCTGACCATGAACGGTGTAGGGTAAATATTTTTTTCAATAAATTTTGTGAACAAGTAAAGCGAAATATTATTTTTTAAATAGTACTTGGACTTTAGTTTTATAGATTTTTTGAAATATGGAAAAACTAGAGGTTGGAGATAAAATGTACAATGTTGTACAGGACGGTTTTGATGATTTTGCAAGATATTCGTTCTCCGAGGTAGTAAAACTAACTGAAACTCTTGCTGTTTTAAAAAATGGTATCCGCTTAATCAATAAGCCAAAACCTTCCTATATTATGGAGGATATCGGATATTCCGTCTCGCGAAAAAAGGGTACTCACTGGCACAAGGTCTCTTTACAGGCTATTAGAAATGCACAAATTGAAAATGAAAAAATTAAGGTGCATAATTGGTTTGAGGAAAAGGAGTTTAGTTTAGAAGAAAAAAGTACTATCTACGAACTGTTGGCGAAGTAGATTTTTTACCGTCCTTGTTCACGTTCTTCAAAGATTTTAAGAAACAACATCGTACTCACCTTTTGGGCCCTGTTTTTGGCAATCCATGCTGTTTCTCCTTCAAAAAGATCATCGATGGTCTCAAACCATAAATTTAACCAAAGCCCAAAATGTTCTGAAGTAACGGTGTGATTCATTTTCTTATCTACTTCTTGGTGCACGACCACTGGATTTCCGATGTATTTCCTTTTCAAGAATAACTGGGTTTCCCAAAAATCGGAAAGCACAATAAAGTGAGATTCCCAATCAGCGATAATACTGTTGAAAATTGGTCCAAGAACTTTATCTTTTCTGACTTTTGAATAAAAGGTCCTAACCAAAAGATTTATGTCTTCCCTATTTTTAATAGCAGACTTCTTTTCCTTCAAATTTTTAAGGTCTATTTCAAGTTAGTGAAAAAAAGCAACGAATCAATGGTTTGATATAGTCTCTATCATAAAGTTATACAAAGCTCTCATTTGAGGTTCTCCCTTCTTCTTTCCAATACGCCCAAAGAAATAGAGTGCAAACCAGAGAACCACTAAAAATCCCATTAAGCCGAGTTGAAGACCATAGGGTTTGTTTAAGGCCCAACTCGAATAAGCCCAAATTCCTAGTACAATGAAAATGGTGGCTACACCAAAATGCAGAAAGATGAAAAAAGTCCATAGGGTTGGATTAGGTCCAAACAGACCGTAAAGCTTGGCTCCTTTGCCATCATCCAATTCGTTAATTTCCAAATGGAGCTGAGGTGACCAGAAATGGATGTCGTGTGGATTCAATTTAATGAATACATGGTCATCGATACGTTTTATAACAAAAGAGTGATTTAGAGATACCTCAAACAACGCTAGTATTTTCTCCTTGTCGTGAGGCAATTCCAATTGAAATCTTGGTCTTAGGACAATATCATTGGACAGTACCTTCATCACTAGTTATGGTTGACATTCAATATTTGCGGATACAATTTCGAGTACAGGTTTCGGAGAGATATAAGGAATGCCTAAGCCCAGCCCCCTTATTATAAACAATACACCTATCAAAATCACGAATGCTGGAATAAGTTTTTGGATATGACGCTTAGTACTGCCCTTAAAGAAACTACTAAAGTAAATGGCGGTGGTCATCAATGGAATAGTTCCAAGTCCAAATAATAGCATGTAAAGACCCCCTTGCCATGCATTTCCCATTGCTATTGCTCCAAAAAGGGCCATATAGACCAATCCGCAGGGTAGGAATCCATTAAGGAACCCAATCGTCAGGAAAGTATCTGGGGACTTCTTCTTTAACTCTTTTCCAAGTCGGCTTTTGACTTTGGAAATAATACGATATACCGGTTTGGATAAATTATATTGATTAAAGGTCCTAGAAGGAATAAGCACAATTAAAATCATAACTAGCCCAATAGCAACGGATAGCTTTTGTTGTATTCCAAAAACATATAGCCCTTTGCCCAGAAGGCCGAATAGCAATCCGATGATACCATAAGCAAGTAAGCGACCAATGTGATAAAGAAAGGTCTGCCCCAACCTTTTAATATTGTTAGATCGATCTACCGGAAGCATAAATGCAATGGGCCCGCACATGCCTACGCAGTGAAGACTTCCCATTAATCCCAATAAAATTGCCGATACCAACATTTAATACGTTAACCGTTCTTTATGTAAATACTTCTCTCCCTTATAATCCCATGAAACACTAATATCCCAGCGGCCACCCAACAAACGTTTGTCAGGTATGAGCAAATGTGCATTGGACAGACTAATTGGTAAGTCAAAATCCATGTGTTTATTGGATGGCCTATATAGGGATACTGTTCCTTTAATTATTTCTGGGTCAAATTTCTCTGGAAATTCAAGTAGAAGACCTTCGGCTGTTTTCTTGATTTTAATTCTGGCGATGTCTTCTTCCGCATTATTCTGTTCGTTGATTTCTCGCTGATAACCTAGCTCCGCTTTATAATAGTCTTCCGTGACAAGGTCGTGGTTCGCACGGTCGTCCATATTCATTTTTACTACAAAAAATAGAATAAAGCCTATAAATCCAATAAATGCCAATACTATTCCTGTTCCCCAATTTATTTTCATCGCTTTTATTTTAAAGTATTACTATTTGTAGCTTCTAGGAGCCAAGAAGGCCGTCATTGTTGTCTCTATTAATTTTGGACCGCTATAAACACCTATTTTTACTTTTTCCTTATCACTTCTTATAGCAGCATTGTTTATCTCTATAAAAAGTGTTCCCTCGGCCAAATCTTGAGCGGGAACCTGAAAATTTTCGTTCCTCACTAATTTAATTACCCCATTATGTGATAGCAGTTTAAAGCTTACATCATTCACGTCTTTGGTGGTCTTGTTCACCAACTTATAAGTGTACACATTGCTTATAATGTTTCCTTCTTTATGCTGGTACAATTGTCCAGGCAATCTTAGAATGTTGGCCTCAAGGTCGTTCCTTAGAAACAGCATTCCAACGAGTAACCCAATCAATATGACCAAAACTGCGGTATACCCTTTTAAGCGAGGGCTAAACTTGAATTTCTCCTTTTTGGTAATCTCGTCCTCACTGGCATACCGTATCAACCCTTTAGGGAGGTTCACTTTTTCCATTATGGTATCGCACTCATCAATGCAGGCGGTACAGTTCACGCATTCCAACTGTGTGCCATTACGGATATCTATTCCTGTGGGGCACACGTTAACGCATTGAAAACAATCAATACAATCACCAAAACCCAAAGCGTGCCTATCTTCATTTTTCCGCCATTTCTTTCTACCTTTTTCTGCTTCTCCACGTTTGTGGTCATAAGCCACTACGATAGATTTATTGTCCAATAAAACACCTTGCATTCTTCCATAAGGGCAAGCTATAATGCATACCTGCTCCCTAAACCAAGCAAAGACGAAATAGAATACGGCGGTGAATATTAATAGTGATATTAACGTACTCACATGCTGTAAAGGTCCGTCCGTGATGTAACCTATGAGCTTGTCACTCCCAATTAGGTAAGCGAGAAAAACATTGGCGATGAGAAACGAGATGATAAAAAAGACCAACCACTTCAATGTTCGCTTTCTTATTTTTTCTGCATTCCAGGGTTGCCTATTCAACTTGATTTGTGCGCCGCGGTCCCCATCAATCCAATATTCAATTCGCCTAAAGACCATTTCCATGAAAATAGTCTGTGGGCACATCCACCCGCAGAAAATACGGCCGAACGCCACAGTGAACAAGGCTATGAATATGACCCCGATAATCATGGAGATAACGAACAAATGAAAATCTTGGGGCCAAAAAGGAAATCCAAAAATATTGAAACGCCTTTCCAGCACATTGAACATCAAGAATTGATTGCCATTAATCTTTATGAACGGACTAGCAAACAAAAATATCAATAGCACATAGCTCACATATTTCCGATATTCATAATAACGACCGCTAGGCTTCTTCGGAAATATCCAAGCTCTTTTGCCCTCCTCATCAACGGTACCTATACTATCCCTGAAGTTTTCCTGTTCCTGTGCCATGGTCTTTACCTCCCTCTTACTTCAAAAATTAAGTAACTGTCCTATTCTATAGTATTACCGGCTCCATCAATGGTTTTCTTAAATTCCAAAGTGTCTATTTCAATACCGATCCGGACCGAGTCTACTTCCGCAGCGTCCACGTCCATATGGGGGTCTATCCAAATTTCACCCTCGGCCACTTTTGGATTGGCGGCGGTAGTGCCTTGGAATTTTAGTACATAACTGGCAACTTGGGCCATCTCGGCTGGTTTTAAACTTTGCTTCCAAGCCACCATACCTTTACCATCTCTACCACCTTCGGATATCGTATTGAACACATTTTTAATGCCTCCTCCAAGAATCCAGTTTCTATCCGTAAGATTTGGGCCTATGCCACCTCCACCATCGGCCATATGGCATGCTACACAATTGGTTTCGAATATTTTTTTACCTGCGGAAAGATCCGTGGCATCGGTTAGTAGTTCTACCGTATTTACATCTACCAAGTCCTTTGCATTCTTCCTATATTCTGCAATTTCCGCTTCTGCGAGGGTAATTTCTGTGAGGTACTCAGTGTCTTGGTCGTAATCTCCAAATACATGGAAACGGGCCATATAAATTACTCCGAATAGGATTGTGGCATAGAACATATATACCCACCATGGTGGAAGTTTATTGTCCAGCTCTTTTATACCATCATAATTATGGTCTAAAATTATCTCGCCTTCTTCTTCAATTGGTTTTGAGCCAAGAAGCTTCTTGTACATTCTTTTGCCCCAGGACCATTCCCAATTCTTGGATGTGGAAGCTAGATACTTTTCCTTTGCTTCTTCCGATAGGGTATGGAACATAACATTTTCTATAGAAGTGAGTATTAGTTCTATTCCAATTAACAAAAGAAGAACAAAGGCCAGAAATAAAGCTGCCATGGGATAGGCAATAAAAGCTGGCTGGTCCCCGGAGTCTATAAAGTACTCCATTAACCCAAAAATGATAAAAAAGAGGAGTGGAATCCTAATCCACCAGGGAGACATATTTCTCATAACTCAATATTTTGTTGGTTGTTATTTTCTAATGGGATTTCACTTACTTCTTTGATATATGCTTTTGATGCGGTATATACCCATCCAAAGAGAATCACAAAAAAGATGAAGAAAATCAAAAGAGACAGCATTGGATAGGTAGCCACACCATCTATACTTTCCATGTAACCTTTTACGAATTTTAGCATAACTTATTTATTATCAGAGACTAGTTCGTCCGTTCCTTTTATTTTTATATCTGTGCCCAATCTTTGGAGATAGGCAATCATCGCCACGATTTCCCGATTGCGCATTTCTATGAATTCTTCCCCGTTCTCGGCCGCATAGGTTTTATCTGCCTCGTAGGTTTTGGCAAAGTCGGGATCAGAATATAGATTTTTCTCAATCTGGGTTGCCTGTGCATTCATATTAGTCTGTGCATTGGCTATATCCTCTTCCGTGTAAGGAACTCCCAAGGATATCATGGCCTCCATCTTGTCCTCGATTCCGCTTCTGTCATGCTCGTTCAGGATTAACCAGGAATACGACGGCATGATTGAACCAGATGAGGTACTTTGAGGATCGTACATATGGTTCAAGTGCCAACTGTCCGTATATTTCCCGCCAACCCGGAGTAAATCCGGACCGGTACGTTTACTGCCCCAAAGAAAGGGATGGTCGTATACGAATTCCCCAGCTTTAGCATATTCTCCGTAACGTTCTACCTCACTCCGAAACGGCCGTACCATTTGAGAATGACAACCAACACAACCTTCCCTTATGTATAAATCCCTACCTTCAAGTTCTAAAGGCGTGTAAGGGCTGACACTGGTGATTGTTGGAATGTTCGATTTCACCAAAATAGTGGGCACAATCTGAATAATACCTCCGATAAGAATGGCAACTGTAGCTAAAATTGTGAGTTGTATAGGTTTACGCTCCAACCATGTATGAAAAGTTTCCCCAACAGTCCTCTTTTTCGAAACCCTGGTCAACGGAGCGGCTTCGGCCAACTCATCTTCAACTGTTTTACCTGATCGAATGGTGACTACTATGTTGTATACCATTACCAGTGCACCTATTATGTACATGCTACCACCAATGGCGCGCATCCAATACATAGGCATAATTTCATTAACGGTTTCTAAAAAATTACCATATACCAAAGTGCCGTCCGGGTTAAAGTCTTTCCACATTAAGGCCTGAGTAAACCCAGCTACGTACATAGGAAGGGCGTACAAAATAATTCCAAGCGTTCCAATCCAGAAATGGAAGTTTGCCATCCCAACCGAAGCTAGTCGGGTCTTGAACATTTTTGGCACCAACCAATAAATCATTCCAAAAGTTAGAAAACCGTTCCAGGCCAACGCGCCTACGTGTACATGAGCAATGATCCAATCACTAAAATGAGCAATGGCATTCACATTTTTGAGCGATAGCATTGGACCTTCAAAAGTTGCCATTCCATAACCCGTAATGGCCACGACCATAAATTTCAGGGTCGGATCTGTACGAACTTTGTCCCAAGCCCCCCTTAATGTTAAAAGCCCATTAATCATACCTCCCCAAGAAGGGGCAATTAGCATGACGGAGAATGCCACCCCTAAATTCTGTGCCCAATCCGGCAACGAGGAATATAATAGGTGGTGCGGCCCCGCCCAGATATAAATAAATATCAAGGACCAAAAATGCACTATGGATAACCTGTAGGAGTATACCGGTCTATTTGCCGCCTTAGGAACAAAATAGTACATGAGTCCTAAGAAAGGAGTCGTTAGAAAGAATGCTACGGCATTGTGCCCATACCACCATTGAACCAAGGCATCCTGTACTCCTGCGTAGACCGAGTAGCTTTTTAAAGCACTGACCGGGAGCTCCAGACTATTAAAAATATGTAGTACGGCAACAGTGACGAAAGTGGCCAAATAAAACCAAATGGCAACGTATAAGTGGCGTTGCCTTCTTTTGATCATGGTGCCGATCAGGTTAACTCCAAAGGCTACCCAAACCAATGCAATGGCAATATCTATTGGCCATTCCAACTCTGCATATTCCTTAGACGTGGTATAGCCTAATGGTAACGTAATAGCCGCCGCAACAATTATCAATTGCCAGCCCCAAAAATTAAAATTGCTCAGGAAATCGCTAAACATTCTGGCCTTTAAAAGCCTTTGGGTGGAGTAGTAGACTCCAGCAAAAATTGCGTTACCTACAAATGCAAAAATTACCGCGTTGGTATGTAACGGTCTTAAACGACCAAAACTCAACCAGGATATGCCATCCGTAAGGTTGGGAAACATGAACATAAAAGCCAATAAAAGGCCGACGGACATACCCACTATGCCCCAAAGCATAGTTGCATAAATGAACTTTTTAACGATTTTATTATCGTAATAAAACTGCTGAACTTCCATAATTAATTTGATATTTTTTCGGTTGATTTACTCAAATTGGATTTGTGATCGGATGTTTTTGGTTTAACAAGTTCATCCTCAAAAAGCATACGTACGGAAGGGGTATAGGAATCATCGTATTGTCCGTTTTTTACGGCTATTATGAAAGCCGCAAAGAAGAGGACCGCTACGATAATACTAATGGCCAATAACACATAAATTACACTCATACCTACCTGAAATCTGGGGTAAAACTAAGGTGACGACTTTTTAATAAATATGACATTTGTCAGGTTATGGATTATTTTAATTTCCTTCCCAAAAGGTTTGTCATCAATGTGGTGAAACCCACAACGCTAATTGAACTTAAGGGCATGAGAATTGCCGCTATAACTGGTTGTAACTGTCCTGTTACAGCAAAATAGAGGCCGATGACGTTGTACAAGAGTGATAAGATAAAACTCAATTTAATGATGGTCATCGCCTTTTTTGATGCTAGGATATACTGATAAAGTTGCTGAAATTTTGATGCATCCAGGATGGCATCACAAGCCGGTGAAAACACATTGATGTTCTCGGAGATGGATACGCCTACATCTGATTGGGCTAATGCGCCAGCATCATTTAGGCCATCACCCACCATTAAAACTTTTTTACCTTGTTCCTGTAAGTATTTAATAAAGTCTAGTTTATCATCAGGTTTTTGATTAAAAAAAAGTGGGGTTAGTTTTGGTAATATTTGTTGCAGATACTTCTTCTCACTGTCATTGTCCCCGGATAGTACGGCCACGTTCATTTTTTTGGACATGGTATCGAACACTTTAGCGACCCCTTCCCGATATTCATTATGAAAAATATACCTCCCTTTGTAATGGTCGTTGCTACTGATGTGGACGGAGGTGTTCAACAAATCGGATGCCTGTTCTCTTCCAACAAAATCCGCTGAACCTATTTTAATATGTTCTTTGCCCATACTTCCTTCCAAGCCCTGCCCCAAATGTTCTTCATATTCATCCAGGAAGCTAATGTTATGTTCGGAGAGCATGGTATATAAAATTCTACTCAGTGGATGATTGGACGATCGCAACGTATTTTTCAATAAAGATTCTTCAGCCAATGTTAGTGGCATCCCCTCATAAGTTGCCGTGCTTTTTTTGGAAGTGGTAATGGTTCCCGTCTTATCAAAAATAGCCGTATCTATTTGGGCCAAACGCTCAATGGTTTGCACATCCTTTACATAGAATTTTTTTCTGCCAAAAATCCGAAGCATGTTACCCAAGGTAAAAGGGGCCGCCAACGCAATTGCACAGGGACATGCAATAATTAATACCGCAGTGAATACATTGAGTGCTTTTCCGGCATCATGGAATAGCCAAAAACCGGTTGCTACGAATGCCATGGTAAGGACGGCTATGGTAAAACGCTTGCCAATACTATCGGTAAGGGTCTGAAATTTGCTTGATTTGTCTTGTTGAAAAACCGAATTGCTCCACAATTGCGTCAGATAACTCTGTGATACCGATTTTAGAGCTTCCACCTCTATTGCCCCGTTTACCTGTTTGCCGCCTGCGAACAATTTATCTCCGGGTGTCTTATGCTGCGCTTCCGATTCACCGGTTACAAAACTGTAATCTATCCTTGCGTTACCCTTTAAAAGGATACCGTCTACAGGAATAACTTCTTCATTTCTTATAAGGATACGGTCCCCTTTGTTAATGTGGTTTACTTGAGTAATTTCCTCGATGCCGTTAGATTTTATCCTTGTAATCGCAATTGGGAAATAAGATTTGTAATCACGTTCAAAAGACAAAAAAGCATAGGTTTTCTGTTGAAAAAATTTGCCCAACAGAAGAAAGAAAACTAAACCCGTAAGCGAATCAAAGAAACCACTGCCCCAATCGAAAATTATTTCTAAAGTACTTCTTAAGAACAGAACCAATATTCCCAGTGCTATGGGGACATCTATATTTAGTATTTTGGAACGAAGCCCCTTAAAGGCGGAGGTGAAATAGTCCTTACCAGAATAAAAAACAACGGGAACAGAAAAAATAAACATTAACCAGCGGAATATATCCTCATATTTGTTCAACCAGAACTCGCCACCGGATAATGTATTTGAGGATAAATCGAAATAATCCGGAAACGAAAGGAACATGACATTACCAAAAGCAAAGCCCGCAACCCCTAGCTTATAAATAAGGCTGTTTTCTGTTTTTTTGATTTTTTTGTTATCAAAGTCGTCCAATGATATGGAAGGTTCATAGCCAATACGGGAAAGTAGTATTACCAACTCCTTTAGAGAAACCTTATTGGTATAGGTAATGCGAAGCATTTTCTTAGGGAAATCTACTTGGGAACTGGTGACAAAAGAGTTGAGCTTATTCAGGTTTTCTAGTACCCAAATGCAGGAGCTACAATGAATATGTGGAATATAAAGGGTTATAATTTGCAGTTCCCCATCCTTAAACTCGGTAAGTCTTTCTACAATAGCCGCATCGTCGAGGAAATTATATTTTCCTTCAATCGAATTTGGAGTTGCTCCAGCGGCTGATTGTATATCGTAATAATTGGACAGGTCATTGGAGGTAAAAATTTCATAAACCGTTTTACATCCGTTACAACAGAATTCCTTAGAGTCAAACTGGATAATTTTACCATTATAATCATCACCGCAATGATAACATTTAGTCGTTTCCATACACTTTTACATACCTGTTGCAAAATTGGAAATGATCTGCAGCATAAAACATGATAATTGTCAGGTTTTGGCTAACCCAGGCAAAGTACCTTTGTGCTGTTAGGTATAAAAATTAAGAGGAATGGAAAGTAGGTGCGAAAATTGTATCATACGACAGTTCAATGCTTTACGGGCAATGAACAAGGAGGAATTAAAGCGTGTCTCCGATTCAAAAATAAGTAAGAGCATTAAAAAAGGCGAAGCTCTTTTTGAAGAAGGGGATAAGTTGGATGGCGTCTATTGTGTTAGGGGCGGAGTCTCTAAACTATCCAAGCTTAGTGCCAATGGAAAAGATCAGATAGTAAAATTGGCCAGTAAGGGAGAGGTTATTGGTCAACGTTCCGTTATAGCCGAAGAAAATGTAAATCTAAGCGCTATTGCCGTTAGTGATATGGAGGTCTGTTTTATTCCTAAAGAAGGTATAGTAAATACGCTACATTCTAATCCCAATTTTACTTTGGAAGTTTTGCGTCATATGGCGCACGATTTGAAAGAGGCGGATGACGTCATCGTAAACATGAGTCAAAAAACCGTGAAACAACGTATTGCCCAAGCATTTCTATACTTGAAGACAAATTTTGGAGAGGACAAGAATGGTTTTCTCAACTTAACCCTGTCCAGAGAAGAAATCGCTAATGTAGTAGGTACGGCTACTGAATCTTGTATTCGCTTAATTTCAGAATTCAAAAAAAGGACTTAATTAAAACGTCTGGCAAGAAAATAGCTATCGTTAACGAAAAGGCCCTTCAGGACATGGTGACTGGTTTTTAAGTACGGTAAAACCTGATAATTATCATAGTATCCAATCACGGCTACCACTAATTTTATCTCATTGAATTAACGGTAACAGTACATGAAAAATATATTGATTCCCACGGATTTTTCTGAGAATGCTTGGAATGCCATCGTCTATGCGCTTAAATTGTTCAAAGATGAGGAATGCAAATTCTACTTATTAAATACATACACGCCGGCTATTGCGAGCAGTAGGTTTATGGCGGCATCTTTTGATGGTGGGGTGTATGCCAATACTGCCCATGAATTTTCTGAAAACGGATTGAAAAGAACGATTGCCAAAATCAAAAAAAGCACTCTAACACCAATCATAAATTCAAAACAATATCATCATTTGCTTTGCTCACGGACGAAATCGTAGAAAGTATTTCCAAATATGAAATAGATTTGGTGGTTGCTGGAACCAAGGGTGCGAGTGGAGTATCCGAGGTGTTTTTGGGCAGCAACGCTGTGCGCATGATTAAGATGGTAAAAAAATGCCCAATAATGGTCATTCCTAAATCTTTTGGATTTAAAAAACCAACTGAGATAGCCTTTGCCACAGATTTTAATCGGTTTTATACCATTTCAGAATTGAGCCCACTGATAGAATTGGCAAGAACGTTTGGGGCGGTAATTCGTATCGTAAATGTTCAAGATGAGATTAAACCACTTACGGAGTTACAACGTTTTAACCTGGATATGTTAAGAAAATATCTGCAGAACATAGAGCATTATGTACATACCGTTTCCGAATTGAATTCAGTTTCCAGAACCTTGGAACGCTTCTCGACAGAATTGGATATACATCTACTTGCTATGTTGAATTATCAGCATAGTTATATGGAAAGGCTATCGCGTGAACCTATTATAAAAAAGGTTGCATTTCATGCTCAAACCCCTTTACTAATAATACCCGAACTAACTATGTCCAGTAAATCTAAGAATACGGATAGACGGGAAATTTCTTTTTCTAATTAGGGCGATTTCCTATTGGATAGTCCTCATAGAAATCTTCGAAAGTCTTTGACGTTTTGTAATCATCCGTAAGCACTTTGTATACCATGACAACTATGAATATTTGACCAAGTACCGTGGCATAGAACACCCAGTTGAAAGGGAAGTTCATGGTGACCATGATAACTACCGTAAGTAGTAAAAGGCTTGTAATAACGACCCAAAGTAATCCGCTATTTTTCATTTTTATTTTAAAATTACCTGAAATAGGTAGAAGTGGCAGTTAAGAAAGTTGTAAAATCTCACTTAGAGATTTAGTGACCAAAATTTTTCTTCTTCGGGAATGTTACTTTTTCTTCCCAAATGAAGTGGGTTAAAACTCGCTTTCGCAAAGGAATACCAAATTGTAGAGGATAGTGCAGGGGCAATGTCCGCATGGTCCCATAATAGATTATGGCCATAGGTTGTTCCGTGATTGGTGGTGTATGGAATGCCCTTTGCTTCATTAATTGTGCTACTATCAATAAATGTTTTCTCTAAATCTAGCATCAGTTGATCGGATAGGTCAAATCTTCCAATACTAGAAAAGGCTACGGCCATTTGCGCCGTGCCCTCTAACCATACTACATCTTTGTCGTCGTCAAAGCAATATCCGGAAATTTCCTCTCCGGTAATTGTATTTTCTTGACTGTTAAGATATCTGTTGGCCTGGAATAGAACATCATCGGGCATGTCACTAAATACGCCACTACTCAGGGGATGTAAGTCCATTGCATAGGCGTATTCCGGATTTTCTGGCCAAGCCATTAAAATTCCAAGTGTATTATCCCAACGTTGCGTTTCTAAAAACCTTAGGATGCCGGAGTGAAAATCATCAAAACCCTTGACCGCATTAAAGGCCATAAGCATACCTTCGGTTACTTTGGGAATTTCACTTCCATCACTATTTATACCTCCTCTTACACCACCATCTTCATCCTGCATGGAGCGTAGCCAATCCTCCAGGGCATTGGCAAGAACTATGTATTTAGTAGACTGATACTTTGCCTCATAATGGTTTAAAGCTATTAACAGCCAAGCGTTATCGCCCATCCAAGTACGTTCTCCTTCTTCTCCCTTGGCATTCCTAGACTGATAAAAACCACCATTTTTTATAAGTTCATCTTCTTTTTTACCGTCATAAAAATCAAATATGCGTTCCGCTCTTACCGGATTATCTTCCTGAATGAAAAGAATGGCCGCTAGGGCATTATCATATAACGAAACGAAATCTGTGTTCTCCACACTTTCCAAGAGTCCGGAGGATTGCTGCATTTTAAAAACCCAATTATGATAGGATTCGATGGATGCGTCCGTCTCGCCATCCGTGTCCGACTTTTCCTGTATTTCCTCATCCAAGACTACCACAAAGTCTTCTTGAAGCACTATATCATCTTTTTGACATGAAGCAAATAGCGCGAAAAATAGTACTAAGAGGTAATAGGAATATGGAATGCGTAGGTAGGTCATTGGTGTTGGGTTTAACCCCAAATTACCATCTATAATTATCCTTTTAAAGGTGTTGCGGCCACTGGTACAGTTTATCGGTGAAAGACGGTGGTATTGCAGCTGAACTATGATAGTTGTAGTTGGTCTGATAAGGGATGAGGCCTAATTTTGCGCTTTATGGGGCAATAAGGCCATTTCGTCTATTAGAATTTGATGAGCTTTATTCTAACTTTTAAAAACCTTTCCTATCTTTGCGGGGTTGTGTTGTGTCTCAAACATCGTTTTGAGGCAACTAGTGTGAATCGATATTACATCGGTTTTACCAATGAAAGGCTTTCCACTAAGGGAGGCTTTTTTTGTATTTAGGTGTGTGGGGAGCTAAGACTAGACAGAATGCAGCACATAGTGGACCAACGAAGCTGCCAATCTAGCGGTTTGGTAATCCACGTCAAAATCTGGATTCATTTCCGCAATGTCCAGCGCACATAACTTACCGGAACCGGTAATAGTTTTAAGCGATTCCAAAACAACATCCGGGGTAAAACCCATGGGAGAGGGGGCACTTACCCCAGGAGCGTATGCGGACGAAAACCCATCGAGATCTATCGTAACATAGACCGCATCCACATTTTGAATAAAAGCATTGATCCAAGCATTGATTTCGTTATGGAATTCTATCCTAAAAGTATCCCTAAGAATATATTTCACCTCCAATTCCTTAGCTGTTTCAAAAAGATTCCGGTCATTGGCATCGTTCCGTATTCCAAGACATAGGTAATGAAAAGGAGTGTTGGAACCTTTGCAATCTTGTGCGATTTGATAAAAGGGTGTTCCGGAATTACTGCCATTTTCGTCGGAACGTAAATCAAAATGAGCATCAAAATTGATTATTCCTATCGTCTTTGCGTTCCCCAAATGGTTTCTTAGGCCATTGTACGTACCGTAAGCGATATCGTGTCCACCTCCGAGAATAATGGGAAAAGACTTATTAGCTAAAATTTCGCTTATTTTTTCGGTAAGTTTTGCCTGTGTGTTCTCAAGATTGAAATCGTTACAATTAATAGTTCCTTCGTCCCATATTATGGTGCCGTCCATAAGATGATTTGGGAGCTTGCCCAACTGCTTTCGTATGGCATCCGGTCCTTGATCGGTTCCCGTACGTCCATGGTTTCTTTTCACGCCTTCTTCGCAAGAATAGCCTAGTATGGAAATATTTTTTTCAGAATTACGATGAACTAGTTCCTGTATGGGTTTACATATAATCTTCTCGTGCAAGTAGAGTTGCTGATCGGATTTCCTCCCTTGATATATATCAGGTGGCGTTTCTTGATATTGGGCCATTGATTTTAAAATAACTGGTCTAACAATTCATCTTCCACTAAGTTAGGCAAAGTTACTTTTAGTTCCGGTGTTCTGTTCATTTCCCGTTGAATAGCGAAAAGTGCTTCTTTATTCCTGGCCCAGCTTCTGCGAGAAATCCCATTGTTTACATCATAGAACAACATATTTTTTAATTTTCGGGAAGCATCTTCCGAGCCGTCCAGCACCATTCCAAAACCTCCATTGATTACTTCTCCCCAACCTACACCACCTCCATTATGGATGGATACCCAAGTTGCTCCTCTAAAGCTGTCACCAATGACGTTATGAATGGCCATGTCCGCCGTAAATTTACTACCATCATAAATA
Source organism: Maribacter aestuarii (assembly GCF_027474845.2). Lineage (NCBI taxonomy): Bacteria > Pseudomonadati > Bacteroidota > Flavobacteriia > Flavobacteriales > Flavobacteriaceae > Maribacter > Maribacter aestuarii. The sequence goes on from NZ_CP107031.2 coordinate 2,285,006, forward strand.
TTACTGGTCTCCCGGTAAGGTGAATCCGTGCCACTCACATCGTGATGATCCCTTCCCAATACAATAGGTGCGGAAATTTCCCCTGATTTAATAGCTTGGTTAAAGGCTTCGGCAATTTTAGCCCGTCCTTCGGCATCGGCGTATAAAATTCTAGCTTGCGAACCTACCACCAATTTATTCTGTTCGGCTTCTTCGATCCATTTGATGTTGTCCTGCATTTGTTGTTGTATTTCTACAGGGGCGGCGCTTTTAATTTCCTCCATAACCTTTAGCGCAATGGTATCCGTCGTTCGTAAATCTTCAGGATTGCCAGAGGTACAAACCCAACGGAAAGGTCCGAAACCGTAATCAAAACACATGGGCCCCAAAATATCCTGTACGTAAGACGGATATTTAAAATCGATATTGTTTTCAGCCATTACATCTGCCCCTGCACGTGAAGCTTCCAGTAAGAAGGCATTGCCATAATCAAAAAAGTAAGTGCCTTTGGCCGTATGCAATTCAATAGCTCTCGCATGTCTACGTAAAGACTCTTGAACTTTCACTTTAAAAGTGCTAGGATCATTCCTCATCATTTCGTTAGCGTCCTCAAAACTCAATCCGACCGGATAATAACCTCCAGCCCACGGATTGTGTAGAGAGGTCTGGTCAGAACCTAAATGAATGAATATATCCTCTTCAGCGAATTTTTCCCAGACGTCCACTACATTTCCAATATAGGCCAAAGAAACTATTTCTTTTTGTTCAATAGCTTTTTTGGAACGCTGAACCAAATCACCTATGTCTTCAATCAATTCATCTACCCAACCCTGTTCATTTCTTTTATTGGCCGCTACAGGGTTTACCTCTGCACATACGGTGATACATCCTGCGATGTTTCCTGCTTTTGGTTGTGCGCCACTCATTCCTCCCAATCCGGCGGTAAGGAATATTTTTCCAGCCGAATTTTCATCACTTTTCAATACTTTTCTAAAGGCATTCATTACGGTAATGGCCGTGCCGTGTACGATACCCTGAGGACCAATGTACATGTAGGAGCCTGCGGTCATTTGACCATATTGGGTAACTCCCAAGGCATTATATTTTTCCCAGTCGTCCGGTTGGGAATAGTTGGGTATCACCATCCCGTTCGTGACCACCACACGGGGTGCTTCTTTTGAAGATGGAAATAGTCCCATGGGGTGACCAGAATAGATATGTAGGGTCTGTTCTTCGGTCATGGTAGCTAAATACTGCATGCACAACAGGTATTGTGCCCAATTTTGGAAAACTGCTCCATTGCCGCCGTAGGTTATCAATTCTTCTGGATGTTGGGCAACGTCAGGATCCAAGTTATTTTGAATCATCAACATTATTGCCGCTGCTTGTTGTGTTTCAGCAGGATAGGAATCAATTGGTCTCGCATACATCCTATATTTAGGCATAAATCGATACATATAAATCCGTCCATAAAGTTTCAACTCCGATGCGAATTCTTTGGACAACTCCTTATGCCAATCTTTTGGAAAATAGCGCAGGGCATTTCGTATAGCCAGTTTCTTTTCCGATACCGATAGGATGTCCTTTCGGTTTGGCGCGTGACTTATTTCTGTGGACCGTTCCCTCTTTACGGGTAATTCTGATAGGATACCTTGAAGTATTTCCGCTTTAAAATCCATTTTACGATATCTTATTTAATATTTGCGCTATTAGCATTAAGACCTGTTAGCAGCTAACTGTGTTTATTGTAAACCAGCTCTCCGTTTTTCCAAACCATGCATGGTTTCAGGTTTCCTTGATTGTATAAAATCTCTTGGTAATTGCCGGTATGGAACAGACTGAAGTCGGCCAAAAGTCCTTTGTCCAATTTACCCCTATCATTTAACTTGAGCACAGCGGCCGCTCTAAAGGTTATTCCCGCTAAAACTTCCGCATTGGATAATTTTTCAAATGCGCCCAAAATAGCCGCTTGGGTCAGGAGGTCTCCCATAGGGGCGGAACCGGGATTGTGATCGCTGGCAATGGCCAAGGCCCCACCGGCATCCAGTAATTTGCGGGCGGGCGTAAAAGCACAGCCCAGTCCCAGGGAGGCCCCCGGTAATGCTGTAGCTATAACATCGCTTTTGGCCAAAAGAGCGATTTCGCTATCGGTACTTGCTTCTAAATGGTCTGCGCTGATAGCTCCAAAATCTACGGCCACTTTACTGCCGCCTGTTGAAAATTGGTCGGCGTGCACGGTAATATCGAAGCCCATCTCCTTCGCCTTTTTGAAGTAAGGTGCAATTTGCTTTGCGGAAAAAGCACTTTCTTCTATAAAAGCATCGACGCGATTCGTGAGCTTTTCACTCTTTAGAACTGGAAACAAATTTGTGCTTATTTCTTCCAAGTAATCCTCAGCACTCCCATTATAATCCCTAGGAACCATATGGGCGGCAAGACAGGTAGGAATCAAGTCAGAAGCAATGGTAGCGCCTGCCTTTTTAATGGCACGGAGCATCTTTAATTCTTCGTCTATGGAAAGGCCATAACCACTTTTAACCTCTAAAGTGGTGACTCCGTTCTTCAGGTGACGGGTGGCCAATTTGACCGTTTTTTTGACCAGTTCTTCTTCCTTAGCTTTTCTTGTTTGGGTTACGGTATCCCAAATGCCACCACCTGCCTTCGCAATTTCCAAATAGGTCTTGCCAGAATTTCGCATGGCATAATCCTTTGCACGGGACCCACCAAAACATATATGGGTGTGCGAATCAATAAATCCTGGTAAGCATACATGGTCGCCCTTTAGCTCATGCACGGAAGCACCCTCATTATTCTCGAACAAATCATGGAATTTTCCTATAGATTTTATCTTTTCATTTTCGACCAATATTCCTGCATCCGCGATAATTACGAGTTGCTCGTCGGAGATAGCCCCCTTAATCGGTATTCCGGTCAATGTGAGGAGCTGTTTAAAAGGGCCTATAAGTGTGTGTGAATTCATATTAGTAGTTCTCAAAAATGTCCGAATATTTAGTCTTTAAAGCTATTCCTTTTTTAGAACTTATACCTTCAATAACTTTTATAATGGTCTTGTTTTGTATCATTTTTATGCCTTTTTGAATATCATCGGCAAATACACGGTCCTTATCCGCAAAGGCCACATGTTTTCGTAATTCTTTATGGATTTCATCCAAGAATATGCCAGATTTCATTGGTTTCCGAAACTCGAATGCCTGTCCGGCGGTTAAGAGTTCAATAGCCAATATTTTTTCAACATTGCCGATAACTTGCAATGCTTTTCTTGCTCCAATTGAACCCATACTGACGTGGTCTTCTTGCCCCAAAGAGGTAGGAATGCTATCTGCACTTGAGGGAAAACACAAGCCTTTATTTTCACTTGCCAAAGCTGCGGTAGTGTACTGTAAGATCATATAGCCCGAGTTAATTCCCGTGTCCTTCATCAATAATTTTGGAACGCCCGGGCTATTACCTTCCAAGGCCAAATATATTCTCCTATCGGATATATTTCCTACTTCCGAAGCTGCTAAACAGGCGTAGTCCAACGCCATTGCCAGAGGTTGTCCATGGAAATTTCCGCCACTTATCGTGAGCTCCTCATCTATGATAACGGGATTGTCCGTAACCGAATTTAATTCTACCTGCAATAATTCTTTTAGGTGTAACCAGGCATTACGAGACGCACCATGCACTTGTGGAATACATCGAAGGGAGTAGGGGTCCTGGACACGTTCACAATCAATATGGTCCTCCATAATTTCCGAGCCCTTAAGCAATCGCTTTACTCTTTTCGCCACGTGAACGTTGCCTTTAAAAGGCCTCAAGGCATGTAGTTCATTATAAAAAGGCTTTACAGAACCCTGCAGGCCTTCAATCATCATAGCACCTATGATATCCGCTTGAGACAGAACTGAGTGTAATTTCTCTATCACTTTTACCGCATGAGCCGCTATGAATTGAGTCCCATTGATAAGTGCCAAGCCTTCTTTTGGGCCTAAGGTTAAAGATTCCAGACCGGTTTGTTCAAATAGCTCAGTAGTTGAAATTATTTTGTTTTTATAGTTCACTTGGCCAAGGCCGATTAAGGGAAGAAACAAATGTGAAAGAGGCGCTAAATCTCCTGAAGCACCTACGGAACCTTGAGAGGGCACTAAGGGTATGGCATCATTTTCTATGTGCCAAATTATTCTATCCAAAGTTTTTTCGGCAATTCCGGAGTAGCCTTTTGCTAGCGAATGGGCCTTCAGAATAAGCATCAGTTTTGCAATGTCATCCGAAATGGGATCACCGACACCTACACTGTGACTTTTAATGATGTTGGTTTGTAATATGCTAGTTTCAGATTTGGATATTTTGGTCGTGCATAACGGACCAAACCCTGTGTTGATCCCATATACGGGATGGTCTTTTTCCACTATGCTTTGAACAATTTCCCAAGAGGTGATTACTTTGTCCCGGGTAGCAGAGGACACTTTCAGCACAGTGTTTCCTTTGGCTATGTTCATAGCAATACCTGCGGTTAACCAATCCGCACCTAAATCGAATGTTTTGGGTTGTTCAGTCATGATTTTTTATATCCATAAAAATATTCATTAAGTTTGATAATTACCAATACTATTTTTATACATAATTAATAACTATGAGTTCTCAGATTGAACTACGTCATCTTACGTATTTCTTGGCAGTATCGGAAGAATTACATTTTAGAAAGGCGGCGGAAAAGTTGTTCATTTCCCAACCGGGATTGAGTAGGCAGATAAAACAAATGGAGGAGATTTTGGGGGCAACATTGTTTGTAAGGAACAAAAAGAAAGTCACCCTAACACCCGCAGGCCATTATTTGAAAAGTCAGGCAGAGATTCTGTTTAAACAACTGAAAGAGACAAAGCGACAATTGCAGCTTATTGGAGAGGGAGATACGGGGGAACTTCGCATCGGTTTTTTAGGTTCTGCCATGCAGCATGTCATTCCATCACTTCTACTGGATATTAAAGATAAGTATCCAAAAATAAGAACTTCCTTAGAAGAGCGCCCCAACGCTTTTCAGGTGGAAGCCGTTTTAAAGGATGAGCTTGATTTGGGCTTTGTACGTTTGGCACGTGTACCTGCCGGGTTACATATGGAAACGGTTTATGAGGATACTTTTTCATTGGTCTTACCGGAAAGTCATCCCTTGTCCGATGAAGAATTCAACGGGATGCAGCAATTTTCAGATGATAATTTCATATTGTTCAGTCAAGAATACAGCCCGTTCTATTACCAAACGATAATGAGTATTTGTTCCGATGCCGGTTTTATTCCAAGAATATCGCATAAATCCGTTCATGCGCATACCATCTTTAAACTGGTGGAAAATAATTTGGGAATCGCCATTGTACCTACGGCACTGCAGCACGGATTCCAAATGCGCGTAAAATTTATAGAACTAAAGAGACTGAAGCAGAAGGCTGTACTATCCGTGATATGGAAAAAGGAAAATGCCAATCCTGTGTTAAAAAATTGCATGGATTTACTTTTAGGTAGATCTTCAACTTAACTAATAAAAAGCAGCATGATTTTCGATTTAATTAAAAAAAGACGTTCTGTTTTTCCGGCGCAATACAATGATAAACCTATTGCAAAAACCGATATAGAAAAAATCTTGCAAGCAGCGAATTGGGCACCTAACCATAAGAAAACGGAGCCATGGCGATTTAAGGTGATACTTGGAGAAAAGAAAGCGGAATTGGGAGAGTTTTTGTCGAATACTTACATTGATATTACTCCCAAACCAAAACAGATGAAAGCCAAAAAACTCATAGAAAATCCAAAAAAGGCGGGAGCCGTTATCGCTATCTGTATGCAACGCGATCCTAAGGAAAGTATCCCGGAATGGGAAGAAGTCGCAGCCACGGCAATGGCCGTACAGAATATGTGGCTCTGTTGTACCGAAATGGGTATTGGTTGCTATTGGAGTTCCCCAGGACTTATTATGTATATGCAAGAATTTCTGGAAATGAACGAAGGTGAAAAGTGCCTCGGGTTTTTATATATGGGGTATTTTGATGGTGAACTTCCCGAACAAACAAGGAGTTCTATAACCGATAAGGTACAGTGGATGGATTAGACTGTAGCGGCAGCATCCAATTTTTCTTTTACTGCTGATACAAATTCCACCTTGTTATCAATGGTAAGCAAAATTGTATCACACTCCTGTGTTAATCCATACGGCTTTTGAATCTTGTGTCTTGTTTTTAAATGTATAATCACATTATGTCCCGTACTTTCTTTATGGATTCCCATAGTTCCAACCTTTTTAGTTTCGGTAGAGGACATTTCTTTGCTACTGGCATAAATGTTGTCGATTTCATCAAGTCTAATTGTGATATCCGAAATTAATCCGTTTTTCAAGGATAAGCTTTCTTTGCTTAAAATCGTAGGTCTTAGGAATAGTACCTTAATATGTGCTATTACCATGAAACTACTATAAATGCTAGTCCCCGTTAAAATCCACGCAGCAGTAGCATTCCATTTCATAAGTAAAATATGAAAAGCGAAAGTCTCTATACAAATGACCAATAGAAATGCAACGGCTAGAGCAATACTTCCATTCTCCTTATAACTTGTAAATTCATCATGTTTGTGCTTCTTTGATCTCCAAGCAAAAAATGTGTAGTAAAACAGGGTCACTTCTGAGGCAAGCAAAGCGGTGAATTTTGATTTTCCAAACACCTCTTCGGCACTCATAAGAGTTAAAGTATGAAAATCGATAGATGTTTTTGAATTTGTACGAAACGCTTTTACCATTACCCGGATTTTAAGTATTAGTATAGTAAGTATGGTTAGTTCAACTACCGGGAGTGCGTAAGTTTTAATGAGTATTAAATGGGCCTGACTATTTTCGGGTAATACATAGGAGGCAATTATGATTCCACCCACAAAAAAAGGTATAGCTTTTAATTTAGAGATCTCACTTTTTCTGGTAAGTAATAAAAAAAGTAGGGGAGCGGTCAGAATCAAATCATAAGTAATACCCATTGCCAATTGGGGATAGTCCTGGAATAGGGGACTAAGAGCTAAGGCTATTGAAATCAGAATAACTAGTAAGGGTATTCCATAGCTCAATATAATTATCCTACTGAATCTCATAATTGCCATATAATTTTAATTAAAATATGGGAACAAAGCCTGTCTATAGTCCCAAACTTTAGACAAGAATAGTCCTAAGAAAATAATCGTTGTTACGAACTTCATAAACGTCCCGGTCAAAAAACCAAGAAAAGATCCAAAGGCGGCCTTCAAAGCGGTCCTGTTATCTGCTTTGTTGGAAAGCTCACCCAAAAATGCGCCTAGAAATGGTCCTATTATAATTCCGCCAGGAATGGGAGCCAGTAGACCTATTACCAAACCAATTGTGGCACCGATCATGCCTGCTTTGGAGCCTCCAAATTTTTTGGTGCCCATAGCCGGGATAATATAATCCATTACAAATATAAGTAAGGCCACAGCTGCCGTGATTCCTAAAAACCACCAATTAATTGGAACGGCTTCGGTTAAATGAAGTAGTAAAAGACCAATCCAGCTTAGGGGAGTTCCCGGTAAGACAGGTAAAAAACTACCCAATATTCCAATGATCATAAATATAAATCCAACAATTAGTAACGCTGTATCCATTTAGTTATATTATAGTTGGACTAAGATACGCTGAATTTGTTACAGGTGTTTACAATTGCAAGGACCTCTTAAAGGTGCTTTAGAGCCTAATGACTAGTCTTCAAGAAGAAAATTTAGTTTTTCAACTAAAAAATTAGTTTAAACTAAATATTTAGTTATATTTGTTTCAGTATTAAACTAAAAAGTTAGTTGAATGAAACAGTTAACCAAAGCGGAAGAAGAGGTAATGCAAGTGCTATGGCAATTGGAAAAGTGTAATGTGGCGGCTATTATTGATGAGCTCCCCAATCCAAAACCGGCTTACAATACAGTTTCAACCATCGTTCGGATTTTGGAAAGCAAGGGTTTTGTGGATCACGAGCAAGAGGGGAAAGGATATCTCTATTTTCCGTTGTTGAAAAAATCCGAATATAGTCATCAGTCCATCAACAAATTGGTAGATGGGTATTTTCAGGGATCTTTTAAAAGTATGGTTTCGTTCTTTATGAAAAAGAATGATATGACCTTGGCTGAGTTGGAAGCAATTTTGAACGAAATTAAGACTGCCGACCCAAAATTGAACAATGAGAAACAGGAAAATCAAAAATAACATCTAATGACACAGTATATCCTAGAGTGCATCGCCTTTCAATTGGTGTTCCTCATCATTTACGACTTCTTTTTGAAGCGCGAAACCTTTTTTCAATGGAATCGGGTTTATTTGATAGGGTCTTATGCCTTGTCCCTTATACTGCCATGGATAAAAATTGAGGCCTTTAAAACAGAGGCGCCAACTATCTTTAACGGCTATGCGGAATTTTTATGGAACCTGGACCAGTCCGCTATGCTGCTAGAAGGTGAATCCGCCAAAGCATTTAACTTTTCATGGCAAGAGACATTAATAATCTTGGGAGCAACATTGGCTACAATTTGGTTCGGCGTAAAAATTTGGCGTTTAGTAAAGCTCAGAAAAGAGGGGAGCGTTCACTATTTTAAAAACTTTACACGCATACTTGTTCCCGAGAGTAGTATCGCTTTTTCTTTTTTTAAATCGATTTTCCTTGGTGAAAAAGTACCTGAAAGGGAATATGATTCGATCATTTCACATGAACTAGTACATATACGGCAATGGCATTCCTTAGATCTTTTATTCTTTGAACTGATGCGTATCGTGAATTGGTTTAATCCGTTGGTCTATGTATACCAGAACCGAATAGCCGAACTCCACGAATTTATAGCCGACGCCCAAGTTCCCAAAACAGAACGAGAAGCCCATTACGAGTTGTTATTGTCCCAAGCTTTTCAGACACAGAATATATCCTTTGTCAATCAATTTTTTAAAACTTCATTAATCAAAAAACGAATCGTCATGTTAAAAAAGTCAAAGTCTAAAAAAGTCTGGCAGTTAAAGTATGTGGTATTAGTGCCATTAATTTTAGGGATGCTTGCCTTTACGTCCTCAAAAAAAGGTGTATTCCCAATAAATAAAATTCAGAAAATGAAAGTTGTGCCCTTCGGTGAAGTAGAGAAAGTGCCGATTTTTCCTGGCTGTGAAAATGACGATGATAAACGTGGTTGTTTTTTTGAAAGTATGCGTGAGCATATTCGTAAGAATTTCAACTATCCTAAAGAAGCCCAAGAAAACGGAATACAAGGCAGGGTAGGAATTTTGCTTACGATAAATACCAAGGGCGCAATAACGGATACAAAATATCGTGGCCCTGATTCTTTGCTTACGAATGAAGCAAAGAGGATTATTGCCAAATTGCCAGTTATGCAACCTGGATATCACGAAGGAAATGTGGTTAGCGTAGCTTTCTCTATCCCGATTACATTCAAATTAGATAATAATTCCGATGATTTAACAGAGGAAAAAGCGGCCACAAGATATAGCCAATTACTAATAGAAAGGGCTCGATTAGTGCAATTGTCAAATGAAAGCAATAAGGTAATTGTCAATCTCGATAAGCAACTAAAAGCATTGAAGGAAAGTATGGACCTTAAAGAAGAATCAGATAAGAAAATTGTAAGGTCCAAAAATTATGACGAAGCTTCAGATGTGCCATTTTCAGTTGTGGATGAAATTCCTATTTTTCCAGGATGTGAGAATACTGAAGACAAAAAAACTTGTTTCAATAACATGATGCAAAGCCACATTAGTAAAAATTTCAATTATCCCAAAGATGCCGAAAAAAATGGCATTGAAGGTCAAGTAAACCTTTTATTCAAAATTTCGGATAATGGCATAGTGAAGGATATAAGATATAAAGGAGCAGATCAGATTTTGAATGAGGAAGCTGAGCGCATTATAAAAAAGCTGCCTAAAATGATACCTGGTAAGCAAAAAGGAAAAGAAGTCAATGTTATCTATTCCATTCCAATTACCTTTAAACTGGATTAATGTAAGCTCCGTATGAAGCATCAGCTTATCTTGATTGTTCTCATGATTATTTTCAAGGCCGAAGCCCAATCTTCGGCTTCTTCTATGGCAGATAGCTTATACCTAACAGGAAATTATACTTTGGCCATCAATGCATATGCTAAAATGGGTAATGATAGGACCAACTTACAGATAGCTAGGGCCTACCAAGCCATCGGAAATTTAGATAAGGCAATTTCACAATATGAAAGTATAGTAGCTGAAAATCCGGCATTACAGATTGCCGCTTTCGAATTGGGAAAATTATACTTGAGGACCAATGCGTACGACGAGGCCAGAAAACTTTTTTCCAAGCTTGCGACTGGTGGTTCTGAGAATCCGGAATATCAGTATTACCTAGGAGAGGCCTATAGGGAATTGGGGCAGCCGGCCAGTAGTCTTGTTTCTTATAAAAACGCAATACAACTGGATAGTACGCACTTAAGAAGCCTCTTTCAATTGGCTAAATTCTTCACCGTGAAACAACAACGGGACCAAGCGCTGGAATACATTAACCAAGGATTGGAATTTTATAGCAATGATGTTGCATTGGTAAATTTAAAGGCACTGGTATATTTTAATGACGATCAATACCCGAAGGCCATTCCTTGGTTTGAAAAAGTGTTGGCCCTTGGGGAGCGCAAAGAATATGTGTATGAAAAATTGGCGTATTGTTATTACAAGAATTGGGAGTTTGATAAGGCCAAGGAAACGTATAATGAATTATTAAAGCTGAATGATGATAATTCCGACACTTACTTTAGTCTGGCGGAGGTCTATAGAAAAAATAAAGAGTTGGATAGTGCCGAAGTTTTTATTAAAAAGGCAATGGAAATCAAGAAGCCCATATTCGCAACGGGATATAATGCCTTGGCCGGACTGGCACGGGAGCGGAACGATTTAACGACCGCCTTATCTTATTATGAAAAGGCTCACGCTCAAGAACCCATGGAGCCACGTTATTATTATCAAATCTGCACCTTAAACGATCAGCTTGCCGAAGAACCTGGAAGGAAGCTGGAATACTATGAAAATTTCATCAAGTTATATGGTAGTAAGCAACCCTATGTTTCGCAAATGGTCGCCAGGCGCATATCCGAACTAAAGGAAGAAATACATTTTAGCCAAGAGTAAACTCCTTAAAAAATTGTAATTTCCACCATAGATTTGGTGCCATGTATCGCTTGTTGATTTTATTGTTTTGCTTTGTTTTGGCTTCCTGTAATTTCCTTGAATCCAGGGAAAAACGAACCCAAGAGCTGATCAATGCCGAACTTCAGCAAATAGATTGGAACTCCATAGATTCGTACCCCTTATTTTTAGATTGCGATGAAACCGCATCCAAGGAAAGTCAAAGGCAGTGTTTTGAGCAAAAATTGACCACTCATTTTGAAGCAACCTTAAATGAGTTCGAGTTTATCATTGACTCGGAAAGTAATCCAGTGGTCTTCGTTACCTTTGTCATAGATACTGAAGGAAGAATAATGGTAGTAGATATAGAAAAAGACCTTTCTATATTAAAGCAAATGCCAGAATTTGATGGGATTATTTCACAAAGTCTTAAAAATGTACCCGCTATTGCTCCTGCCTTAAAGAGAGGTATTCCCGTACGGACAAAATATAGAATCCCCGTTCAATTAAATACGAAATAGAAAGATTGGCCAACGAAAAAATCATATTGGGAATTGACCCCGGAACTTCCATTATGGGGTTTGGACTTATTAAGGTAGTAGGTAAGAACATGGAGTTCATGCAAATGAACGAGCTCTTACTTTCCAAGTACAAGGACCCGTACACCAAGTTGAAACTCATTTTTGAGCGTACCCTTGAATTGATAGATACTTATCATCCGGATGAGATAGCCATCGAAGCTCCTTTTTTTGGTAAGAACGTGCAGTCCATGCTCAAATTAGGCCGTGCTCAAGGAGTGGCTATGGCGGCTGGACTTTCTCGTCAAATCCCTATCACAGAATACTTGCCCAAAAAGATAAAAATGGCCATCACTGGAAATGGCAACGCCAGTAAGGAGCAAGTAGCGAAGATGCTGCAAAGTGTGCTCAGTTTAAAATCTCTTCCAAAAAATCTTGATAGTACAGATGGCCTGGCAGCCGCCGTATGCCATTTTTATAATGAGGGTAGGGTGGAAGTTGGCAAATCTTATACCGGTTGGGATGCCTTTGTAAAGCAGAATACTAACCGAGTTAAAAAGTAGAATACACAGGGAATACGTACATGAGCGGCATATACATCCACATCCCATTTTGCAAACAGGCCTGTCATTATTGTGATTTTCATTTTTCCACTAGCATGGGAAAGAAGGAAGCCATGATAGCGGCCTTAGCCAAAGAATTGGAACTACGCAAGTCTGAATTCGCAGATGAGGTGGTAGAAACTATCTATTTTGGTGGTGGAACACCTAGTGTATTGGAAACTGAGGAAATTGAACTTTTGATTGATACTGTGTACAAACATTTTTCAGTTTTAAAAGAGCCTGAGATTACCTTAGAAGCTAATCCAGATGACCTCTCTGAAAAGAAAATTTTTCAGCTAGCAGAGAGTCGCATTAACCGTTTAAGTATTGGCCTACAATCTTTTTTTGAAGAAGATTTAAAACTGATGAATAGAGCACATTCGTCAAAAGAAGCAATAGCATCCTTATCTCTGGCACTCCGCCATTTTGATAACATTTCCATTGACCTTATTTATGGTATGCCGAACATGACCAACGAACGTTGGATTCAAAACATAGAGAAGGCACTGACCTTTAATATTCCGCATATTTCAAGCTATGCATTAACGGTAGAACCCAACACCGCATTAGCGACTTTTATTCAAAAGGGATTGATAAAACCGGTAGATGACGAGGTAACACAGGAACACTTTAATATCCTAAACGAAAAGTTGGCAGATGCGGGTTACGATTGTTATGAAATATCCAATTTTAGTAAACCAGGGTATTTCTCTAAGAACAACTCGGCGTATTGGCTTCAGAAAAAGTATATCGGAATTGGTCCGTCCGCACATTCCTTTGATGGTAATCGTAGAGGTTGGAACATTAATAACAATCCAAAATATATAAGGGCAATTGAAAGCGGTGAGCTTCCCATGGAAGTCGAAGTTCTTTCCGCAAAGGATAAATACAACGAATACGTAATGACCGGATTAAGGACAGTTTGGGGTGTTTCAATGTCAAAAATTGAATCAGAATTCGGCTCTAAATTTCGGGAGTATCTTATGTTACAAGCCAAAAAACACCTTGATGAGCATTTATTATATTTGGATGGCGACATTTTAAAGACAACGAAAAACGGTAAGTTTTTGGCTGACGGAATTGCAAGTGATTTATTTATGGTTAAATTGAAATAAGTCCGGTAGAAATGAAAACCAAAATCACGCATAACAAAAAGGAATACGAAATAAACTTGTCCAAGCCATTGGACATTTCCATGCCGTTGAGGGGAAATGAATTGAATGTTAATGCTTGGTACGTTGATCATCCAAAGATAGAACCCCATGAGGATGGAGATTTTGTAGGTAGTGTTGCGGAAGGAGCATCCACAAATTTTAATGATATTTGGTTCAATCCCCATGCTCATGGTACGCATACGGAATGTGTTGGCCATATTACAGAGGATTTTTATTCCATTAATCAGCATCTAGACCAATTTTTTTATCTGGCCGAAGTAATTACCATTGCTCCGGGAAAAGTAGGGGAAGACTTCGTAATTTCTAGAAAACAGCTTGAAAATGCTTTGAAAGACACAGTCCCGGAAGCAGTTGTTATCCGAACATTACCTAATACTAACGCAAAGTTGACCAGGCAATATTCCAATACGAATCCACCCTACATGTTGGAAGCTGCTGCGGAATTTTTAGTGGAAATTGGAGTGTCGCATTTATTGATAGATTTGCCTTCTGTAGATAAGGAAAAAGACGGCGGGACACTTTTGGCACACAAAGCTTTTTGGAATTATAATGGGGAACAAAGGATTTCTGCCACCATAACCGAGTTGGTTTTCGTGCCTGGCCACATAAAGGATGGAAGCTATTTTTTAAACTTACAAGTTGCTCCTTTTGAGAACGATGCTAGTCCTAGTAGACCGGTACTTTATAAAATTAAAAGCAATGATTAAACTTTTGAAGATAGAGGAGTTGGCCATGTTCATCTTGGGCATTTTCATGTTCGGGCTTTTGGGCTATGAATGGTGGTGGTTTTTGATTCTTATCTTAGCTCCAGATTTAGGGATGATAGGTTATTTAATGAACCCCAAAATTGGGGCATGGTGTTATAATGTATTCCATCACAAGGGTATCGCCATCGGTATATATTTTTTGGGAATGTATTTGTCCCTGCCTGTAGTACAATTAATAGGGGTGATTTTATTTGCCCATGCTTCAATGGACAGAATTTTAGGTTACGGGCTCAAATACGAAAAAGGTTTTAAGTTTACCCACTTAGGAGAAATAGGAAGAAGAAATGGATAATATTTTAGAAATTTTTTTAGGATTGATTTTGGGAGCCATCAGTATGTATTGGTTGTTCTCCTTCTTTAGGAATAAAAAAAGTAAAGAGCTTACAACACATCAATCCACCGTCCTTTTGGAGAAAATCAAAAGTGTTTGCAAGTTGATATCCGTTGAAGGTGATTTTGCCGAGATATATAGGTATGAAAATGCCAAGGAATATTTTATGAGTTTGGTGAGTAGCAAGAAAAAGGCTCTTGTAGTAATAAAGGCGAAAGCTCAGATCGGATATGACTTAAGTAAGATATTGATGCATGCGGATGATGGGAAAAAGAAAATAATACTTACGAATTTTCCACAGCCGGAAGTACTATCCATAGAACCAGAACTGGAATTCTATGATATTAAAAGCGGATTTTTTAATGTTTTCACCCCCAACGACCTTACTAGTTTAAACCAAGAGGCAAAAAAACATATCAAAGAAAAAATACCGGAAAGTGGTCTGATGGAAACTGCTAGAAAAGAAGCGTTAGAAACGGTCTTGCTCATAGAGAAGATTGTGGAGACCATTGGATGGAAGCTAGATTATACAGCTTTACAGATAAGTGAAGAACAGATAAAAAAATTGAAAACCGATAATCATGAAACATTTAGTCATAAGCATTTTAATGTTATTTTGTACATTGTCCGCATTAAGCCAAGACCAAGAAGAAATGAAAGAATTTGATTCTAATTTTGCCCATACCGTATTCTTTTGGTTGGAAAATCCAGATGACATACAGGAGCGTGCCGCTTTTGAAAAATCGCTACAAAAATTCTTGGACAATTCAGCCTACGCCAAGACCAAGTTTATAGGTAAACCACCAAAGGCCAGTAGGGATGTAGTGGATGGTTCTTTTACCTACTCCTTAATCGTAACGTTTGAATCTGCTGAGGCACAACAGGCGTACCAAGATGAGGAACCCCACAAACTATTCATAGCGGAGTCCAGCGCTCTTTGGACTAAGGTGATCGTCTACGATTCCAAAGGAATTAACTAGGTTAAATGAATGTTGAGGAATTTAGGGAGTACTGCTTATCAAAAAAAGGAGTTACGGAAGAATTCCCTTTTGATGAAACTACCCTGGTGTTTAAGGTCATGGGGAAAATGTTTGCGCTATGTGGACTGGAACGTATTCCTTGTCAAATAAACCTCAAGTGCGACCCAGAGAGAGCTGTTGAATTACGAGAAACCCACGATGGTATTATTGAGGGTTGGCATATGAGTAAGGTACATTGGAACACCCTTTTCATTGAAAGATTACCGCCTAAACTAACAAAAGAACTTATAGACCATTCCTATGATTTGGTCGTATCAAAATTCACCAAAAAACTGAAGTCGGAGTTGGACGCCCTCTAAAGCATTTTGAGTGGTATCTTTGTAGTTCCTTAAATACACATCAAAGTTGTCAGATACACCAAAAGCCTTCTACTTTTCTAAAATAGAAGAAAACCAATCGAAATTAACAAAGGTCAAAAAGCAACTATTCGCTTTTAGCATGGTGCGTTTATTCGTTTTTTGCATTTCCTTCGTAGGAATATATTTTGCCTATGGCAATACAAAACTGGTAATTGGGATTATTCTGGTTACCATTGTCGTATTTCTATTATTGATCTCTAAATACACTGAACTCCAGTACAAAAGGGATAAGCTGAGTGCCCTTATCAATATCAATAAAACTGAAATCGAAGTTTTAAACCGCAATTTCCATCACCTTCCCGATGGCAAATCCTATAAAAACCCTAGTCATTATTTTAGTCAGGATATAGATCTTTTCGGAAAAGGCTCTTTCTATCAATATATAAACAGAACGGTGCTGAAGGAAGGTAGCGACACACTCGCAAGTATATCTACGGATAATTCTATTGACAATATTGAAGGAAAACAAGAAGCTGTTGAAGAGCTGTCCAAAATGACCGAATGGAGACAGAACTTTCAGGCCATCGCCTCTCTCTCCCGGTCAAAAACTGATGTAAAGACCATTGCCAACTGGTTAAAGAATTATACTCCCTTTGTACCTGGTTGGATGCGCTACCTACTAATAATTTTTTCAGGATTGTCAATTGGAGTTATCGTCTTATATTTCTGGGATATCGTCCCGGAATCATTACTCATTTACTGGACGCTATTTGGTCTTTTAATTACCGGATTATTTACTAAAAAAATAACCAAACTGGGTGGGGACCTTTCGAAAATACAATCCACCTTCGAACAGTACAACAAGTTATTATTGTTGATTGAAGAAGTGTCATTTACGTCAGATCTACTCAAGCAAAAAAAGGAACATATCGTAAGTGACGGTCGAAAAACTTCATCACTCCTCAAAGAATTTTCCAAACTCTTGAGCAGTTTGGAACAAAACAATAATTTTTTCTTTCTGGTTCTGGGTAATGGACTCTTTCTACGTGGCTTGGCAACGTGTTATAAGATAGAAAACTGGATAAAAACCCATGGTAGTTCTGTTGAGCAATGGTTTGAGGTGATTGCCTTTTTTGACGCCCACAACAGTTTAGGGAATTTTGCCTTCAATCATCCTAATTACACTTATCCGAGTATATTGGAAAATGGAAGTACACTTAAATCAAAGGGTGCCGGACATCCCTTGCTAGACCCTAAAAAGAGCGTGTTGAACGATTTTGAAATAAAAAATGGTGAATTCTTCATTATTACGGGCGCTAATATGGCTGGAAAGAGTACGTTTCTGCGTACCGTATCCCTACAAATAGTAATGGCAAATATGGGCCTTCCCGTTTGCGCAACCTCGATCTCCTATGTTCCTATTAAGCTCATAACAAGTATGAGAACAACGGATTCATTAACGGATGATGAATCCTATTTCTTTTCGGAATTAAAGAGACTAAAGTTTATTGTGGACGAAATTCAGAAGGATGAATATTTTATTGTTTTGGACGAAATCCTAAAAGGCACAAATAGCACTGACAAGGCAAAAGGTTCTCGAAAATTTGTTGAACGCCTGGTAGATGCCAAGGCCACAGGAATTATTGCTACCCATGATTTAAGCTTATGCGAAGTGGCAAAAGAACTTCCTCAAGTAAAAAATCACTATTTTGATGCTGAAATTATAAATGACGAACTCCATTTTGATTATAAATTTAAGGAGGGAATCTGTAAGAACATGAACGCTTCATTTTTATTAAAAAAGATGGAGATTGTGAATTAATTCTAAGTTATCCTGAAAAAATATTTTATTTTCTAGTTCGGTATCGTGGGTGCTCTTCTTTTTGCCATAGCCAGTGTACTGGCTGGTCTTGGAATTGAAGGATATAATCCCGTAAAACAATACATTAGTGAAAGCTATGCGACGGGAATGCCCTATGCCGTTATATGGCAATATTTTTTCATCTGTAGTGGGTTATTGCTGTTCTTTTTTGGAATAGTTGCAGCGAATTGCTTTCCAAAACGTTCTAATACGAAAGTCTGGTTTTTTCTTTTTGCTATCTTCTACGGAATAGGCACTTTGCTAACCGGAATTTATCCCTGTGACGTAGGTTGTTATTTAGACCCGGAAAATCCCAGAATATCTCAATTTATACACAACACCGTTGGCAATTTAACTTATGCGGTCGTACCGTTCAGTATTTTGGCATCATCATACGCTTTTAGTAAATTGAAGTTGTCTAAAAAGCTTACGGTTTTCAGCGCAATCTGTGGAAGCTTGTGTCTTTTGTTTGTTATACTTTTATTTGGTGACCCTGAGGGACCTTATAGAGGATTGTTTCAAAGAGTAATAGAAGCTTCCATAATTTCTTGGATAGTATACCTCTCATTTTATATAAAATCAACCAAAACCAAAACCAATGAAGACTAATCAATTTGTTATAAAGCTAATTCTACTTTTGTTTCTCGTTTCCTGCCAGGATGAGAAGAAGGAGATAACCTTGACCAATTTTGAACTTTGGGATACGATTACCTTAGATTTTGAAGGTGTAGAAACTTCCGAAAACGCAGAAGAAAATCCATTTCTGAATTACAAGTTAATAGTAGAGTTCAGCAGCGAAAAATCTAATTACACGATAACGGGATTTTACGCGGCTGATGGGAATGCGGCGGAATCTAGTGCTGAAAGCGGTAATGTCTGGCAGGTACGTTTTACCCCAGATCAATTGGGCGATTGGAAATATAACGCAAAGTTATATCACGGAGACAGTATTGCAATCAAGGAAATCCAGGCAAATACGAATTCCGTGGAAATTTCAAATAATGAGGGAACGTTTAGGGTAGTTCCATCCACTAAAAAGGGAATTCATTTTAGAGCGCACGGTAGACTTATTAACGCTAAGGGTTATTTCAAATTTCAGGATACCAATAAATATTGGATTAAGGGCGGGGCGGATAGTCCAGAAAATTTATTGGCTTATGAAGGCTTTGATGGAACGTATAGGATGCAAGCGGCCGATAGGGACGGGGAATCCAAAACGAGTGAGCAACTTCATAAATACCTTCCTCATGTGTCCGATTGGAACGAGGGTGATCCAACATGGAAAGACGGAAAAGGAAAAGGTCTAATCGGCGCTATGAATTATCTGTCCGGTGAAGGAATGAACGTGGCCTATTTTCTTGCTCTGAATATCAACGGCGATGGAAAAGATGTTTGGCCTTACGCAGATCCAGAAGATTTCACCCGTTTTGATGTCAGCAAACTGGGACAATGGGAAATCGTTTTCCAACACATGCAATCAAAAGGTATTTTATTGCATGTCGTATTGCAAGAAACTGAGAACGAAACAATGCTAGATAAGGGCGATACCGGTCCTATGAGAAAATTATACTTTCAAGAAATGGTGGCCCGTTTCGGACATCACCTGGGTCTCAATTGGAATTTAGGGGAAGAAAATGGTTATGCAGAATTTACCCCCATTGCACAGAACGATGCACAACGAAGGGCCATGACCGACTATCTTACCGAAATAGACCCTTATAACCATCCGATATTACTGCATACACATTCCCACGAACCGGCTAGGAGTAACGTATTGGATTCGATTGTTGGCTTTAAAAATTTAGATGGGCTTTCCCTTCAAGTGGACAAAAGGGAAGGAGCACCAGAAATAGTGAGGAAGTGGAAGGCCGAGTCTAAGGCGGCGGGTCATCCTTGGATGATTACCATGGATGAAATAGGCATGTGGCATACTGGTGTAGTTCCGGACTCCATGGACTACAACCACGATTCATTAAGAAGATATGTGCTTTGGGGTACCTTATTATCTGGGGCAGCAGGGGTAGAATGGTACTATGGCGCCAATAATAAGTACAACGACCTAAATACAGAGGACTGGCGCACAACAGACCGTCTGTGGGAATTGACGGATTATGCCTTAGACTTTTTTCGTGAATACTTGCCCTTTTGGGAAATGACTGGAAATCCCGAACGTGTTGACTCTAGCGAGGCTTACTGTTTAGAAAAGGCAGGCGAAATTTATGCTGTTTATCTGCCAGACGGTAAAACTTATGTAATGGACTTGGGTGATGCCACGGGTGATTTTTCAGTAGAATGGTATGATCCCCTTTCGGGAGACGGTCTACATAAGGGTTCAGTAACCCAAATTTCAGGAGGGAAAAAGGTATCGCTTGGTAATCCCCCAAATAAGGCGGAGATGGTTGAGAACCAAGATTGGGTGGTTTTAGTTAAGCGGATGTAAATAAACGAAATGTCCTAAAAAGGATATCCAATAGCAAAATTGAGGGTGAAGTTGTTATCAACATTACCAAAGAAAGGTACGTTCCACCGGTCATTTTCGGGTAAGTAGGGTACCCGAAGTGGAGAGGCCAAATCAAACCGAATTACAAAGTTCTGAACATCTACCCGAAGTCCAAAACCTACCCCGGCGGCTACTTCTTTTAGCCAATCGGATTCAAACTTTCCATCGGTAAATAATGTATTAGAGAAGTTACTGTTCACCTGCTCGTTTTCCAAGTCCGAGTAGTCCCCCGTCAACCAGACGTTTCCAGCATCTACAAAGACAGCTCCTTTTAGGTAGGAGAAAATTGGAAACCTATACTCTAGATTGGCCTCCAATTTCAGATTACCGGAGCGGTCAAAATAATCTGTGTTCGTAACGCCATTTTCAACATCAAAACTTCCGGGCCCCAATGATCTTATATTGAAGGCACGAATACTATACGGTCCACCAGAAAAGAACTGTTTCACGAAGGGTAACGTTTGGCTATTGCCATAAGGCACACCCCAACCGGCATAAACCCTTGAAATCAAAGTTTGCTCATTTCCCCAGCGCATATAAAACCTAAAATCTGCATCCGCTTTTGCATATTGGGCATATTCGGAACCTAATATGGAACCAGAGCCACCGCTTATTAGACTTAGCGTGTTTCCTGCCAAATCAATACTTGTGGAAAAGTAGATAGGAAATTCTTTTTCAACGTCGGAAACCTCATCATAGGTAAAGCCATAGATTAATCCTGCAATGAAACGCTGCTCAAAACTTCGACTAAGAAAAGGGTTGTCGTCCAAAATCTGCTGAAATTCATCCGTAACATTAAATAATCGGGAGTAGTTAACACTAATTGGGTCTAACTGATGGTACACATACCTATTTTCCTTCCAAGTATAACCAAATGAGGTGTTGATTGAGCTCAAAGTAAAAAGCTGACTACGTTGAAGAAAATCTACCCCTAAAGAAATCTTAGTTTTGGGCACGTTGTATTGAAAAACGCTGGGAGAAAACGGAATCAACCGCGGTATGATTAAATCGGTCTTTATACCTCCTGCAATACTACTTAAACTGGAATTTTCTCCACTGCTTAATTGCGACTCATACGAAAAATTTGCCGAGATGCTAATAGTTTCCCCTCCATTGAACAGATTTCTGTTGCTATACGTAAGTGCAATACCTGGTCCCGTAAAACCATTACTTTTAGTGACCGCCTGTAGCTCCGCCCTAATGGAGCGTTTGGTCAGTGGTGCCAGATAAATACTTGCTGCCAAGGAACCGGCATCACCATCCGTAAGTGTCGTATCCAGTTCGGTGTATTGTATATTTACGTACTTATAACTTCCCAATGCAGATAGTCTGTTGCTCGTTCGCTTAGAAGTGCTGGCATTGTACAAGTCGCCTTTATTGAACAATAAATAGGATTCCAAAAGTTTGGGCTTAAAGTAAAGTTCCTCTTGTATGAAGTCTATACCTTTTATTTGAGTGGAATTTTTCGCAGTTACCGGGAGTGTATCATTTTCTATGGAGAAGTTGGGATAAACGGTAATGGAATCAATGGTATAGGGAATGGCAGCACGTTTCGGAACGTTTTTTTTCAATCTTAGGAAGAGATCAAATTTTTTAGTTTGATATCGATTGGTGTCCGCCTCAAAAATTAGAAAATCAGGTCTGAGGTTATAATATCCCTTTTGTTTCAGACCATTGTCCAATCGTTCCCGTTCCAAATTAAGCAAGTCCAAATCAAACCTATCACCCTTGGATAATGGAGTGTTCTTAATCAATTCCTCAATTTCATTGTAAATAGGAAGCGAATCTGATTCTAATTGATAATTTTCAAGTAAATAAGGCTCTCGAAGTGTAGCGTCATAAGAGACCGAAGCAAATTTCTCTTGGACTCGCTCTTCAGAATCTACCCTGCTATAGAAAAATCCGTTATTATCCAGTCTGTTCAATATCAATTCTTGAATTCTTTCCGTGTTCACATCGGAAAAGTAGACCGGTTCTTCCCCAAAAGACTTGTTTAAAAAACGATAGAAAAATCCGGGCTTTTCCTTCTGCGCCTTATAGTGGAAGTACAATGCAGGTTTCATTCCTAGAAAAGTGGTATTAGGATTGGGTTGAATAAGATTAAAGAGTTCAGTTTCTACCTGTTTAAAACCCTTTACTTCCGCTTTTATGGCACTATCCAATCGCATATTAAGTGTTGCGCCCGAATATAGGTGCTCGCCTTCTGGAATAAACTTTTTAATACCGCAGGAATACAGTAATAAAACTGCAAGAACGCATAAAGTACTATATGTGAATACTATTCTTTTCAATAGGTTGTGAATGTCAATTTGTATTTTTCTTAGATTTTTTAGCTTTAGTTTTTTTATTTTCTTTCTGCACGGGAATGAACAACTCACTGAATTTGTTGAACTCTCTATCGAAAATAAAAGCAATACCCGTAACAATTAATTGCCCGTCAATGATATTCTGATATTCCTGCCTTCTAAAACCTTTTAACCTGTAAACACCTTCTTCACTCAGCAAGTATTCTAAAGTAACATTTCCTATAATTGGGGTGGCGCTATCTTCGCTGGAGGCACTTCCTTCAACATCCAATGCGCTACCGGCGGTAACGATGAGCCGTTCATTGAATAACTTCTTACTGGCATTGATGTTCAATTGTGTGCGGCTTTGCGCCGTACCGCTTTCGTAATCCTCAAAACTGTCCAAATCAAACCCCAGTTCAAAACCGCTGTTGCCTAGTAGTTTATCGGAAATGGCATTCAATTCGCTGGAGAGTACTTTGTTTACATTGTTTCTTGCCAATGACATGGCACCACCACTACTACCGTCACTCCCTGTGGTTGGATAAAATCGGTTTAAGGCCAATAGGGAGAAGACCTGTTTGTTGAGTTCGGACTCTTGTTGATTCAATTGCAATATACGCCCGTATACGGCACCTCCAAAATTACCCTGTTCGCTTTCTGGCATATCTAGGGCAAACGATAATTCAGGTTCAGTTAACTGTCCCTCTACGTTTAAATAGACCATAAACTCTGCCGCCTGCTGGTAACTTCCGGTCACATTACCCTCAGAACTTATGGCGGACATCAATGGGGCGGCAGAGGTTTCAATTTCGTAGATGGCCGTAACGTCCAGTTTTGCATCGTAGGGGTCGCCGTTCCAGACGACACTACTTCCTTTTCTTATTTGAAATTCTCGGCTTACCAGGTTATAGAGGCTAGTACGATAAAAGCCGGAATTTAATACCAATCTACCCGATAATCTTATATCCTGATTTGGGTCGATATTAAGCTTCAGTTCTGCATCACCGGAGGCCTGTAACTTATCTTGGGTTTTTTCATCCAGTACTACGGTAAACTGTGCGTCATTCGAGATTTCCAGAGTGGTATTGATGTCCATTCCGTAAAAAATAGAGGGTCTTTTCTTGTTTTCGTTTCGTGTAAGTATGGCGTCGGGGTTCTCCTTGTTTACAAAGATTACGATACCATCCCTTTCTTGAATCTCTAACTGGTCCTGGGGTACGATGTATGTTAAATCTGTAATATCCCTTACCCTTAAATTTCCGTTAACCACTGGGGATTTTAAATTTCCTGTAACGTTTACATCTGCGTTTATACTCGCAATTCCGTAAACAAGCTCATTATCACCTTTTTTAGAATCCAAGACTCTAAAGCGGTCTGCTTTTACATTGAGGTCAAAGCCTGGATTTAAAAGATTAGGGGTGAATATGGTCCCGTTCACGACCAAAGAACCTTTGGTCTCATCCGCTATGTTGAAATTTGAGAGGGATATTTTCTCTTGGTCCAGGTCCACAGTTTCATTATCAATATTCAATGTTGTGTTGAATGAAGTCAGTGTAAGCCCAATATCATTAAAATTTATCCTACCGGAATAGGTGGGGTCCTTCAAAGTGCCATTAACCAACATGCTTCCGGAAAGATAACCTTTGGCGTTGGAAATATCTTCTTTAAAAAATCCCTGTATGACGCTCATTTTTAGTTCCTCTATATCCAGTTCTAGATTTAGTTCCGCACCACTCTCTTTGGCAACATAGTCCCCGGTAAGCTTTAATTTGGCATCCCCGTCTTTAATGGCTAGGTCAAAATCATAATCGGAGAAAGACTTGGAGGAAGCGTCCAATATTAGCGTGCCTAGGGGATTCTCCATGACCTGAAAATTCCCTATCTCTATATCCGATATTAAACCTGATGCACCATAGGGATTGAGCAAAATAAAATTTCCTTCGACCCTTCCTTTGGCCAAAGCCTCATCCGGATTGAATAAGCTTAGAAATGTTTGCAATTCGAAATTTTCGAAGACTATCCCAATATGTTCCTGTTCTATTTTTGGAAGTTCTGAAGATATACGTAGACTTTGGCTGTTCCTGCTAAGGATGAGGTTTTCTAAGCCAAGATAGGACTCCGCTATAACAATGGAATTATCGTTTGGAAGTTGCCATTGTTTCTTGTTTAAAACGAGTTCTTCCGGGTCTATGTGCAATCTTAGGGTGTCCTTTTTAAAAACAAGTTGCGAGGTAAGGTGGGCCACTTGTACCGAGTCGTTTTCGGCATTAAAGTCCAATAGCAATTCTTTATTTCTAAGTTTTCCCTCCAAATATGTCTTTTTGAGGTGTATCGGTTCATAGGTAAGGTTACCTAAACCTGCCGAGAAATTTAAATCGGTCGCATCACCGTTAAGAAGTACGTTTAAACTATCTATGGAACTTCCGGCATAGGATATTTTAGGTACTTTGACTTCTGCGTAGAGGGTTTTTTCCTTGGAATCAAAGGAAGCATCAACGTTGAGCGAATCCAAGTCCGTAAAGCCATCAAAAAATACTTTGGTAATTATAGGGGTGGGTCTGAGCGAAAGCTGCAATTTAGCGTTTATGGTATCATCCGCTGTCGCCATACTATCGGCACTAAAATAATTTTCAAGTTGTCCTTTAAGGGCATTAGTGATTCTATTCGGGGATGCGTTCGAATACAGCTCACCGTTCACAAAACCGCTATTTATAACAACATCGGTTATAGAGTCTTCAATATGTGCTCGAATGGATATTTGTTCCACTTGGTATTGTTCGTTGTAAGCCACGGCTATACCATCCTTAATCGTGGTATTTACCGTAAAATCGGATGGAGTTCCCTTGTAGGTCCCATCGATTGTTGCAGCTATCTTAATGTCATTATCGGAAAAACCTAAATTTTTGAGATCTGCCCCAATAATGTTAGAGATTAGACTTATGTTCATATTTGCTGAACCAAGATTGAGCTTGGTATCGACATTCATGTTCAGGTTAGGGTCTTTGATATTTGCCGATATAGTTCCCGAACCGTTTACTAATTCTCCATCTATTTGAATATCGGTATAATCGTAGCCCCTAAACTCAAATTGTGAAATCGTACCATTTATAGTAGCGTCCAAATCTTCCACACTCGCCCCATAGCCATTGCCCTCCACTTGTAGGGAAATGAGGCCTAATTGCTCGTTCTTCAATAATTTTCCGAGTTGAACGCTATCCATATTCACAGAACCCTTAAATCCTATACTTTCCCCAAATGTTACGGAACCGTCCACATTGGCTTGTCCTTCAGGGACTTTTAGCAAGGCATTTGTGCTGATATTGTCGATGCTTCCTGCAATAGAACCCTTTACTGTCAAAGTTTTGGGAATAGAAATGCCCAGGTCCTTCTCTGATACAAACTTTTTGATATCGGTTTGGGAACTAGTAAGGTTGACATCGTTCATATCATAACGTATGGAATCTGTTTGCGTCAGGTTTAATAGATTGCCAGAAGCCGATAGTTGGGTAGACTGTCCCCAAGACAGATTAGCATTAAAATTATCTACTTTTTTCAAGTTTCCTTTGGCATATGCATTACCTGTAATCGTTTTTGTAGCTAATGAGTCCAGATAGACATTTGACGCTAATTCTGGCAGGAGTTGTTGCACATCTTTGATTTCCAAAGAAAGGTTCTTTAACTCGGCCGATAGTTCACCTTGCTGGGGATTTTTTATGGCCTGATCAAGGGATTTAAAATCAACTTGCAGATTTGCATCAACCCTACTTTGGTTCAAATTAAGGGAAAGGTCGGATAAGTAGGCTGAGGTAACCGTTAAACCCGCTTCAAAAGCTAATTCATTTAATCGAATACCGCTTGGTTCATAAAAGGATAATTGAGCAACCTTAAGATTGAATTTTTTAGGGCGATACTCAAAACCGGAAGCATTGAGTGCTAGCTTCTGTATTTTGAAAGCATTAACATCAAACTGAGACGGATTTAGCGGAGTATCATTTTGAGTAAACACAACATTGTTGTTTTCCAAGTTGATATTGGTAGCTCCCAGAACAAAGTCAGGCCAACGGAACTCATCAGGGCTATTGGAATTGACCGCTAACTCTGCTGTTCTTGTTTCAATACCCTTGACGTGCAATGCTATATCTGAGTCCTTTAAAATAAAATCATCCGTTTTGTAGGTATTATTTGGGATGTCGGCTAAGACATCAGTCAGTCCTACCTTGCCCAATTTAAAATTTGTGTTTATTCCATCACTTTCGGATTGATAGGTGACGTCTATGTTGGAGAGCTCAAAATTTTTGACCTCAATTTTTGGTAAAGGAACACTTGTGGTATCATTAGTGACAGGAAAAGCATGGGTTTGAACGTAACTTAAATGGGTTTCTGCCAATCTAAAATCGGAAATATGGTATTTCATTTCTTCCAAGTCGAATGCGGCTATGGAGGTGTTCAGATTCCCAATTTCAGTAGATAGGTCTATCCCCAGATAGGCATCGTGGTAATTAACCTTCCAATCTTCAAGACTGAAATCTCCCAACGATATGGACATGGGTTCAGTTGTATTTGTCGAATCCGATGATGTAGAAAACACATCCAGTAAAAATGAGAAATTGAATACTTCTGGGTTTGAGCCCCTTTTGATGTTGGCTATAAGACCATTGGAAACTACATCATCTATACTTAATTCGTTTTTGAACAGTAATGGATAAATGGGTAGGTCCAGTTGTAAATTTTTGGTGTATAGCAGCGTGTCCCCAGCCTGGTCTTCCAAATACAGACCCTCTACCTGAATATCCCCAGTGAAGGTCACAAAAAGTTTGTCTATAGCTACTTCGGTATTGGTTTCCTTGGAGATATTATCGGTTATCTTTGAAACAATAATTTCCTGACCCCACGGGCTTCTAATAAAGAGGATTATAGCAACAAAAAGCAGCAATAAGAACAGGAAAAACCTTCCAATTATCTTAAGTGTTTTCTTTTTATTGATGGTTCTCATGTTGTGGGATAATCATGATATTCGTTTGGTAATTGAGTTATGGGATATAGAACCAATTTACCTACGAATTTACCATGAATGCAGTGGCAAGTATAATGATAATGACAATCACCATAACGAGGTTGTAGAACCTTCTCTTTTTTCTTTTAGCCTGTTTTAAAGAAGCCATGCCGTAAAGATAGGTTACGTTACAAAAACGTTTAACTTTTTCAGCAATAATCTTGTCTGTTTCGCTAGTACTTTTGAAACAAACTAAAAATTATAAATATGGACTTCAGCCTTTATTTGAGACCTTTTACTTGAATTTGGTGAAAACTGTCGGCCTGTAGACGCAGCAGTTCCTCTGCTTTTCTTTTTTTGTAGCCGTAAAGCTCTTCCTCTCCTTTCAAATCTTCGTAAATCTTTTGGTTGATTTCCCCATCGGTGGTAACGATGAGTTTACGTTGTGCTACTTTTTGGGCTACCCAAGATGATAATATGCTTTCTTCTTCCTCGATTTTTATATCGTATTCACCTTTGGGTGCTAGTAGTTTGGCAATAATCGGAGAGGTTTCTATGGCAAGGAACAATAGAAAAATAAAAAATGATGGAAACCATGGTAACTCTCCCAAAGCCGTAATACGAGCCATTAATCCATCGAATCCGTCAATAATGGGTTGTGTATTAGTAACAACCTCTGCGTATTCCGTATTTAGTGCGGAAATCTGGGATTCAATTCCGGTTATTTTATCAGTATTTATGGCTTTAAGAGCATTTAATTCGGCCAAGGCTGCATCGTGTTTTTCACGTTTTTCCGCATAAACCGGGCCTTTTCCTAAAAGTTTGGTCCCTGCGGTCCCTTCCGCCTCGGAGATGTAGATATCGTATAAGGCATTGGTTTCTGCCTCTTTGTTAGTGATTTCCGCTTTCAAGGAAGCAATATCTTGATTCAGTTGCTCAACAGTTGGAGTGTATTGTAGGGCCAACTGTTCCTTATTGGCCAAGGTCAGTTCATTTTTTTGTTCCAATAAAACCTGGTTGATTTCTTTTTCGAAAATTTTCATCTCCAAAGGTTTGGAGATGACCACGGCGATAATTATGGCCAAAATTATACGCGGGGTGGCCTGTAATAATTCCTGGCCAAATTTATCCCTTTTTTTAATGGTTGAAACAATGAAGCGGTCTAGATTAAAAATCAATAAGCCCCAAATAAACCCAAAGAAAACCGCGGCATAAATGCTGTCAAAAACAGTGTAAAGTGCATAACTGCTGGCTATAAATGCCATGACCGCTGTGAAAAATACGGTCGCCCCAATACCGGCATATTTATTTTGTTCTCCTTTGGAACAGGTTTTTAAAATTTCGGAATCTGCCCCGGAGCAGAGAATAAAAAAATCTTGTAACATACTTTTTGTTTTTTGATTGATGCTGAAATTTCTTCAGTGTTGATGATCGCCTTACCTGTTAGAACGTGGTTTGCTTGGAATTGTTACACAAAAAGCCTTCAATTTGAAGGCTTTTTTTAACTCGCGGGCTAAATCGACTTTATAAATACTTCGAAATTTTTACAATTGGGGTTCCATTGTTTGATTGTTTAGTGCTTATGCTTAGATCACGATATTCTTTTATGAGAGCTATCGCCTTATCGGATGAAATCTCCTTCCCCTTATACATGAAAATCGCACCCTTTTTGGCCATGTCGATAATATGGTCCAATGGAGATGGTGGAGTTGGAGGAGGTGGTGTCGGCATTGATTTAACCTCTCTTTTTAATACAGAAGGCCGTGGAGGGGGATCTTTCTCAATTTTGCCAATGTAAACTTTCGGTGGTTTAGGTGGTGAAGTGGGTTCTAAGGTTTTGACTGATCCAATAACGTCATACGGGTCCTGTGTTTCAATTATTTCTTTTATTTGGACCGCAGCTTGCTCTCTTTCATTGGGAACTTTTGGCGCTTTTGGTGCCGGTGGGGGTTCTGGAAAATCTGGAAAGGGTTCAGCATCGGCTTTTTGTTTGTCGGACATTAAACTATAGATATATTCCAAGCGCTCCACATCTTTACTAAGGATTTTCATATGGTTGCTATCCATCTCATTATATTTTTTTGCTAAAGCATTGTATTCGGCCATCTGGTTTCTGGAGGCACCATTTTGTATGTTTTTGGACCAACATTCTGGGAAGGGTTGCGCTTCTTTTTTCTGTTTTGAGGTCATCAGCTTATAAATGGATTCCAAAGTCTTTAAATCATTTCGTGGAATTATTCTTTTTGCGATGGGAACGGCATTATATTTTTTGGCTAGACCGTTGTATTTTTTAATTTGTGATTGTTCCGTAACAGTTTCGACAAGATTTCCAGTGTACATGGGTTCTGGCCCAACGATGTTTATTTGTGCAACGCCATATTCCATTAAAATACGGTCCACATCCTTAATAATCTCCTTAGGGGTGTCCGCCTCTACTTTAATGACAGCTTTAATTTGTTGTTCTCTTTGCGTTTTGGAGAGGCTTTGATTTAGTTTTAGAAGACGGTCTCCCAATTCTTCCACAGCAATCATCTCCCCTTCCTGAAAAAACAACTCTCCTTCTTTATTAATCCTGATTTCAATATTTTCTATTAGGATGCCTATTTTATTGATGACGGGCGTGTTCCTCTGTATTTCGATAAATTTTCTTTCACTAAAGCCTAATAATAGTAAGGCCACTAGTGGTAGGATTAAAAAACTCCTTAGTGTAACTGATGTTTTCGATGTTCTTTTTTTCATGACTGTAAAACGTTTTTTGATTGATGAATAATTAATGGCATTCGCAATGCCCGTCGACTGATATTTTTCTAGACTTTCCTTTGATAAGTAAGAAAGCAGCGTGTTTTGATAATTGGCCGTACCGTTTTCCCTTTTTAGGACCGCACTGTCCGCTAAAAATTCATGATTTAGTTTTATACTTTTTTTGAACAGATAAACAAATGGGTTGAACCACAATAGCACTTGTAGCAACTCTATAAAAAGGACATCCAGACTATGGCGCTGCCTCGCATGAGTTTCCTCATGTATTAAAACAGCTTTGGGTATGGCGTTGGATTCGAACTTGTTTTTATTTAGAAATATAAAGCTGAAAAAGGTATGTGGGGGTAACTTCTCTTTGAGCAAAACCTTGATGCTAAAATTTTCTTTCAATTTAGGATTGATTTTTATACGTCTTAAGATTTGATAAAGGTGCTTTGCAAATCGAAACCCAAAACCAAATAATCCAATGAAATAAACGGTCCATAAAAGTCTCGGCCAATTAATTACATCCATGTCCGTTGGAGGCTCGGATAATTGGGAGTAAGTAATGGTAGTGGTAGTCATTTCCGGAGAAATCGTTGGCTCAACATATTCTATAAATACAAGGCTTGGTATAATAAAAGAGGCTACTATGGCACTTAGGAGAAAAAAGCGCTTAAAAACATGCATGTTTTCCCGCTCCAATAGTAATTTATAAAAGAGGAGTAGAATGGCCATGCAAGCCCCCGATTTGATTAGATAATCTAGCATCTTTATTTCTTTTCGATTTCTTTGTCTATTAATTTTTTGAGCTCCTCCAACTCCAACTTACTAAGGTTAGTCTCTTGGGTAAAAAAAGAGGCGAACTGCCCGGGACTATTATTGAAAAAGTTCTTTATAAGTCCGTTCACGTGCTTGGAGAAATAGTCCTTCTTTTTAACTAAAGGAAAATATTCCCTGGACCTGCCCAAACTTTTATACGCAACAAAACCTTTGTCCGTCATTCGTTTCAGAAGAGTGGCCACGGTGGTGGTAGCGGGCTTAGGGTCCGGATAAGCATCGAGCAAATCTTTCATGAAAGCCTTTTTTTGCTTCCAGATAATATTCATTAATTCTTCTTCAGATTTTGATAGCTGCATGCGTGGGATATTTAGAATGTACTCTACAAACATAGAATAAAAATATTAATTCTACAAGTGTAGAGTAAAATATTTTAAATTCAAGTTGAAATCAGTGTTCCTATGCTTTGTCTTAAGTTTGTGTTTTTAAGAAGTACTATATGCAACTATTGGAGGAACTGGGGAGTAGAAGTAATAATAAATGTGAATTATGTGCATCGTCAGGACCTTTGGAGATATATGAAGTGCCACCAGTAACAACTGGTGGTGTCGATGGTAGTATATTAGTCTGTGCGACATGCAAAAATCAAATTGAGAATCAGGAGCTTATGGAGTCCAATCACTGGCGCTGCTTAAACGATAGTATGTGGAGTGAGCATGATGTTGTTAAGGTAATATCCTGGAGAATGCTTTCGCGCTTAAAATTAGAAGGTTGGCCTAAGGATTTATTGGAGATGATGGACTTGGACGACACAACCTTGGCGTGGGCAAAGGCAACCGGCGAAGGGCTTTCCGAAAGTGAAAGGATAATTCATAGAGATACCAATGGCGTTATCTTGGAGAATGGTGATAACGTAGTTTTAATAAAGGATTTAAAGGTAAAAGGTTCCAGTATGGTAGCAAAACAAGGAACCGCCGTGAGAAGAATATCACTGGATAGGGAAAATGCAGCATATGTTGAAGGCAAGGTCGATGGTCAACAGATAGTACTTATTACGAAGTATATTAAGAAGATTTAATCTTCAAGCTAAAGGGAATTAATTTGATGGATTACCTATGGTCATAACCCTTTCGCTTTTAACTGTTCATCTCCGTAAAATACTGATAGAAATACGGTATCGTTTCAATACCCTTCAAATAGTTCCATACCCCAAAATGTTCATTGGGGGAGTGAATAGCATCGCTATCCAAGCCAAATCCCATTAGAATGGTCTTACTGCCCAGTTCTTTTTCAAAAAGAGATACAATGGGGATGCTGCCTCCACTTCGCTGTGGAACTGGCTTCTTGCCAAAAGTTTTTTCATAGGCCTTGGATGCCGCCTGATAGCCAATGGTATCTATGGGAGTTACATAACCTTGTCCTCCGTGATGGGGTGTGACTTTTACTTTTACTCCTTTCGGAGCGATGCTTTCAAAATGATTTTTGAATAATTCCGTGATTTCTTTCCAATCTTGGTGTGGAACTAAACGCATGGATATCTTAGCATAGGCCTTGCTCGCTATAACCGTTTTGGCACCTTCGCCAGTGTAACCTCCCCAGATTCCATTGACATCCAAAGTTGGACGGATGGAATTGCGCTCGTTTGTCGTGTATCCTTTTTCACCATAAACCGACTCAATGTCCAAAGCTTTTTTGTATGCTTCCAAATCGAACGGAGCCTTGGCCATTTCCGCTCGCTCCTCTTTGGACAGCTCTTCTACTTTGTCATAAAATCCTGGAATGGTAATGTGATTGTTCTCGTCATGTAGACTCGCAATCATTTTTGCAAGTATGTTGATGGGATTTGCAACCGCCCCACCATAGAGTCCGGAGTGCAAATCCCGATTAGGTCCCGTTACTTCCACTTGTACATAACTCAAACCTCGAAGTCCTGTGGTGATAGATGGGATATCATTGGCAATCATTCCCGTATCGGAAATCAATATAATATCGTTCTCCAACTTCTTTTTGTTTTCTGCTACGTAAATGGCAAGGTTGTCACTTCCAACTTCTTCTTCGCCTTCAATCATGAATTTTACATTACAGGGAAGCTGACTTGTCCGTATCATTGCCTCCAGAGCCTTCACATGCATATACATTTGGCCTTTGTCATCACATGCTCCACGGGCAAATATAGCTCCCTCAGGGTGTAATTTAGTCTTCTGTATAACGGGTTCGAACGGTGGTGAATTCCAAAGATCCATGGGGTCCGGTGGTTGTACGTCATAATGTCCATAAACCAAAATCGTTGGTAATTTTGGACCTATTATTTTCTCTCCGTATACGATGGGATAGCCGGCAGTTTCATGGATTTCGACAATGTCACATCCTGCTTCTTTCAATCTCATTTGTACATTTTCGGCTGCTTTTAGCACATCCTTTGAAAAAGAAAGATCGGCGCTTATGGAAGGAATCTTAAGTAGTTCTATAAGTTCGTCGAGAAATCGTTGTTTATTTTCAGAAATGTAATCTCTAACTTCTTTCATGTAGGCTCTAATTGTAAGTAGGACATAAAAGTACAAAAAGAAGGAAATTAAAGATTGAAAATTTAGAGAATTGATTTTTTGCTTTATATTTGCATCCCGTTTTAGAACGGATATGCAGGCGTGGTGGAATTGGTAGACACGCTAGACTTAGGATCTAGTGCCGCAAGGTGTGAGAGTTCGAGTCTCTCCGCCTGTACAAAGGGAAAAGCCGACTTTTTGGAGTCGGCTTTTTTTGTTTTGGTCAAACAATGTTAAAACAAATGACGGTTTTACTCTAATCAGTAGAAAAGCTATTCAGGACGACAAAAGGGAAGCGAATTCTCTTAATACTTGTCAACGAATTAATAATTGTGATATTCGAAATTAAATAGCCCTTCTCAACTTAAACGCATTATTTATCTTCAAACTAGTTATAATGTAATGAATGGAAGTTGTCTGTTTGCAAGAGAAAGCATTCTACGCCTTATTTGATAAGGTGCTGGAACATGTTGAATCGAAACGTAAAAATGTACTCTCAAAATATATCGATTGCGATGAGGCCATGTCCCATTTTAAGATAAAATATACTACTACCTTACAGAAATTAAGAGACGGAGGTAAAATCAGGTTCTCCCAATACCAAAAGAAAATTATCCTTTATGTCCGAGATTCTATTGACTACTATGTCGAAAAACACGCGGAGAAAAGTTTTAAAACATGAGCGAAGGAACCAAAATAGAAAATGTTCAATGATGTGAACTCCAGTAATATTCACTTTACTAAGTTTTATAAAATTTGGAAATTTTCAGATGCCAAACCTAAAGTTTGGCATCTTTTTAGCATAAAATACGGTCTTATGTAACAAAACTTACTGAGACTCCTTTCCATTACAGGGTATTTTTGTATTAAGATAGTTTTATCGGCAGATGCAAGGGATGAATGATGGCTTTTGACAAGTTTAACTTGTTATGTATCCTCGAAAAGTCCAAATCCGGTTTTATATCAAAATTCGGGAGTAATGTTTAGTAATAAGCCGCTCCCTTCTTAAAGGAAAAACCCAAATCAGTATGGCTTTTTTTCATTTCCTCTTTGGTAAAAATGAACCCAGCCCGAACAATGTTGAAATATTACCATCAACAGAGTTTTTGAAAGCGGCTATCGACAAAGGAGAACAACTAATAGATGTGCGAACTTATTATGAGTATGATAAAGAGCACATTAACGGAGCCATCAATATTGATTGGTTTCAACCTTCACAGTTTAATAGAGCTATTCGAAAAATAGATAAAGAAAGGCCGGTTTATGTGTATTGCAGAACTGGCAATAGAAGCCAAAAGGCAGCTAGAAAAATTGCGGAATTGGGTTTTGTTCGAGTTTTTGATTTAAAAGGAGGAATAAATGCAGCAAAATAATATGATAGGATAATGTTTTTCAAGTTGTTTATGATGTTTGTTTTTGATTGATGAAGAAAGGGCTTTCCAGTAAAATGGAAGGCTCTTTTTTTATAACAAAAGTTAAACAGAACCCCTATATTATTGATCTTGAATGACCTAGGTCATTTCGCTGCCATAAGACCCGCCATAAATTTGCCCAAGTATTAATGTAAAACTATAGTAATGAGAAAGCTAATATTAGTAGTATCGTTAGCGGTGATAGGTACTGTCACCTTAGTGGCCCAAGATCAAGATAAAGCACAAGACCGAGATCAAGACCGATTAATGCTGGTAGACGGAGATGTGCTTCAAATTCGGGACCGCGATCAAATACGATTACAAGATCCGATTACTCTAAATGATGGTACCGTTGTAAACCCAGATGGTTCATACTTAACAAGAGATAGGGATAGACTACGCCTTCAAGATGGTGAATGTCTGGATAATGATGGAATTAAATACCGCAATGAGTATCAATACAGGTATAAAGTAAAACAAGAAAACCACGGATTGAGCCAAGCACAAATACAGGAGCGCAACCAAAATAGGTATCAAGTAATGATGATTGATGGAGAAGCTTATCAAATTAGGAACAGAGAGCAAAACCGAATCGAAAATGAAGTAAACCTTGGTGATGGTATGATTGTAAATCCCGATGGCAGCTATCAGAATGCACAACGGAAACAATTGAGACTTCGGGACGGCGAATGTATCAATATGGATGGGGCCATGTTCAAGAACATGTACCAACATCGTAAAATGATGGTTCAGAAGAATAAGATGACCAATAAAAAGATGTTAAAAAAAGGAATCAAAAAACCTTCTACGAAAAAGAAAGGTAAAAAGGTAACTGGATAAATTGTATTTGAGGGCTTTGTCATATGATCATGGCAAAGCCCATATCTTTCTCACCTAAATTCCACAATCATGAAAACCTGGCACATCTATTCATTTGTGTTGTTTTGTATGCCCCTATTTTTGATGGCTCAGAACAACAAGAAATCCGCTGAAGAAATCTCGGACAATACAGAATCCTACATCTTAACGGATATCAGTTATATCAATGACGCCGTCTTTATGGGTAGGCGAGATTCCATTGCGGCCCCTTATATTTTTCCTTCAATAGGTTATTATGATAAATCGGGCTTTTTTGTAGATGCTTCGTTATCCTACTTGGTCGGCACGGAAGAGAATCGGATTGATCTGTTCCTGACCAGTTTGGGGTACACATTCAACGGCGAAAAACTCAACGGGGGCATTTCCGGTACTGCCTATTTTTTCAATGAAGATAGCTATAACGCCAAATCCTCTGTTTTAGGGGATATTTCAGCTTTTTTAAGCTATGACCTTAACGTATTGGAGGTATCCGCAATGGGCAGTACCTACTTCAATGATGGTAGTTCCACCGATATTTTCGTAGGCCTTATGCTGGACCGTGTTTTTTATAGTAATGACAAGAGTTTTTTAATTGACCCTTCGATATCGGTATATGCGGGATCTCAATATTTCTATCAGGAATATTATAGCACTAGCCGTTTGGGCAATAGAAAAGGGCAGGGTCAAGGCCAAGGTACTGGAGGTTCTGCTTCAAATGCCGCTAACACGGTGGAGATTCAGGAGGCTTCAGAGTTCAATATTCTAAATGTAGAGATCAGTCTTCCCCTGCAATACTATCACAAACAGTTTGTTTTTTCCTTTACACCTGTACTGGCAATACCCCAGAGCAGCGCAACGATTACCACAGAGGATACTGTTATAAAGGAAGATTTGGAAAGTAAGTTCTATTTCTCTGCAGGTATTAGCTATTGGTTTATTGCCAAAAAGAAATCGCAATAGTTTATTACCGACGTTTCTATTATTAAAATTCCTTGTAAGAAGTTTTGGATTAAGAATTACGGTTTTGAACGATAGTACATATGATTTACTCGGTAACCCAAGTTACTGACCAGCAAACTTTTAGATTATAATTTTGCAGAAGTAAGAAGTAAAGTGAAAAACAAAAATCACCGATGAAAAATATTGCATTCATACTGTTGGCATTTCTATTTCAGCTCCACATAAAAGCACAGGAAACGGTTCCGATTTCCAAACAGGAAGCCTTGGCAAAGGTAAAAGAACGGAACAATACCATGAAAATGGCAGAACAAGATGTGTTGATGGCCAAGGGCGATTTTAATCAGACTAATGCCGTATTGTTACCAACCATTGGTATTTCCCATACAGGTATCGCGACTACAAATCCGTTAATGGCCTTTGGCTCTAAACTGAATCAAGAAATTTTGACACAGGCGGATTTTAACCCTGAGCTGTTGAACAATCCATCCCAAATACAGGACTTTGCCACACGAGTTGAAATACAACAACCAATATTGAATTTAGACGGCCTATACCAGCGAAAAGCTGCAAAAGCCAAGTGGAATGCCACCGAATTGGAATCGCAACGGACCCAAGATTATGTAGCTCTAGAAGTAGATATGGCATATATGCAATTACAGTTGGCCTATAAAACTGTAGAAGTGCTACAAAAAGCAAAAAAGTCGGCCACAGAAAATCTGCGAATTGCGACCAATAGTTTTGAACAAGGTTACCTGCAAAAATCCGATATATTGGTAGTGCAGGTGAGGGTTACCGAAATCGATAATCAGCTGCAGTATGCCAAAAGCAATATCCTAAATAGCTCGAACTACCTTTCTGTTTTGATGGATGAAACTCCCTATCAGATTCTACAACCGACGGATTCCTTGACCTTGATTACTGAAACGATTTTATCGGAAGAATTCTCTGAAAATAGAAAAGATATTCAGGCTATGGAGTCCGTCTCCGAAGCCTACAAACAACAATATAAGGCTGATAAAATGAGTTTTCTGCCCCGTTTGAACGCCTTTGGCACCTATGAATTACATGATAATGAAATATTCCAGGGAGGTGCTAACGGCTTTCTTTTTGGAGCGTCATTACAATGGAATATTTTGGAAGGAACCAAACGCTTTGGGAAGGCCCAAAAAAGCAGGGCAGAGCTTGAAAAATCAAAATTGAAACTTCATCAGTATAAGTCAGAAAGCCAGCTGGAACTTAACAAGGCAATCCGCGGTTTGGCCGATGCCAAGAACAATTTAAAGCTTACAGAATTGGCGATGTTCCAGTCTAAAGAAGCGCTTCGTATTCGTACCAATCGATTTAAACAAGGACTTGAGAAAACGACCGAATTGCTTATGGCTGAATCACAATATGCGCAGAAGCAATTGGAATACTACACCACCATTTTTCAGCACAACTATGCTTTGGCCTATATGCAATTTTTAACCAATAAATAAAAGATGGAAAAGAGAAATTATATAAAAACGGCAATCCTTACAATGACGCTAGTATTAGCGAGCTGCCGAGGGGATAAACCCAAAGTCGATGGGGATACTACAGCGGCCGTGCCAGTAACCGTCAATACCGTTACACAGGAAGACCGTAGTTCATTTTTAGTGGCGAGTGGCTCCATAGAGGCGGTAAAAAGCAGTGAATTAAGTACCCGAATGATGGGATATGTAGATAAAATCTATGTGAATATCGGAGATAAAGTAAGAAAGGGACAACTTTTGTTGAGCATCAATAACGCCGATCTATCCGCCAAACTGGCCCAAGTAAATGCGGGTATTACCGAAGCATCGGTAGCGTTTAATAATGCTGAAAAAGATTATAATCGGTATACCGAACTATTTAAAGAAACTAGTGCCTCACAGAAAGAACTGGATGATATTACAGCAAACTACAAAATGGCAAAAGCAAGATTGGAATCTGCCATTCAAATGAAAAACGAGGTCAATGCACAATTTTCGTACTCTAATATAAGAGCACCTTTTGATGGGGTGGTTACAAACAAATTCATTAATGCAGGCGATATGGCCAACCCTGGTATGCCTTTACTGGGAGTGGAAGCTCCAGGGTATTTTCAAGTATTGGCCATGGTGCCCGAATCGGAAATCTCACAAATCAAGGTAGGTACTGACGTTGAGCTACTCCTAAAATCCTTGAATGAAAGAATAACCGGAAAAGTGGTCGAGGTAAGTACTTCGGCCAAAAGTACAGGGGGTCAGTATCTGGTAAAAGTCTTATTGGACAAAACGGAAATCAATGTATTGTCGGGCATGTATGTCACTGTTCGTTTTCCAACCTCGCAAAAAGCGATGTCCCAATCAGTTTTTGTACCGGTAGAGGCCATTGTCGAACGCGGACAATTATCGGGTATCTATACGGTGAGCCAAAGCAACACCGCTTTGTTGCGCTGGTTGCGCTTGGGGCGCACTTTAGGCGAAGAAGTAGAGGTGCTTTCCGGGCTATCACCTGATGAACAATATATCGTCGACTCCCAAGGGAAGTTGTTCAACGGTGCCAAGATTAGTCTTTACGTAAAATAATTTTAGGAATATGAAAGAAGGCTTAGCAGGCAAAATTGCCAAGGTTTTTATCAACTCAAAACTTACCGTACTATTGATGATTGTTTTTATGGTCATCGGCGTGTACAGTTCCTTTCTCATTCCTAGGGAGGAAGAACCGCAGATTGATGTGCCTATGGCGGATATTTTTGTCGGATACCCCGGGGCAAGTCCTACGGAAGTGGAATCGCGGGTCATCAAACCCTTGGAGAAATTGATTTCGAACATAAAAGGGGTAGAGTATGTGTATTCCACTGCCATGAAAGAGCAGGGAATGGTCATCGTACAGTTTTATGTAGGCGAGGATATAGAACGTTCGTTCGTGAAATTGTACAATGAAATTAACAAACATATGGACATTATGCCCCAAGGCGTTACATTTCCTTTGGTCAAGACACGAGCTATCGATGACGTTCCTATGTTGGGGCTAACGCTGTGGAGCGAGAATTATGACGATTATCAACTCAAACAAATTGCACAAGAACTTACTAACGAAATTGAAAAAGTAAACGATGTATCCGCGACCCATAAAATCGGGGGTCGTGACCGACAGCTTAGAGTTGTTTTGGACAAGGATAAAATGGCGGAAAGCGGATTGGATTTTCTATCCGTTTCCGAAATGATCAAGGCCAATAACCAACAAATGGCCAGCGGCAGTTTTGACAAGAACGATATCGAGTTTTTGGTGACTACCGGACGATTTCTGAAAAACAACGAGGATGTTGAAAATTTGATTGTTGGTACGCAACAGAACAAACCCATATATCTAAAACAAATCGCTGCCATACAAGATGGTCCGGAAGTACCCAAAAATTATGTGTCATTAGGTTTTGGTCAGGCCAGCGAAAATGCCGCCACTTATAGATCGGAATATCCTGCGGTAACCATTTCCATTGCCAAACGCAAAGGTGCCGATGCGATGAAGATTTCAGACATCATTCTGGAGAAAGTAAATCATTTAAAAAAAGACCTGATTCCCGATGACGTACATGTAGAGGTTACGCGGAACTATGGTGAAACCGCCTCCCATAAAGTATCGGAACTACTGATGCACCTTATCGGTGCGATAATCGCGGTGACCTTTGTGGTCATGTTGGCCATGGGCTGGCGCGGTGGTTTAGTAGTGTTTTTATCGGTACCCATTACTTTCGCACTTACCCTGTTGAGCTATTATATGCTGAATTATACATTGAACAGGATTACGCTTTTTGCGTTGGTTTTTGTGACGGGTATTGTTGTAGATGATTCCATCATCATTGCGGAGAACATGCACCGACATTTCAAGATGAAAAGGCTACCGTTCAAGCAAGCAGCATTATATGCTATTAATGAAGTGGGTAACCCAACGATTCTGGCCACGTTTACGGTAATTGCATCGGTATTGCCCATGGCCTTCGTTTCGGGTCTTATGGGCCCGTATATGTCGCCGATGCCCATTGGGGCTTCTATAGCGATGATATTGTCGCTCTTTGTGGCATTGACCATAACACCCTACTTGGGATATATCTTCCTTCGGGGAAAAGAGAAGAAAGGAGAGGGAAAAGTAGAGAAACCTTTGGAGGATACTTTTATCTACCGCATCTATGAGAAGTTTGAAAAACCTTTGATTGAGAACAGAAAGAAG
Source organism: Maribacter aestuarii (assembly GCF_027474845.2). NCBI lineage: Bacteria > Pseudomonadati > Bacteroidota > Flavobacteriia > Flavobacteriales > Flavobacteriaceae > Maribacter > Maribacter aestuarii. The sequence continues at coordinate 2,326,042 of NZ_CP107031.2, forward strand.
CGTTGGCTCTTTTTAGGAATCACCTTCTTGTTGTTATTGGGTTCTATCGGACTGTTCTTTACCAAATCGGTTGCTGTAAAGATGTTGCCGTTCGATAATAAAAATGAATTTCAGGTTGTAATCGATATGCCCGAAGGCACTACTTTGGAGCGCACCGGAGTGGTTGCCCAAGAGATTTCGCAATACTTATCCACGAGGCCTGAAGTCATAAATTACCAAAGTTATGTAGGTACTTCCGCCCCAATAACTTTTAACGGTTTGGTACGACATTATGACCTGCGCGGAGGTAGTAATATGGCGGACATTCAAGTGAACCTTATTGATAAGGGAGAACGGAGCGCACAAAGTCATGACATCGCCAGTCTCTTGCGCCCAAAGATCCAGAAAATAGGTAATAGATACGATGCTAATATTAAAATTGTCGAGGTGCCTCCAGGACCACCTGTGCTCTCCACTATCGTCGGGGAAATCTACGGGCCGGATTATGACCAACAAATCCAAATAGCTAATCAGGTACAGGGTATCTTGAACAATACTCAGGATGTAGTGGACGTGGATTGGATGGTGGAGGCAGATCAGACCGAGTACGAGTTCGTTATCGATAAGGAAAAAGCGATGCTTTATGGCGTAGCGCCTCAGCAAATAGTACATACCATGAACATGGCGCTTTCAGAAAGAGCTGTGACCACTTTGTATGACGAGGATGCCTCTGAGCAAATATGCTTGATTTTGGCTTTGGATGAAAAGGAGAAGTCCACCATAAGCGATATTGCCCAACTCAAGGTGAAATCATTGCAAGGAACAATGATTACGGTCGGTGATTTGGTTCAAATTGAGGAAACAACACGGGCTAAAAATATTTATCGAAAGAACCAGAAACGCGTTGTCTATGTACTGGCAGATATGGCAGGAGAATTGGAAAGCCCTGTATATGCGATATTGGGCATGACTGATAAACTGGCAGAAATGAACCTGCCCAAAGGATTTTCCCTTGATGAACTTTATTTGAATCAACCCGAGTTTGAAGATGATTATACGGTGAAATGGGATGGCGAATGGCAAATTACCTTGGAGGTGTTTCGAGATTTGGGACTAGCATTTTTAGGGGTCATCATCATCATTTATATCTTGATTGTCGGATGGTTCCAGAATTTTAAGGCTCCCATTGTAATGATGGTAGCCATTCCGCTGTCATTGATTGGAATCATATTGGGCCATTGGATGCTAGGTGCGTTTTTTACGGCGACTTCTTTTATTGGAATGATTGCCTTGGCCGGTATTATGGTACGAAACTCCGTTTTGCTGATTGATTTTATAAATCTGCGTTTAGCAGAGGGAATATCTTTGAAACAGTCCGTTATCGAAGCAGGTGCCGTACGTACTACTCCTATCTTATTGACAGCGGGCACAGTGGTTATTGGGGCCTTTGTTATTCTGTTCGACCCAATTTTTCAGGGGTTGGCCATCTCCTTGATGGGTGGCACTATTGTTTCAACGGTATTGACGCTTTTGGTCGTTCCTTTGGTGTACTTCATGATCGAAAGAAAGAATTATCCAGAAACAGTGATTCAAGAAGTAAAAGGTAAAGTTGACGAATAAGGAATACAGGAAGGATACGAACGAAACAATTTCAGCCTTCGCAGGAATGATATAAAAACTAATTATTCATGAAACTATTAATTGTAACAGTAGTAGAGGAATTCGAGAAAGAAATTCTAAGACTTTTTAAGGAAGCTCGTATAGAAAATTTCAGTGGTTCTGATATTGATGGCTATAAAAACGTCACTTCGATGGTACACACATCCAGTTGGTTCCCTAGTGAGAAAGGAGGGGTAGAATCAAGTTTATTCTTTTCATTTACGGAAGATGAGAATATCGACTCACTTTTTGAAATGATAAAAGAATTCAATAACAAGCTGGAAACAAACAATCCTATCAAGGCAATTGTAGTGCCTATCGAAAAATCAATTTGAAGAATTAAGTAATATGAAAAATAGAATCGTAAGGGCCATAGCAGGCTCGTTTATATTAATCAGTTTGTTAATGGCCATTTATGTCAACCTCAATTGGCTTTGGTTTACTGCCTTCGTAGGGGCCAACCTATTGCAATCTGCTTTTACCAAATGGTGTTTGATGGAAGATATCCTGTCCAAATTCGGAATCAAAGACTAGGGTAATGTTGTATTTTTATGGATTAAGCATCATATCATGACCATCCACCATTTTGGCGAAGGAAATTCGCTTTTGAATAAGTTTATCTCAGAAATCAGGGATGTTGAAATACAAAAAGACTCCATGAGGTTTCGGCGTAATATTGAACGTATTGGGGAAATACTCAGTTATGAAATGAGTAAGTCTTTGAGCTATGTCAATAAAACGGTTGAAACTCCCTTTGGCAAAAAAGAAATGCATCTACCCACCGATAATTTAGTGCTATGTTCGGTTTTACGTGCCGGATTGCCTTTGCATCAAGGTATGCTCAACTATTTTGATGGGGCCGAAAATGCTTTTATTTCTGCTTATCGCCATCATCGGGGCGATGAGGACGCCTTTGAGGTTATCGTAAAATATTTTGCAGCACCCTCCTTAGAAAATAAAACCTTAGTATTGACCGATCCCATGCTGGCAACGGGTAAAACTTTGGAGAACGTACTTAGCGCATTGAAAGATCATGGCGTACCTTCGCAGATTCATATTATTTCCGTAATTGGTTCTAGAGGAGGCATAGAACATGTCAAAAAAGTTTTTCCTGATAACACTCACTTATGGATTGCGGCTATCGATCCTGAACTGAATAACAAAGGCTATATTCTTCCTGGTATTGGTGACGCGGGTGACTTAGCATTTGGGGAAAAGTTGTGACTAGAACTTGTATTTATTTATGATTCAAGTGCCAATCAGATTGGGGTAAATGGCCTTTTTGGAAACTCAGAGGTCAATACACTCAAAAACTCCAACGTAATCTGGCAAAAAAGCTGTTTCCTAAGCTTTGATACCGCCCAAACTCAAAGAAGGATTGTCCGGTAAAATCCAACTCCCAGTTCGTAGCAATGGAATACTTGAACGAAGGAATCAGGATTACGGAATGATTCGTGGGGGAATAGATAAAACTTGTAGTAGCCGAAAAAATTGGGGAAAATTCTTTTGACAGTTGAAGGAAACTAGAAAATTCAAAAGGCATAAGGTTCTTGGCCGAAATATTCAGGAATTTGAGGTTTTCGACCCCTCCAGAAAAATTATCCTCCACGCTGTTATACAATAAGGATCCGTTGATGTAAAGACCATTTTCAAAACCGTAGTCTGTCGAAAAAGATGCACTTAAAACGTTTTGAGAATCATCGGTATCCTTATAAGGAACAAAATAGGAAAACTCGCCCTTAAACCCTGCGTCTTTCATATTCCCTGCCCAGCCGGTGCCGATTACCCAATCATTTTGATACATCCCTGTCAGTATTTGAATGTCGTAGGACCACTTGTTAAAATTATACATGACAGCAACGATATCATCGTCTCCACGGCTTCCCTTTTTTGCTGCCAGTTCAATTTTACTGAAACCATCCAAAAAGTACTGTATTCGTACGGCATCACTTCCCGGACGCTCTTCATAGTCAAAATCAAGAAAATTATATGTATTGAAAATATCGTTCGGGTTCCAGATCAGGTTTCTGGCCCAGTTTACCCTCTGCCTTCCCAAAGTTATGTCCCAATGGCCTTTGGTATAATTGACCAGCGCCCTATCTATGGCTACATTGAGTACCGTTTCGTTCGTATCCAAAAGGTTCCATGAAAGACCGACCCAACCATTATCCTGTGAAATAATGTCTGAAAACCCGGAAATATTTTCGATGTTGTCCCCATAGAACATACGATTTCTAAACTCCAATCGGGCGGTGAATTCCTGGGATGGAATATATTTGAAATTGAGCCTATTATGCAAAAAGGTGGTCCACTGCAATTGCTCAAGTCGATCCACAAAACTGAATTCATGTAGATTTTTGATATAACCCGTCAGGAATAATTTGGTATCCTTTTCCTGGCCGAAAACCGTGAATGCACAAAACAGAAAAACGGCCATGGTTTTTGTTGAATAGGGCATCATGGCTATGTAGGAATCTGTTGCTTATCTGAATCTACCATACCATCTACCAAGGTGATTACCCTTCTCGCCTTTTTAATCACCCTTTGGTCATGGGTAGAGAATAGGAATGTAATCTTTTCTTCTTTATTGAGTTTGGCCATGATATCCAATAGGTTCCCTGCAGACTTGGAGTCGAGGTTTGCCGTTGGTTCATCAGCAAGGATGATCTTTGGTTTGGAGGCCAAGGCCCTGGCCACGGCCACCCGTTGCTGCTGTCCGCCCGAAAGTTCCCCGGGCCTGCTGTTTACCTTATCCTCAAGGCCCACTTCTTCCAACAAGGTCATAACGCGCTCCTCCCTATCCTTTTTAGACATCTTTTGCAGTTGGAGCACAAAGCCTACATTTTCCTTAGCGGTAAGCACGGGAAGCAAGTTGAACGACTGAAAAACAAAGCCGATATTCTGAAGCCGAAAGTCGATCAATTTATTTTGCGATAGCTTGGTGATCTCTACACCATCGATAAAAACGGTACCGGAGGTTGGCTCATCCAAACCACCGATCATGTTCAGTAAGGTAGATTTACCAGAGCCCGACGGTCCTACCAGAGCTACGAATTCCCCTTCTTCTATGTGAAGATGCACATTTTGAACCGCGTGAACAGGAATTGTTTTAGGATTGAATGTTTTACTCACATTATGTGCATCGATAATTGTTTTGGCCATGATTCTAAATTTTTCGTATCGCTTCCGATGGGTTTAGCTGTAAAGCCCTGTAGGCAGGATAGAGGGCGGATATCAGGGCCGTAATCAAGAACATCACCGCTACAATCCCGTATTTTTGGTTCTCCAAGGCCGGGTAAATGATCGAGGTGAACCCATAAGAGGACAATCCTTCGGAAAACATAGAGATATCGATGCCCTGTTTGCCCAAATAAGCGATACTTGCCCATCCGATCAACAGTCCGATGGGGCACCCTATTAATGTGAGGTACAGCGTCTCCAGCATGATCATTGAAAATAACTTGGTTTTGTTCAGTCCGATGGCCATCAACATACCGAGTTCCCGTACCCGTTCCAGAACCGACATCAACATGGTATTAATGATTCCGAAAGTCAGCGCTAATAAGATGATGCCGGTAACAATGTAGGTGTACATATTAAAGGAATCGATGACCATACTCAATTCCGGTGAAAGCGCTTTCCAGTCTTCCACTTTTCCTTGGGGCACCAAGCGTTTGCTGCGTTCCTTTACCCAAGCAAGTTGCTTTTCATCATTTAACAAAATGGCTATTTCATTACTTTCGTCCGGTTTCAGAAACAACAATTTTCCCAAATGGTCTTGGGGCACGTAAACATGTACTTCATCCAAGGAAATATTCTTGGATCGATAGATACCGCCCACCCGAAAGGCTGCCGATACCATCTCTGATTTCACATTCGTAAACATCAAGACCACCTTGCTCTTGAGTTTTACCTTGAGTTTTTTGGCCAATTTTACTCCGATAAGCAGTTCGTTTTCCTTGCCCGTTTCAAAATAAGATCCCTCGACCAAATTTTCATGCAACCTGATCTGTTCTTTCTCGACTGCCGGTTCAATACCGAAAACCTTCACGCCACTTGCCGTGGTCGGGGAAGTAATCATTCCCGTGGCTATGACCCGTGAACTAACAGAGTGTACCCTATCGTCTGATTGAAGCTCGGCTACGATTTCCTTTGCTCTCGACAACGCATACTTTGATTCGTTTTCCACATCGAACAAAGGATGGTGAATTTGAATATGTGACAATTGCCTGAACACCGAGTCATCAATATTGTTTTGGTATAGGCCCCAGGCAAATGCAAGTATGAAAACCCCTGCCCATAGACCAATGATAATGGAACAGATCACCACTAGACTTCGGGTCTTGTTCCGCCAAATATTTCGCCAAGCAATTTGTACCAACATCCTTAACTGTTTATAGCTTCGATCGGTTTTAACTTCATCAACTTGAATCCGGGATAGAATGCCAAAAGGATCGACAGGGTCAAAACTATAAGAGTTTGCACTATAAAAATTTTCTCATGTGCCGATAAATAGATGATCGGCTCCATGCCCCAATTTTCATATACCTGTTCCAATTCACCTGAAAAGCGTATCGGATACTTGGTGAGTATTTGCACCAATAGTATTCCGCCAATAATACCCGCGACACAACCGATTAGCGATATCATTACCGACTCTAGCAACAGGATAAAGGCCAACAGGTGCTTTTTCATCCCGATGGCGATGAGTATCCCAAATTCACGTGTACGTTCATAGGTCATCATTAGCAAAGTGCCGAAGAGGCCAAATGAAATAATAAAGTAAAGAATACCAATAATAATATAATGCCCCGTGCTATCGGCTTCAATGAACTGGTCCATTTCCGGCATCATCTCTTTCCATGCCATGACTTCGTAGCGATTAGGGTCAAGGTTTTTTTCTATCATGAGCTTCTGCTTCTCCAAGTTTGATGTCTTGCCCAACATAATGGACAGAGCCGTTATTCTATTATCCGCACCATGCATGTATTGTGCCTGTTGCAATGGCATGTATACAACATTTTTGTTGAGTTCCGGGGAACCCAATGCAATAATGGCCTTGACCCTATATTTTCCGGCAGCGCTACTGGCATGATACCCTTGACCTATCAACACGAGTGTGTCGTTGATGGCGATTTTGAGTTGGTTTGCCAATCCTTCACCAATAGCCACCGCATTGTCGTTTATGGTTTCAAAATAGTGTCCGCGTACTACTTTTTCGTCAAGGTTATTGACCTCCATTTCTTTTTTTTGGTTGATTCCTAATAGCAAGACTCCTTTCGTTTTATCACCATAAGATGCCAAGGCAAAGGTTTCCAAGCGCGGCATGATGTTGGTAATATTGGGATTCTTCATTAAACGTTGTCCGAGTTGTTCATCCGCTTCAAAAGTGTTATCGATTGACCGCTCTTCCCAGTACCCGTTTTGATGGATTTGAAGATACCCTGAGGAATAACTCACCACGTTGTGTATCATGTTTTCGTATATCCCATCTGTAAACGACCGGAACATAATGGCGAAAAGGACCGCAAAGAATACCGAAGTAGAAGCAATCAAGGTTCTGCGTTTGTTACGCCAAATATTCAACCAGGCTATTTTTAAGAACATCATTTCATTTGTTTCATATTTCGCGTAGAAAAGAAATCGTCCTTGATTTCTTCGTCGAACAGGATATCGTTATAGATAATAACCGTTTTATTACCTTCCTTATCAACCGGAATCATCTCCAATCTGGAAGTTACTTTCCGGCCTCCCAATATTTTTACCTCACTCGAATTCATGATGTTGATCAACGTACCGTCCTCATCATAGAATTCTGCCTTTAACTGTAAAAAGTCTTCCGAGTCTATCCAAACGATTACCTTTTCCCAGACGATGGCAGCAGAAGGTTTGGGGATCATTTCTATTTTATAGCAATCGCTTCCCTGTATCATCTCTTTCCCCAAATGTTTATGGTCATAATCGTCTACGGCGGACGCCTCCTTTACCAGATCGTCGTTGGTGAAATCCGTACCCATCCAACTTTGGGACATCATAGAAGGTGGTAATTTTATGGTGCGTTCGATCGAAGGAATCCAATTCCAGACTTCTTTTATCCGCTTTAAAAAAGTAATGCCTTTCTCCTTCGCCGGGGAAGTAACCAAAATCATTGAATACTCATCTCCCTTGGTCCAAGCTTTCATATTCATTTCCCTATGCCACTTGGGCCGAATGATTTGTATGGTGATATCCGCCTGGGAAGTATTGCCCCGCATATTGTCATCTGCCCTCTTAACGACCTCCTTGGCTGAAAGATCCTGGAGTATTTTACTGGGTTTTGAGGATGCGGTGAAAGTAAGGATGCCTACAATCACTATTATGAAATGTAAATTTTTCATACATCAAATCTAGTTGACTCTTGACCACTATAAAATGATGGATATCATCAAGGACAAACCATTTCAAGAGGTAATTTAAATAGGGCAATCGTCCTATTTTTTTAGGAAAGTCCACAGCCTGAAAGATGTAAATTCTGGAAAAACTATTAACCGATTACGACAGATAATGGGAAGCGAGCAGTAGGCAGGACAAATAGACCTAAGCAGATATATCAATACAGACGGGTGCAACCGAACAGATAAATGTATTCCGATTTATCCAAATTTGAATGCACAGCCTGTTTTAATAGAGAAGTTGAACTGATACAAATCATTTTGAAGCTAGGACATACTGTTTACTTTTATTTAAAATACGCCAACTACCGAAATTGTTACCTGTTTTATTTAAAGGAATAAAATGAAGACGGCCAAATTTATTTTAAGTGCTATTTACGTAACTTTTTTTTCTGCATGCCAGCCCCCCGTAGTTTTTGGCGAGCCGCAACCTGTTGGGATAGACAGACTGACCTATATTCCAGATAACTATAGAGGCATTTATTGGTGTAAAGTAGATAGTGCCTCCTTGTTCGTCGATGACCGGACTTTTATAAAACGGAAGGAGTTCCTAATAAAACTGACAAAAGCTGAAATTGATTCTAGTAATGACTTAGAGCTTAAAAATGGAAGATTATATGTCAGTGATTGGGGAAGCTATTTTCCTATTGAGGAAAAAGAGGATACGATAATCTCAAAAGTAGTTATACGAGATACCATTTTTTCCGTTGCAAAAGAACAAATTCTAAAACCTCTTAAAGGGCATTTGATATTGAACACCAAATTGGATGAAAACGCATGGAACGTTATGGTAGCTTCCCTTAAAGGTCCAGGACTACTTTCGCTTGCGCAAGCGGAAATTCCTGAAAATCTCAGTCAATTGGATTCCATCACCCCTGTAAAAATGTTATCGGAGAATGGTGAAAAAAGTACGCAGATTTATATTACACCAACCGCCGAGCAGTTTGGGCGCATCCTAGATCGTGGTCTACTGTTCGATACCTACTGTTTGGAATTCGAACGTATTATTCCACAAGAGGAACGTTTCTATTAGGCTGCTTTCTGAAATATCACTTTCAAACTACAGACTGACCCAAATCATTTTACAGTTGTGTCACTAGCAATACTTTCGGATAGTATTAATAGTTGTTTAACCTAAAATAAAAATTATGTCACTAGTAAAATTTAGAAGAATGCCATTTGGAAACTTGATAACCCAAGATTTTTTCGATATGGATGATTTTTTTGACAACCGTGGTTGGATGCGGAACATGGTGCCCGTTGGCTTTTGGAATAGTAAAACTGCAGAGCCGGCCTTAAACATAAGGGAAAACGAAGATAATTTCGAGATTGAACTTGCCGCTCCAGGTTTTAACAAGAAGGATTTCGATGTCACCATAGATGATGGTTGCTTGAACATTTCTGCTGAAAAGTCTAGTGAAAAAGAGGAAAAAGAAGACAACTATACCCGACAGGAATTCAGTTACAATTCTTTTGAACGCTCTTTACAATTACCCGATAGCGTAAAAGAGGAAGAAATAAAGGCCAAATATAACGATGGTATTTTGAGTTTTAAGTTAGCCAAAAAAGAAGAGGCTAAGAAAGCACCACCTAAAAAGATAGCTATTTCATAGCACACTTTTAATCAAATCGGTTTTTCTAAAAAGGCCCTCTTACCAGTCCTGAATGTGTCTATATAAACAGGTTTGGTTGGGGGGCATTGCTTATTCCTTATAAAAATTAATACTCCGATATGCTTAAAAACCCTTCAACACTTTCCATTGAGGATTGCATTACAAAACTGGGTGGAGACCATGAACATGGACTGGACATGGAAGAGGCACAAAAGCGTCTCGGAAAATACGGCCCAAACCAAATACCAGAGCAGGGCCCGAAAAAGAGATGGCGTATTCTTGCCGATCAGTTACTAGATCCCATTATTTATATTCTTGCAGTTGCGGCTTTGCTGGCCTTCGTCTTCAGCGATGTATTGGAAGGGATTGCCATAATGGTCGTAATACTGATTTCCGTAGGCATTGGATTTTTTATGGAACTGCAGGCGATACGTTCCTTGGAGGCATTACGAAAAATGGGGCAGGCCATGATCCGTGTCTTACGCTCCGGTAAAAATATTAAAATCAAGGCCTCCGAGGTCGTGCCAGGTGATATCATTATTATACACACTGGCGATGTAATACCTGCGGATGCCCGACTAATGGAGGTCGAAAATTTAGCAGTAAAGGAATCTGCCCTGACCGGGGAAAGTATCCCCGTAACGAAAAAGACGGTAGTACTTCCTGATAAAGCTCCCATTACCGATCAGGACAATATGGTATTTAGAGGAACGATGGCCGTTGCCGGATCTGGAAAGGCGTTAGTAACTGCTACAGGCAAATACACTCAATTAGGGTATATTCAGCAGATGGGCGTTGAGGCCGAAAAGGAACGTACTCCCCTGGAAAAAAATTGAACCAACTGAGCAAATGGTTGATCTGGTTGACACTTTTCTTTGCGGTATTGATTGTTGTTACAGGATATATTCGCGGAAAAGACCTCTTGTTGATGATAGAAACAGGGGTAGCCCTTGCCGTAGCCGCCATACCTGAAGGCCTACCCATAGTAGCGACCATCGCTTTGGCACAGGGGATGTTACGGTTGTCGAAAAAGCAGGTTATCATAAAAAAGCTTGATGCTGTTCAGACCTTGGGTGCAACCAATATTATTTGTACGGACAAAACCGGCACGTTAACAGAAGATCAGATGAAAGCGCATACACTGATTTTCAATGAAGAATCGATAAAGGATGTGTATCGTACAGAAAGGGGTTTGCTGGAACTGGTAAAAAAGAACCACGTTTTTGATAAAATGATGATGGCTGCTATTCTTTGTAATAATGTAGACCCAATGGCCACAGAAAAACTAGGTGATTCCATTGAATTGGCCTTAATGGATTTGGCCAGATATTTGAAATATGACCCAGTTTCCGTTAAAAACGACAACCCGGAGAAATTGGAACTCCCTTTTGATGCGGAACTTAAACTAATGGCATCGGCGCATCGTCATAAAGAACACTTTCACATATTTGTAAAGGGTGCCTTTGAGAGCCTAGTTGCCCGTTGTGATTCTATTTTAAATAAAGACGGAAGTAAACCCTTTGATGAAAAAGGCAAATGGAGCAACAAATTAGATGTATTGGCGTCCCAAGGCCTAAGGACTTTGGCATTTGCCTACAAGGAAGTAATTACCATGCCGAAAAAGGAGACCGTTTTGCAGCATCTGACTTTTCTGGGCATTATAGGTTTCATCGATCCCGCACGCGAAGATGTGAAGGACACGATAGACATCTATAAAAAAGCTGGGATAAAAGTGGTGATGGTCACCGGTGACCACGCAGGTACCGCAAAAAAAATAGCACAGGAGGTCGGTTTATTACAAATTGGTGCATCTTCTGAAAAGGTAATGCATGGTAAGGTTATTCCCAATAGGGATGAGGTCGATCTCAATAATGGCGCAAAACTGCTGGATGCTTCTGTTTTTGCCCGGGTAACCCCAGAACAGAAACTGGATTTGGTAACCTTTTATCAAAACAACAATCATATTGTAGGAATGATCGGCGATGGTATCAATGACGTGCCTGCCCTAAAAAAAGCGGACATTGGCATAGCCATGGGAATTCGTGGTACTGAGGCAGCCCGCGAAGTCGCCGATGTCATCTTGAAAAATGACAAGTTCACGGCTATAGAGCTGGCCATACGACAGGGAAGGGTAGTGTTTCAAAATATCCGCCAGTTCGTGGTATATCTATTGTCCTGTAATCTGGCCGAAATCTTATCCGTAGGGTTGGCCGCTTTACTGAACCTTCCAGCACCTTTATTGCCCTTACAGATTTTGTTCCTGAATTTGGTAACAGATGTTTTTCCCGCGCTAGCCTTAGGTCTTGGAAAAGGAGAGGAAGATAGTATGGAACAACCGCCCAGAAATCCCAAAGAGCCTATAATGAAACGCCAAAATTGGTACGAAACAATAGTATATGGTCTATGTATAAGTGCTTCCGTATTGGGCATTGTGGTCTATGCGAATTTTGTTCTTGAACTTGAACCCATAACCATAAATAACATGGCCTTCTACACCTTGGTACTGGCACAATTGTTTAACGTCTTCAATATCCCCAAACGCAAAGAATCGTTCTTTATCAACGAAGTGACCAAAAATCCGTGGGTATGGAGTGCTATCTTTATATCTTTATTGATTACGCTTGGAGCCTATCTAATATCGCCCGTCGCCCAGGCACTTTCCTTGGAACCCCTCTCTTTTAAACTTCTGGGGATTACCATGCTTTTTGCTATGGGTTCGTTGGTACTGGCGCAGTTCGTAAAACGGTTGATTGGCTTTTGGGGTGGAAAATAAAGCACTACCGGTCAGTCGGATAATGAAGTATTCTTAATCGGGAGTTTCAGAACGACATCCACATCCGGCCATAGTTTTGAAAGGCCATCGTTACCGGTATGAAGCTCGTAGCATTACTTATTCAAGCTGTCAAGAGCTCTGTCCATTTTTAACCGGAAGAAATCATACTGATCTCGACTTCTTTGATGTTGTTTTGGTAAGGCTCAATTGGGTAAAGGCTATGATAGCTAAAAAGCCCACGGATAGGTTTCCGGCAGCTGCGACTTATCCACATACACGTCCATGGCATGTACCCCTTCAGAAGTATCTATAAAGATAAAGGCATCATACCGTTCGGGCATTACAGAGGGCACATAGTTACCTATTCTTTCGTATTTTGGATGATACACTACCCCAATGGCACGGTGCCCTATAGGAACTTTAAAAAGATGATTCTCTTTCAGTTCATCCATAAAAAGCCACTGATCGCCTTTTCCATTCTGATGCATCAGGTGTTCCCAAGAACCTTCAATTGCCTTTGGAACTTGCATATTGCGCATTGGTGCGCCCCATTCCGAACCTGCTACCACAGTACCCTGGTACGAACCAAAGCCAACAATTTTAGGATTGTAACTAGGCAGTTGCTCGCGTACCAATTGTCCAACATTAATCGTATTATCAATGGCCATATCAGTGGCACGGGCATCTCCGACATGGGTGTTATGTTCCCAAATAATGGCCTTGGCATCGGGACCATGAAAATGTAACAATCGTTTTAAAGTGTCCATCATATGATGGTCCCGCAAGTTCCACGAACTTTGATTCGCCGAGACCATAGAACGGTAATATTTCTCCGCGTTTGTAGCGATGTAGGCATTTTGTTCAATATTTAGGGCGGCTTCAATATCTGTATTGAAGGTTTGTGCTCGTTTCTTAATATCGCTCAAAAGTGAAACGACTTCATTTTCACAGGTTTTAGGTAAAAAACGCTGTAAAGATCTCGCATAAGCCATGCCCATTTCATCCCCAAAGGGCTCAAAACAACCCATTGCCCTTTTGGCAGCTGGTAATAGGGTTCTATCATGTGTTTGCAGATAGTCGACAATGGCCTCAATGGATTCCCATAGGCTATAAACGTCCAAACCAAAAATGCCAACCCTGTTGTGGGCGGACAAGCCGGTATTGTGTTTATGTAGCCAATTTACCAGGGTCTCAATTTCCCAATTCGCCCACATCCAAGTAGGCCAGCGATTGAATTCCTTAAGCACCTCCACCGAACTGCTATGGCTGTTTTCATAGTGCTTTACGTAGCGGTTAACGCGATAGAAATCGGGCCAATCGCCCTCTACGGCGATAAAATTGAATCCGTGTTCCTCTATGAGTCGTTTGCTAATGGCCGTTCGCCAAGTATAATAGTCATGCGTACCGTGGGAAGCCTCGCCCAAAAGTACAAGTTTTGAACTGGAGAGTCTCTCGATTAATGGATCAAGGTCAAGAGTGTTCTCTAGTTTTCGGGTCACTTTAGAAAGTGTATTTATTCGTTGCGCTATGATGTCCATAAAGCTTTCAATTAAATGTTTTTCAAGTGGATTTGGAAGTTATGTCGGTACTAACAGCTGCTGTTATTAATTTTTCCAGTTTGGATTTAGCATCGCCCAAATGATGGTTTTTTTGCCAAAATCCTTCCATGGATCTGATACGTGTTCTACCCTGTGTAAAAGGGTAACAATGGTATACGCCCGTGCACTTTGAATTCCATTCTGCAATTCGTTCCAACCGATGGGCACGGCAACTGGGGCATTTTCAAAGGCCCGAACCGAAAATGGACAGACCGCCGTTTGTGCATACGAATTGCGAAGGTAATCCACGAACAGCCTGCCCTTGCGCTGGTCTTTTCGTATTTCAGCGGTAAATAACCCCGAATGTTCCTTTGCTATGTACCTGGCTATTTTTTTGGCAAAGTCGCGAACCCCGTCAAAATTCTCGGATCGGTCAAGTGGTACTACCAAATGGATTCCTGACGAGCCCGTTAGCATTGGATAGGTAGTGAGCCCCAATTCGCTTTCCAACAACGAACGTAAGATCTGGGCGCTTTCTGTTACATGCTCGAACGAACCGTTGGGAGGGTCAAGGTCGAATATCAATTTATCCGGATAGTCCAATTTATCGGTTTTACTGAGCGTTACATGAAATGTTATTGTTCCTTGGCCCACGAGATATAGCAAGGTTTCTTCGCTATCGCAGATAACATGGTTTACCCATCCCCCTTCTTTTTTAATTTTCATTGTTTTAATCCACTGGGGGAAATAATCGGCAGCATTCTTTTGGAAAAATCCTTTCTTTCCAATACCATCGGGAAAACGATGCAAGGTCAAAGGTCTGTCCTTTAGGTAAGGTAACATATAGGCTGCTATGGCCTCATAATACCTTATGAGTTGACCTTTAGTAATCCCCGATTTGGGGAAAAGTATCTTCTCACTGTGCCGTTTTTTTTCAAGGGAAATCATTTAGATTTGTTTTAATCGGCAAACTCGGGATAGAGTTGTACCGCTATATCATTCTGTACCTTGGTTACCCCTTTGGCATTATAAGCAGCCCTTTCGGCCAATTTCTTTTCGTGATGCGAATGTACCCTACCCTTTAGTTGTACGGTGCTGCCGTTTACTTGAACCCGTATACCCTTGGCCTCAAGATCTGCGGATCGCTCAAGGGCCTTTTGAATTTCTTCCGAGATATTACCAGGTTCTACTGCGGGAGCGAGCACTATATTGTTGATTACACCCTTTACACCCAAAAGATTTTGTACGGTTCGTTTTGCAGCATCCCTTTGATAGGCCCAAGGTAAGTTTCCTGTAAGAAAGATAAAACCGTTCTCTACTTTCACCATCACCTTTTCCTTGGGAACCGAAGCGTTCCATTCCAAAGCATTTACTGCTGCTTTTGCAATCTCCTTATCGGTTTTTTTATAGTCATCGCCGTACATTACGTCGATGTCCTCGGCTACTGCCTTTACGCCCGTGACCCTTTTTACCGCTTTTTCCGCAGCCACTTTCTTGGGATAGGCATTTACGAAGCCGGTTAAAGTAACCACTCCGTCCTCGACAATGACCCCGATTTGGGTCTCGTCGATATCTGGTAGAAATACCAGCTCATCCAGAATATCCTGTTTGATTTGTGCATCCGTTTTCATAATCACAATATTTTATTTTCATTTCCTCGAATCTGCTTTTTTACAGCTAGGGACGAAATCTCATTTATAAGAATTAAAGGTAGCGGCATTTGATAGTATACAAAATGACACACATCAGTCAGCAATCAATTTAACTTGCACTTACTGTAGTAAGAAAATAATAGGACTGACTCAAATCATTTTGAAAAATGCCAGGAGTATGCATTTTTGTAGTAAACTATGATATAGTGCTTTCTAAAACAAGGGCGCCTATTACATAAAAGGATAGGATTATGAGACAGTTTTCGTTAGCGGTATGTTTTAGAAACGTAGTACTATTAATTGAGCAAAAAAAAGAATCAGATGAATACGACAAGTTCAAACCCCAAAACAGAATTACTTTTAGGTGCAAGCTTAAATGTACTTCACCAAGAAAGTTATGAATGGCTAGACACCATTGCCTTATGGAAAGATGAGACCCGATTTTTTGCGGACCTGCTCAATAAAAAGGACATCAAGGAAACTGAATACGGAAAAATGTTGAAGAATTTGGACAAGATTCATGAGAATCTGTTCGACTATTTGGCCGATGATATTGTTGCACATGAAAAGCTACTGTCCCGTTTGATAAGGGGTGAAAAAGGATTATCCGATATAATGTATCGAGAGCAACACCGAAAACTCAACGAGCGAATGAATAATTTTTCCAAAGATTTTAGAGAATTTAAGAAAATGGTTTTTGTATATGCCAAAAAGCTTTAAACCAATATTGTACAGAAGATAGTTAAGCTAAAAAAGACTCGTAATGGAATTCACCCTATTGACCAAAGAACCAAACTGCGACAGCATTGAAAATTTTATGGATTTCTATTACAGTCTGCGCCTACGATTCTTGGCGAGCGACTTACTATACAAGGGCTTAACCCCCAAACAGATTAGTGATGCCGTACTGAAAGCAGTAAATGTTGGCAAGTCTTCCGGGATGAACATCCGTGCACATTTCAAGCCTGTTTTTAGCAGTATTGAAAAAGAAATTATCACTGATTGTAAACTTTCCCGATTGGGATATGGGCTGGTTTTAATGAACGCGGAAACAAAACTATCGGTAGTTGGTAAATGGCAACTTGAAGTCTTGGAGGATTATTTGGCAAAGGCTAGGGAGTTTGAATCATAAATCTATTTTAAGGCCAATAGGACAACGGTCCAACCCCACAATATCTGAATAAATATTGACAGAAGGTACTATTTTCATTAAGACTGAGCCGACCAAACAAAAGCTTTTGTATTCCGCACATTGTACCCTTCATTCTGCATCATGTTTCGTAATGCCCATATCAAAAATTAGCTTAGCGTGTTTCGCTTTACTTAATAATGCCGTACCGACATACCCTCTTTTATCAGCAGAATTGTAAAAATATCTGTACCCGTCGAATACAGACAGCGCTTTTTCGATCTCGGTATCTTGAGCCTTTGTTTCTTGAAGACAGAGAATTTGGGGATTCAATTTTTTATCGATTCAAAAAAGTCTTTTTTTATAATAGCGCGAATTCCGTTGATGTTCCACAAAATGATTCTCATTTTCTTTATTTTGCCTAATTAAAAATATGTCGCTTTATACATAAAAACGGCCCTAATTTATCATGTAAATAAGGGCCGTTTTCTACATTTATGGTAGTAAGCCATGAGTGATTTTGACATTAACTAAGCATACTCGGTGTAATATTGAACCTTTAGCTCGTTTTTTACGTTGAATACACCTGGGGCCCGATATGCGGCTGTTTCGGCATCTTCCTTCTCTTTAATTGAGTGGACCTTGCCTTTTAGGGTAACCGTATGACCATCGGTCAAGACCGTAATATTCTTTGCATCTATTTCGGCTGCGCGTTCAAATGCTTTTTCAATCCTTTCCTTCACTTCAGTAGGCTTCACATCCTGCTTTATGGAAATATTATTAATGACACTGCGAACACCCAGCAATTTCTCGACCGCGCGTTTTGCCGCATTTTTTTGATAGCTCCATTTAACCTCGCCAGAAAGGTATACCCAGCCATCTTCTACCTTTACGCTCAGGTTTTCTTCAGGCACGGAAGAGTTCCATTCCAAGGCCTCTACAACAGCCTTTGCAATCTCTTTGTCGGTTTTCTTAAAGTCGTTACCGTATTTTACCTCAATGTCACTAGCTATCGCTTTAACGCCTTCAACACTTTTAACTGCCTTTTCCGCGGCAATTTTTTTAGAAAAGTTGTTGACTACACCGCTGAGGGTTACTATTCCGTTTTCAACAATAACTCCAATTTCTGTTTCGTCAATATTGGGTTGCCACGCCAATTCATCCAATACATCATCTTTAATTTCTACATCTGTTTTCATGATATTTTAATTTTAGGTTAAACTCTTAATTATGATAGCAAAGATATTCTTGATCGGAACTGTTGAAAATGATACAGATCATTACCGTTAATATTTAACAAAAAAAAGTTTAATTCATCTTTACCGAAATCAGATACAGAATCTGTGGTCTTAGAAAAATTTGTGCCTACGCAAAGGAGCTTTTGGTGATTTTAAATTTGCCTTGGAAGAAGTATGTGTTAAGAATGTTTTTTGTCCTTAATACATTTTTGAATCGATGCTAAGAGATCTCCAAGGTCTGATGGTTTTACGATATAGTCGTATGCACCAAGATCCATACCTTGTTGTACATCCTTTCTTTCGCTTTTTGCGCTATAAAATATAAATGGAATAGTCTTTAGTTCGCTATCCAATCCTAACTTTGCCAAAAGGTCAAGACCATTCATTTCTGGCATAAGAACATCACAAATAATTATATCTGGACGATTGGCCTTAATTTTTTGAAAACCTTCTTTACCATTTCTCGCCGTGATAACCGTATACCCTTCCATCTCTAGAATTTCCGCAGTATTTTCACAGATAGTTGGATTATCCTCAACGAGTACGATAGAGGTCATAGGTTAGCGTTTAAAATTTAGAGTACCTTAAATATAGTTAAAATTCCTACAATTCATCGGGTAATTTTAAGTAACAGATCGTAGGCGGAATTTAAAATGTACTAAAGCTGATTTTTTACGTACTAAAAACGAGAAGAATTGAATGTTATACCGAGGGTATCGTAAGGGTAAAAGTGCTTCCTTGGCCTACGGTACTAGAAAAATCGATAGTTCCTTCCAAGAGATCCAAATAACGTTCTACGATACTTAGTCCAAGGCCGGTGCCTTGAAGGTGTTCTACATTCTTTGCCCTGAAAAACCGCTGAAATAGGAATTTCTGGTCCTCCTTTGGAATGCCGATACCGCTATCCTTAATTTTTATTATTAGATTCCCGTTGGCTACTGCTGTATGCAGCTCAACAGCTGAATCTGAATATTTTATGGCGTTTGATAGCAGATTGGATACGATATGGTGCAATATTTTCCGGTCTTGGAATATCTCCGCACGTCCGGTGTGGGTATGGATAATCTGCTGTTGGGGTTTCAAAATCCCCTCCATATCGTCCAATAGGGGTCTTAAAAATTCTTTTATATTTAGATTTTCCTTTTTGATACGCAGGTCGCCTCTTTCCAGCTTTTCCAAAGAAAGGAAATCATCTAAAATGGCAGTAAATTGTTTTGAGGCCTTCTTTACACGTTCGATCAATCTCGGTTGCTTATGGTATTCTGCTTTTTCACTATACTTTTCAATTAGAATGATGGAAGACAATATAATGGTAATAGGAGTGCGCAGTTCATGAGAGGCAATGTTGATGAAAGCACTTTTTAACTCGTTGATTTTCTTTTCCGCTTCTAGGGCTTCGCTAAGTTCCTTCGTACGCTCTTTAACGGTTTCCTCTAGATTTGCTGTATATTTTTCTTTGATTGCCTCCAATCTTTTTCGCTCCGTAATATCCTCGCCAGCACTTAAGGTACCAATGGTTTTGCCAAACTTGTCTTTTAGAACGGTATTCGTCCATCCGATAAGTCGCCGCTCGCCGGCCTTGGATCGTACCTCGCTTTCAAAATAGGGTAACGATAGCATTTTTTTGTATTTGAAAAAATGGGGTATATCGTCATTTTCAGTTTTATTTTTAGTGGGCATAACGTATTCAAACCATTTCTCACCTTGCAGTGCGTGCTTTTCATACCCCAATAAATCGCAACCTTTTTGGTTGATGAGCTGTACCCTATATTCATTGTCCAACAATAAAAAAATAACCGGGGCCAGATTTAAATACCGTGCAATACGCTCTTTTTCCTCTTGCAGGTCTTCATGCTGTTGTTGTAGGGCCTCGGCCTCGCGTATCTCAGTAACATCCTGCATAGATAGCCGGCAAATGGGTTTGCCCGTTCCATTTTCTGTTACAGTACCATGTATCAATGCGGTAAACACATCGGTGCCATTGCGTTTAATTTGAAGCTCAAATGGTTTGAGCGTTCCGTGTTCAAAGGCTTCCCTTAGTTTTAGGAACAAGGTACCTGATTCCCCGCTGGACATGTATGCTGAAAATGGCTTGCCCTTTATAAGTGAACGATCTATACCCATCATCGTACAGGCGGTAAGGTTAATGTTTTCAATCACTCCCTTATCATCCAGTATAAGATAGCCAATGGGGGCAAAATCAAAAAGATCGGTATATTGATCCCGTGCATCTTCCAATAGATGCTGGGCTTCACGCAGTTCTTGATTTTGCATCTCCAGTTCTACCTGATGTACTTCAAGCTCGTGCATAAGGGTTCTTGCCTTATCCATGGTCAGGTCCAGTTTTGTATCTGGCATTTTTTTCACCTGGGCTTCCGCCATGGAGCGCAATTTCTTATTTATGTCATTCTCGCTGCCCATTTTTTTCCTTTTTAATCTTTTTCAACTGTTTTTCCACAAGGGTTAATTCGGTAATATCTACCGAGGTACATGCTATACCGGTAATCTTATCAACTTCTACCACTGGCCGTACCAAAAGGTCATAAAAACGGGTCTCACCGGCTAGCTTTAGGGAAACGGTTGCTCGTTCCGCTTTCCCTGTCTTCAGCACTTTTTTCTTTATTACGCCCAATTTCTTGGCATCCTCTTTGTCGAAAAAATCGGCATCGGTCTTTCCAATCATGTCCTTGAACTGAAAATCAGGATGTATATTGGGCATGCTGGTATAGGTTAGATTCTTGTCCTGCGTATAGATTACGGTCTTGGTCATTTCTAGCAGATGTTCATATTTGATTTTGTAATCGCGCAATTCCTCTGCCAACAGCTTTTCCTCCGTAATGTCAACAAAAGTGATGACCACCCCTTCAATTACATTTTCTGCAGTGCGATAGGGCATGATCTGCATCTTGTACCAGATACCATCATTACTTCTAATAGTTTTTTGTATGGGCGTCAGCTTGTTCAAAACTGTTTTTACATCTTGCTGTATACCATCGTAAATGAGATTGGAAGATAGGTGCCCAATGGGCCGCCCCACATCGGTCTGGATAAGGTTAATGATCTTTGACATGGAGGGCGTAAAACGTTTTATCTTCAGATTTGAATCTAGAAATATGGTGCCGATTTCCGTACTGGCCAACAGGTTGTTCATGTCGTCATAGGCCTGGGCAAGCTCATCAATTTTTCCCTGCAGCTCCGTGTTCACAGTAACAATCTCTTCGTTAACGCTCTGTAGCTCTTCTTTGGAGGTTTCCATTTCCTCGTTAGTACTCTGTAGTTCCTCGTTACTGGACTGTAGTTCTTCGTTTGAGGATTTCAGTTCTTCGTTCGATATTTCCAACTGTTCTATGGTAGACCGGAGGTATTCCTTAGTGGCGGCAAGTTCTTGTTCCAGGGCATGAAGTTCTGTGGTATCAGTTGCAGATTTTTTATCCCTACCTTCATCAACACTTTCTGGAACAATGGCAACATCCTCAAACGTGACCATCCAATATTCATCGTCAAGCCCCACATCGACTAAGGGTCGTAAGTAAAGATCGATCAATTGTGTGTTGCCGTTGGTCTTGACCTTTATATTCTTTCTCGTTTCGGTCTTTTTACTATTTCGACCTTTGGTGAGCAGACTACGAAGGTCGGTCTTAAGTCCCTCGCGGGCCATATCGATAATATTCAACTTAGCTTCACCCGGAGAGGGTTGTAAGTACTTGCCCGTATTACCGGAAAAATAGACTGCATCTCCCTTAGTGTTTACAATGGCGCAGGCCGGGGCATAATTGGCCAACAGCATTTTTTCCGTTATCCCAGAAAGACTGCTCTGCCATTCCCGTTTTTGAGGAGCGGTGTTTGCCATTTTAAGGTGAATGGGCTCCTGAAATAAGTGTCCTATATCCGGCATTCTAGCCTGTTTTACGTCCTTAAACCTAAAAATCTTATGCTTTCTGTCCAGAACATCGAACAAACTAGCATATTCGCCTAAGGATTCCGAGTTACCGAGAAAAAGAATGCCTTTTGGATTCAATGCATAATGGAAAATCGCAAACACCTTTCGTTGGGCCTCCGCATTCAAATATATCAGCAGGTTGCGACATGTGACCATGTCGAGTTTTGAAAAAAGGGGATCTTTAATGAGATTGTGCTCGGCAAAAATGATTTGATCTCGAATTTCCTTTTTTATCCGATAGGTATTGGTTTCACCCTGAAAATAGCGGGAAAGGCGTTTTATACTTACATCGGAGGAAATGGTTTCCGGATACACGCCCTGTCTGGCCAAATTGATGGCATCCTCATCAAGGTCAGACGCAAAGATCTGCACCTTCAGAGACTTGGTCTGTTTACGTATGGCCTCATCAAAAAGAATGGCGATTGAGTAGGCCTCTTCCCCTGTGGAACAGCCAGCGACCCAAACACGTATCATCTCACCGTCTTGTTTGTTTTCAATAATTTCGGATATGGCGGTTTGCTGTAATGCAGCAAAAGCCTCCTTGTCCCTAAAAAAACTGGTAACACCAATGAGCAGTTCTTTAAAGAGCTTTACAACTTCCTCACGTTGTTTTTGAAGATGCTTAATATAGTTTTCAAGTTTGTCGATTTGGTTGAGCGCCATGCGTTTTTCTATCCTGCGGATTACCGTACTGCTCTTGTAATCGCTAAAATTACAGCCCGTTTCATTCCGTAAAACAATAAATATTTTATCCAACAGCTCATTTGGGGTTGATACTGGAATAAGTTTTTCCTCTGGTGTGAACTTGCGGTTCTTGGCGTATTTAAGGAGCATGTTGGGCATTTCCTTAACAGCAAGTATAAAATCTTCCGCTCCTGCCGCTATGGCACTCCTGGGCATACCATCGTATTTTGCAGTAGTCGGATCTTGAACAATGGAGAGTCCACCCTTACCTTTAATATCCTTTAAGCTCAATGTGCCTTCCGTACCCGTACCCGAGAGAATGATGCCGACCGCCCTGTCTGTTTGATCTTCAGCAAGGGAGCGAAAGAAAAAATCGATAGGTTTGCGAAAACCCCGGGCCGCTGTTGGGTCCATTAAATGGAGCTTACCGTTTAGAATGGCCATATCCTTATTCGGCGGAATAATATAAACATGGTTGGGAACAACCGTCGTATTATCCCTAACCTCTGTCACGGTCATTTTTGTATGGCTTTTTAAAAGGGAGACCATCAAACTTTTATGTGTGGGGTCTAGGTGTTGAACCAGAACAAAAGCCATTCCCGGAGCATCGGGCATTGCTTCAAAGAATTCCTTAAAAGCTTCTAATCCACCAGCTGAAGCACCCATACCTACAATCAAGAATTTTGATGCTTCCTTCTTAGATTCAATATCCTTTTTTAAGGGCTTTTTATGGGTTGAGGACTTTTTGGGCGTTTTATCTTGTTTTGCCATGGTACTTCTTTGGTATTCTTAATATGGTTTGTACCAAAGTTAAATAAATGTAGCAAAGACTCGGAGGTAAATAAATGATATATATCAGCACCCTTTTTACTGATCTGTTCAGTGTTTTAGTTATTGTTTAATTAAGTGAGCCAAGCAATTCCCAATGTCGTATTCAAAAATTTTTGCGGTAAAAAGTCCTGTCGGGATACGTTTACATAAAGGTATGAAGAGTCTTAAGAAGATGGTTAAGTTTTTTTGCCTATGATTGGTTAGGCTAAGGCCTTGCCCAAGTGATCCGAATGAGAATCAGTGGTATTTTCAGTCTTCTTTCCTTTAATTGTCAACTTTCTTAACGTGAGACCAAAAATCAACTTATAAACTCCCGAAGCAAACAAGCAAAATAAAATCATAAAGTTTAGCTTGATACCTGCAAAATTGGTTCCGGCCAACAAAAGAACGGCATAGGGAATCGTTATAAAACCAAGAATCAATGTCCAAGCCCAACTCCTTCCTCCTAAATGTTTATAGTGTAATGAGCTACTGATAGCAAGAATGCCGCCGAAAAGTACTAGGAAACCTGTAAGGATGGGTATTGAACTAGGCATATCTGTAGGATACAACAAGAGTGGAATACCGATTAGTAGTTCTATCAGCCCCACAGCAAACAACCAACCCCAATTTGATAAAATTCTATTGGAAGAAATGGACAACGTCGTCCAAAATAGCCCTAGTAGTAATATAAAACCGCCAAATATCATACTGAGTAATTCAAAATGTGGTAACGGGGTTCGCAACATCCAGACGCCCAATCCGATATATAGAAACCCTAACAACAGGGAAACCCACCATTGTTTTAGCTTCATTCTTCCCGAGTATAATAGCGTTGTCATAATTCTAGTCCTTAATCTACATTATCCTTAAAAAAATTCTTTAGGGCAGAACCTAATTCTTTCATATCGTGTTGAAACTCTCTTTGGAACTTCCCCTGTTTTTCTTTGGCGGCCTCATTAAATTCTACCAGGTTCTCCTTGAATCTACGGCTACGTTCCGCCAACCTTTCTTTTAGCCTTTTGTTCCTTTGCTCAAGGGTGTCTAGCTCTTTATTGAGTCCTTCACTTTCTTTTTTACCAACAATTGCGATTTTGTCTCGTAGCACTTGGATTTCGGTTCCGGTATTATCTATCGCAACTTCGGATTCAGACCTGAATTTTTCCCACTCTGCCTTCATCTCAATCTCGATATCTTCTTGGGACTGTCTCGCTATTTTGGCCAAGTTATCAGCTGCCTGTTGTATATTTTCGTCAGTAGCATCAACATTTGCATTCTTGGTTGCAGAATCCCTACAACTTTCTAATAGGCTACATATTAGAATGCTCGACATTATCGTCAAAAGGATTCTTTTTTTCATAACGGGTGTCCTTCAAAAGAATATCCTAAAAATAAAGTTGGTTTAAAACGACTGCAATGACCTATGTCAGTATTATAAAAACATCCATTGCAATCCAGAATTTACCGGTCCTAGATAAAAAGCGCAGATCTTTTAACCTAAAGTATACTATGTTCCTTACATGTATTTGGATAAAAAGTGAAAGAACTCTTTTTTAAGATCGGCATAAATCTGCCGTTGGGTTTCCATTTTATTTCGGAACTCCAGATGTTTTTTGGTCATCGCGGTATCGAGGGCATTGTGACCTGTTTTAGTTTGGCCAGCGATTCGTGTCTCATGAATTTCAATTTCCTCTTGTAATTTGTCTATTATTCCATCATGAAGTATAAATTCATTTTGATAATGCTCTAATTTAGCCAATACCTCTTTTTTTGTCCATCGATGTACTAGCTCAGCCAATCGATTATTAAACGATTTTAGTTCGTCTTCCCAAAAAGCAAGTTCAGATTGCCATTGTTTGTGCTCAAAATGTAGGTCTTCGTTGTAGAGTACTTCTTTTGTCTTTTCCATAATATATTCTTGTTTAACTGTTTACTTTTTTACTCCTTATTTTCTACCAATTCTTCGATTTCCCTTTTGCCCAGTATTTGTTCCAAATCTTCTATCTCAACGACCTCTTTTGCCAATAAAAGTTGGGCCAGTTTCACCAATTGCTCTTTGTGTTCGGTCAATAAATTCTTTGTGCGTTCATAGGCCGTGGTTACCAGTTCTTGTACTTCCTTATCAATCATTTCCGCCATTTTTTCACTATAGGGCTTGCCGAACATACGCTCGTTCTGACCTGTGGAATCATAATAGCTAATGGGCCCAATTTCTTTGTCCAATCCGTAGTAGGCTACCATGGTATAGGCCTGTTTTGTTACCTTTTCGAGGTCATCCAATGCTCCAGAGGATATTTCGTCAAAGATGATATCCTCGGCGGCACGACCACCCAACGAGGCGCAAATCTGATCTAAAAATTGGGTTTTAGTCACGATTTGTCGTTCTTCTGGCAAGTACCAAGCTGCGCCTAACGATTTTCCGCGGGGAATGATGGATACCTTCACCAGGGCATCAACATTTTTCAAGTACCAACTTGCTACAGCATGGCCAGCTTCGTGATGGGCGACGATTTCTTTTTCCTTTGGAGATATGATTTTGCTTTTTCGTTCCATTCCACCAATAATTCGATCTCGCGCTTCCATAAAATCTATCTGTTCCACTTCTTTCTTTTTCTTGCGTGCGGCTATAAGCGCAGCTTCGTTGCAGATATTTGCGATATCGGCTCCGGAAAATCCTGGACTTAATTTGGCCAGTAAATTCACATCTACGTTTTTCGAAAGTTTTAGGGGACGAAGGTGTACGCCAAAAATCTCCTTACGCTCTTCTTTGGTTGGAAGTTCCAGGTAAATATGGCGGTCGAACCTGCCGGGGCGCAAAAGTGCCTTGTCCAATACATCTGGGCGGTTGGTAGCGGCCAATACGATAACTCCCGTATTGGGGCCAAAACCATCAAGTTCGGTCAGTAATTGGTTCAGCGTACTTTCACGTTCGTCATTAGCCTGGAAAGCGTTGACCTTCCCGCGCGAACGGCCCACGGCATCGATTTCATCGATAAAGATGATGCTCGGTGCTTTTTCCTTAGCTTTCTTAAAGAGGTCGCGTACCCGAGAAGCACCTACACCGACAAACATTTCTACAAACTCAGATCCGGACATGGAGAAAAAAGGTACGCCCGCTTCACCCGCTACCGCCTTGGCCATGAGGGTCTTACCAGTTCCCGGTGGCCCTACCAGCATAACGCCCTTCGGAATTTTTGCTCCTAATTTGGTATAGGTTTCAGGGTTCTTAAGGAAATCTACCACTTCCATGACCTCTGTTTTTGCCTCTTTAAGCCCGGCTACATCTTTAAAGGTTGCGGAACTTTTAGTACCTTTTTCCGATATTTTTGGTGTGGACTTCCCGAAATTAAACAGTGGATTAGCTCCAGTGCCACCTCGGCCCATTCTCCGCAGCATATATATCCAAAAGAAGATTATTATTCCAAAAGGCAGGAGCCATGATAGTATGCTCAACCAACTGGTGCGTTTTGCATAACGGACGTCGATGAGATCTTCAGAGGAAAAATTCTCTTGCGCTCTTTGTAGTTTGTTCTCAAAGGTTTCCACTGAACCAATGGTCATAACGTAATCTGGAGTACCCGATAATTGGAACAAATTTTTAGGTTCTTCTACTTTTTCCGAACTTACCTTACCGTTTTTTTTGAGGTATATTTCGGCCAGTTCCTTATTGACTACAAGGATTTTTTCAACTTTACGATCAGCTATCAAGGAATCCTGTAAAAATGTCCAGCTGATTTCCCCTGTTCCTACGGCTGGGTTGGATATTACGGAAAACCACAATATAATTCCTAAAAGAAATAGATAGAACCAACTAAAACCATAGCCGCCAAAAGGCGGTTTGGGTCTTTTCTTTTCAGGTAAGTCCAGTTGCTTCTTTTTTATCCGAGGGTTGTTTCATTTTTTTCCAATATGGCAAATTGATCTAATGCTTCCATAGCCTCACAGCCATATACAACCGAGGGGCCACCACCCATCATCACGGCCACTCCAATGGTCTCTAAAATCTCTTCTGAACTTGATCCGGCCTTTAAGGAATCGTGTACATGGTAGGCGATGCAGCCGTCACAACGAACCGTAATGGCTATGCCCAATGCAATCAATTCTTTAGTTTTTTTTGAAAGTACGCCTGAGGTTGTACTTGCTTTATGCAACTTGGTAAAACCGCTTAAAGTATTTGGGATTCTTGTCCCCAATTTATTCATTGACCTTTTAAGCTCGTTGTAATTTTTTGAATAATCTCGCATCATCATTGTGGTGTTTTAATGATAAGACTTGTTTAACCAAAACTATTTTAAGTGCTTCGATTTCCAAATGATATAAATCATGCCTAACGGAACCATTTTGCGGTTATGTTTTCCCTAATTGATTTTGCTGGATGAAATTTCAGCGATTACCCTTCGTTGACCGATGTAATGGGGTAGGTATTGAGGCGATGATCGGTGCAGTATATTGAATTTAAATGCTAAAGAATAAGGGAGTAGGAGTATTATTCATGTCCCTTACTTTTTAGTGTTTGGCAACTGGACCCTATCAGGGACTCAATTTCCATCGTCTATGACTCCATAGCCAAAGTTCTGGTGAGTTTTTGATGGTGATCTCCAATTTTCTCGCGTACTTTTTTACAATACCAGAGCTATAATTTGATTGCGGATTATCGGCAATCAAATCGAACGTCAGCTGATAATATCCTCTTTTAATTTTTTTAAAATTTGGGAAAAGTACAATTTGGTCCGTCTTCCTGGCAATGATATCGGGACCTTTCAGAAAAGCGGTAGTGCGGTTTAAAAAAGGATGCCAATATTTTGCACTCTTTCTTGTCGGACTTTGATCACCGATCATACAGTTCATCAGGGGAATTTGCGCTTTTTTTAATTTGGAAATCGTCCTGTAACCATTCTTTTCCTCTATTAAGTTTACTCCGAAACGTTGCCTTATCAATCGTAAAAGTCCGTTGAAATAATTATTCTTAAGAGGTCTGTAAAAAGTGGTGGAGTAATATGGAAAAAACAGGGGCAGAAATATCAACCACTCCCAATTTCCCTGATGTGCGGCGTATAATAATATGTCCTTTCGGCTTTTCAAATAGTGTTGTACCAGCTCAGGATTTTCAATGCGAAGACGTTTCTTCACCTCCTTCCTACTAATGGTCAAACTTTTTATCGATTCGAAAATCAGGTCACAAAAATGGCGATAGAAATCACGGGCTATTTTTTGAATTTCACGG
The DNA here is from genome assembly GCF_027474845.2 of Maribacter aestuarii. Taxonomy (NCBI): domain Bacteria; kingdom Pseudomonadati; phylum Bacteroidota; class Flavobacteriia; order Flavobacteriales; family Flavobacteriaceae; genus Maribacter; species Maribacter aestuarii. Next base: position 2,354,712 of record NZ_CP107031.2, read on the forward strand.
TAGTTTTTCTCGGGAAACGAACTTTTAAGGTTTCCGAACACCACTTTTTTACGATAACCCACAATATAATATATCAATATAAAGCTCAGGTCTGAAAGTAGATATAATACGGGCATGGGTAATATGGACATAGTATAGAACGGCAGGTATTTTATTATTAAAAGGTTTTTCATTTTATATTCTTAAAGAAAGATTTCGTCGGTTACTTTAATACTTGGGTCCATATAGGGTTTCCGTGAAATCAATGTAGTTCAAGGGCATTCTTTTTTATGGAAAATTCTAGCATTTGGTTTTCATTAATCAAGTAGTTCTGCCATGTTTTTTCAAATCTATATGATGCCAAAAAGCCACAAAATGACACAGGTCATTTCAAGGACGGTGGAGGTCGTTTTATTTTGTTTAACAAAATTTACTACGTGATGAATATTACTCTCAAAGATTTATATAAGTCAGCAATCCTATTTCTCATTGCACTCATCTTATTGCTATTGGCAAGCTGTGGACCAATGGTCATGACTGCGGGGGTCTATGAACCGCCCCCACCGTGGTTCTACCCTAATCGACTGGAAGTAGTGCGTTACGTGTATTTTCCCGATTACCGTTTTTATTATGACCTCTCTGCACGCACCTATGTTTATTTGGATGGAGGGGTTTGGGTACGTCGCAAGATTCTACCCCCACGCTACCGTAATTTGAATTTAAGGCGTTCAAGGTACGAACGGGTTAAAGGATATCGCAACGATGATATACGCGAGTACCATGAAAAAAATAATGCAAATAGGGGGAGAAGTAATAGGAATACCCCAAGAAGTAATCGTAACACTACAAGAAGAAGTGGTTAAAATGATACTGTAATAAAAACGAAAGCCATGAAAAAAATCAAAATGAGTTTGGGCGTTCTTCTGCCGACCTTGGTGTTGGTTTCGATGCTTTCCTGTAAGGAAGTAAGCGATCTTGAAGTAGACAATGAAAACGAGCAGATTCAGTTTTATACGGAGAACAGAAGTTCTGATGAATCGGCAGAAAAGAACAGTAGAGATTTTAAAGTTGGCGCGGTTGATTTTACGGGTACCGCCAAAAAGGTCTTGGATGCCGTGGTACATATTCGGTCAACGCAGTCCGATCCCGGTAGAAATCAGGCCGTGCAACCACAACAACTGCCAGATTTATTCAGGGAATTTTTTGGCGACCGTTTTCAAATGCCAGAAAATATGCCGCAGCAACCTATGTACGGTTCGGGTTCAGGCGTAATTATCGACGAGAAAGGCCATATCGTAACCAACAACCATGTAATTAATAATGCATCGGAACTGGAGGTCACCCTGCATAATAACGAAACCTATAAGGCAATAGTGATAGGTGCGGACCCTGCAACGGACCTTGCTTTGCTAAAAGTAAAGGGCGAAAACCTAAAGGCCTTGTCGTTCGTCGATTCCGATGACGTGGAAATCGGGGAATGGGTATTGGCCGTAGGTAATCCTTATAGCCTTTATTCTACGGTCACTGCAGGTATCGTCAGCGCAAAAGCACGTAATATCAACATCAATCCAGAGCGATTGGCTATCGAGAGTTTTATCCAGACCGATGCGGCCATCAACCCCGGTAATAGCGGCGGAGCTTTGGTGGACCTTGATGGTAAAATTGTGGGAATCAACTCGGCCATTGCCACCCGAACAGGTAGCTATACGGGCTATGGTTTTGCTATTCCCAGTAATATTGTTACCAAGGTGGTAAGCGACCTTTTAAAATATGGTAGTGTGCAACGCGGAATGCTCGGTGTTACAATAACCACCATGAACGGTAATTTGGCCAAGGAAAAGAAAATTGATTTCATGGAGGGTGTTTGGGTCGAAACTGTGGGTGAAGAAAGTGCCGCTGAAAAGGCGGGTATAGCGGCAGGAGATATAATTGTCAAAGTGGATGGTATAAAAGTAACGACCTCGCCAAGGTTACAGGAAATCATAGCACAACATAGACCGGGCGACAAAGTTTCCGTTGTTGTTAACAGAAAAGGTAAGGAAAAAGAATTTCAAGTAACCCTTGAAAATGTGAAAGGAACTACGGACATCTCTAAAAAAGAGAATGTAGAAATGCTAAATTATTTAGGGGCCGATTTTGAAACGTTGGACAAGGAAACAGCCAAAAAATTGAATTTAGACGGTGGGGTGCGCGTAGTAAATCTGTATCCCGGATTATTACGGCAAAAAACCCAGATACGCGCCGGTTATATCATTACCCATGTAGATGGAAAAAAAGTGACCGATATAAAGGAGCTGGTTTCCGCTCTTGAAAAGAAAAAAGGAGGTGTAATGTTCGAAGGGATTTATGAAGATACGCCCGGAAAACAGTATTATGCTTTTGGACTTGATTCTTGATATGCATTAGAAAACACTGATACTGTTTTTTCAATCCGTTTTACGGAAAGCGATTAATGCAAAAGAAACATAAAAATGAATGACCTGGGTCTTGGCTTTATTGTGGTCAAAGAAAAAATTGAAGTGGCTCATAACCAATTCGTATAGCTAATAAATAAAGTTTTTTCATTTTTTAAACTAAAATATTATTATGGATGTAGTTCAATTCCGTAGTGAAAATCCAACAGAAAAAGCGTTCTCAAGAGAAGTACGGAAACGAGTCCGTACGTATTTTAAAGACAATCAAATTTCAATACATGGCAATTTAAACATGTACCTTAAAACCGTGGTCATGCTAAGCCTGTATTTGGGACCATTTATTCTGATACTTAGCCTGGAATTATCGCTTTGGGCCGCTTTGGGCATGGTGGTGCTAATGGGAATCGGCGAAGCCGGTATAGGTATGTGCATCATGCATGACGGCGCACATGGAGCGTACTCCTCTAAGCAGTGGGTAAATAAACTGGCCGCTTCCACCATGTTCTTGTTGGGCAGTAATACTTTCAACTGGAAGATCCAACACAATATTCAGCACCACACCTTTACCAATATGTTCGATTTTGATCCTGACATTTCCACAAAGGCCGTAGTACGTTTAAGTGAACATTCCCAGTTAAAAAGCTACCATCGTTTTCAACACTTGTATAGCTTTTTCCTATATGGTTTTGCCACAATATTACGCTTGTTCGGGGACTTTGGTGTGTTGTTGAAACATAATCGTGAAGGCATTACTCAAGCACAGAAATCCAGTCCAACCTTAGAGTTCACAAAACTTTTGGCAACAAAGCTCATTTACTTCGGCATTATTTTTGGCTTGCCGTTGCTCTTTACCAATATTAATTTTTGGCAAGTGCTGGTAGGATTTGTAATCATGCAAATGACCGCGGGTGTTATAATGACTACGGTTTTTCAGATGGCCCATGTAGTGGAGGGCACCTCTCAACCTTTGCCCGATAAGGATAATATTGTCCATTCCGAATGGTTGGTTCATCAATTGCACACGACATCCGACTTTGGCAGAAACAATGGTCCGTTGAGTTGGTATATCGGGGGGTTGGATTATCAAGTTGAACATCATATGTTCAGTAATATTTGCCATGTTCACTATCCCGCTATTGCAGCCATAGTAGAGTCAACCGCTAAGGAATTCGGTTTGAACTACAATAGCAAGCCTACCATATTCGATGCGCTAGCATCCCATTACAGAAGACTCAAAGAACTAGGCCATATGACAACGGAGCATGCTTTTTGAAATCATAGATTCGTGCCACTTAGAAATTCTTGACTTTGTGTCTTTTTTCTCTTTCGTCGATTAATACTTATTTAAATGAATACGAACCAACTAAGCCCTGCAGAATCCAAATTTCTAAGCGGACCACGTTCGCGTTTGAACGAACTATTTTTTACGTTCAGGGTCATGTTCAGTTTTATAAAGGCGTTTAGAAAGATGCACTTTTTAGGACCTTGCGTTACGGTTTTTGGTTCGGCACGATTTGAACCTGGCAATTCCTATTACAAACAAGCCGAAAAAGTGGGTGCAGCCTTGGCTCAAATGGGTTTCACTGTCATGACAGGTGGTGGACCAGGTATTATGGAAGCTGCTAACAAGGGTGCATATGAGACCGGAGGGTATTCCGTTGGCTGTAATATTATTCTACCGTTTGAACAAAAACCAAATCCGTATTTGCATAAATGGATTAACATCCGCTACTTTTTTGTGCGCAAATTCCTATTGGTCAAATACTCCTACGCCTTTGTGGTTATGCCAGGCGGGATGGGTACTTTGGATGAACTCTTTGAATCCATCACCTTAATACAGACCAAGATGATTCAAGACTTTCCCGTAGTCATATTCGGTTCAGAGTACCATAAAGAACTCTACCAACATATTCAAATCATGGCAGAGAAGGAAAGCATTGACAAGGAAGATATGAAGCTGTTGTTCATTACCGATTCTGTAGATGAAATGAAAAATCATATACAGGCGCACTCCATCAAAAAGTTCAAACTCGTCAGAAAGCAGCAAAAGGCAAGTCGATGGTTTGGCGAGAGGAGCTAGATTCGACCAATAACGTTTTTGATGTATGGATATTGACACTTCACATGCGGCCGATTTGCAATCAATAACGTTATAGATGATAAAGTACTAGATATGATAAAAATCATTTACCGGGCCGTTTTTAGAATTTACATTTGAGTTAACTAAGACTAAATACCATGAAAACGATTCTATGCGCCACTGATTATTCCGAGAATTCTGTGGCCGCCTTAAAATATGCCCAAAAACTGAGTGAACTGGTTAGCGCTCATTTGGTGGTTACACATGTTTTTGGGTTTCCCATAATTATTGATGGTGGCTTTGCCGAACAAATGCCGGATATAAGAAAGGAAAACCTCAAAACGCACCGTGAAAAATTAGAGGATTTCTGCAAACAGCATTTGGGCGAGCAATGGAAAAGCATGAACATAAAAATCGCACCTGTCGAGGATTTGGCTATTCTGGACGGTATTTTGGGCGTTGCTGCAGATTGGCAGGCCGATCTGATTGTTGCTGGTGCTCAGGGCGAGAGTGCTTTACAAGATGTGTTATTGGGCACAACGACGAAGCGACTGATTAAAAAAGCAGCATGCCCCGTACTCGCCATTCCTTCGGAAGCAGTCTTCATCGCTCCTAAAATAATTGTTTATGCTACCGATTTTGAGCAGGAAGACGTTTACGCCATTCAAAAAACGGTCGAACTGGCAGAGCGTTTTAAATCTAAAATAAAAATAGTCCACATCTCTACCAAAAACGAATATGCGGGAGAGACACAAATGGAGTGGTTCCAAAATTCATTATCGGAGAAAGTTACCTACGAACATCTTGAATTTAAACTGTTTTTCTCGGAAGATATTTTTAAATCCCTTAGGGATTATCTAGAAGAAGCCCATGCCGATTTAGTCGTTATGCTCGAAAGAGAAAAACATGGTTTTCTTAAAAAAATATTCCATCGTGATTTAGTGAAAAAAATGCACTCTTATGGTGAAATACCGTTATTGAGTTTTAACGAAGTGAATCTGGACGTTTTAGACTTATCGTTGCGTTGAACCCGTTTAAATCTTAGTTACTCGAACAACGTAGAGTTAACAAATCCATTTCGTGAGTAATTGTTCAATGGCCAATTACATTCGTTTATTGAGCAAAATCGAAGTATGACCCCTAAGAAATAAAATTGAACGTATGAAAACCATCCTGTATGCTACGGATTACTCGGATAATTCGGTTGCCGCTTTAAAGTATTCCAAATTTCTGGCCGAAAGATTAAATTATAGGTTGGTGGTCTGCCATGTATTCAAATACCCAACTATTTTAGGATCTACAGTACTTTCCGAACCTTTTCCCAAATTGGAAAAGAATGCGTTCAAAACACATCGTACAAAATTGGAGGATTTTTGTAAGGAACATCTGGAGCCAGGCTGGAAAGGGCCTAATGTACAGCTTCAACCTGTTGAAAATAAATCTGTGATGAACGGTATTCTTTCAACTGCAGAAGAATGGCACGCTCAAATGGTTGTGGCGGGTATGAAAGGCGAAAACGTTTTAAAGGAAATTATTATAGGTAGTACTACCAAGAATCTCATTGAAAAAGCGCCCTGTCCTATCTTGGCAATTCCTGAGGATGCCGGACAAGTGCCGTTAAAAACAATTGTATACGCCACGGCATTTGAGGAGGAAGATGTATACGCCATTCGTAAACTAACAGAACTTGCCCAGGTTTTTAAGGCAGAAATACAGGTGGTACACATTGTAACCGAAGATGAATATGAAGGAGAAACACAAATGGAATGGTTCAAGGACATGCTTCAAGAAAAGGTTAATTACGAAGAAATAGAATTCAAGTATATGTTTTCCGATAATATCTTGCATTCGCTTCGACTTTATCTCGACGACGTCGAAGCAGACATGGTCGTTATGCTAGAAAGAGAACACAAGGGAATCTTTAAGAAATGGTTTCATGGTGATCTAGTAAAAAAAATGGAATCGTACAGTAAGGTACCCCTGCTGAGTTTTAGGGAGGGCAATCATCAACTCTTTTATTTCAGTGCCGTCCTTTGAAATTTTCTATTTGAGAAAGTTAGACTACACCCGGTATCAAATCTTGTGCCTTGTTTGAAATGCAAAAGAATTCTCCGTAAGGCAAATTATACCTTAGCGCGTACAGTGTACTATCAATACTTATCCTGGCATCAGTTTTTCTACAGGATTTAAAGACGTAACGGTTCAAAGTACACGTTCAATAAGGGTTGGAAATTTTATACATATGACCCTCCGAAACCCTATTCATTAATTTCCGGTCGGAAATGGCAAAAGTGACCTTGGTCATTTCCCGAAAGGTTAGAAAGAACCAAATTTATCCCTCAAAATCGAATTGATTAATCACTTATTAAAAAAATAAAGATGGCATCTATCATACATTTTGATATTTCTGCGGACGATGTGCTCAGGGCTAAAAACTTTTATGAAAAATTATTTGGTTGGAAAATTGAAAAATATCCTACTGGCCCTCAAGAATATTATCTTATTGAAACTTTGGCAAAGACTGGAAAGCAAGGAATTGGTGGCGGTATAGCAAAAAGGGAAAAGGCAGATCAGCAAATTACTAATTTTATAGAGGTGGATTCCATTGATGAAGCCATAGCTAAGGTGAAAGAACTTGGTGGAGAAATCCATGAGCCTAAATCCGCTATACCGAATATTGGCTACATCGCTGCCTGTAAGGATACCGAGGGGAACGTTTTTGGGCTTATGGAGGTTGTAAAGGAGTAGTGATGTTTGCTGCCGTTGCTATGCAGTTCGCAAGAACGGGTTCTGAGTTAAGAAGTAAATAGGACAAAATTGAATAAAAGAAGGATCATGAAAATGAAAATAGAACTTAGGAATTGTCTATGGCTTTTAAGTATGACCGTATTCTTAGTCTGCTTTTGTAACTCTGTACAGGCACAGATAGGCGGATGGAATCCCGAGCTTGAAACTAAGGCGCGAGAAGCCATAAAAATGTTCAAGGAAAAAGACCCTGAATTGGAGAATTTTTTTGAAGAGGCTTACGGATATGCAGTTTTTCCGGAAGTCGGAAAAGGTGCAGTGGGCATTGGAGGTGCCCACGGATCGGGAATCGTGTTCCAAGCGGACGCTGCCATAGGACGGGTCACCTTGACCCAAGTCACCGTGGGCTTCCAGCTTGGCGGGCAGGTCTATAGTGAGCTTATATTCTTTGAAGATGAAAAGGCTATGAAAAGGTTTAAACGAGGGAAACTTAAATTTGCCGGGCAAGTCTCCGCTGTAGCGGTAACGCTGGGTGCTTCTGCCAATGTCGCTTACCAAAATGGGGTAGCCGTATTTACCATGACCAAGGGTGGTTTAATGTACGAAGCTTCTGTAGGTGGACAAAAATTTAAATATCGTGCAATGGAGGATAATTAGTAAGAAGAGTAAAAGACTGTAGCTGGTATTTACTTTAAAAATTACTAATAAGCAACAGGGATATCTGAACTGTTATTCTGAAATACCATAGATCACCATCTATTAAATAATTGGGTTCGGACTGATAGATGTCATTTTTATCCCAACGATTTACCCCTAGTTTTATACCAAGTTGTCTCAATTGGAAACTCAAATGAGTTAATTACCAAAGTAGACTGCAACTAATCTACAGAACCACGTTTATGATGTCTAATAAAGAATTACAAAAGGATAAGAAGGAAATTCAGTTTGAACAGTTTTACAAAAAAATCGCCAACATTATTCCTGACTTAAAAAGGTTTATGACGGGGAGTCTAAAAGCTGCAGAATATCAAGGGCTGCTGGACAAGGGATTCTACGATACAGATGAAATGTTGGATGAAGTCTATTTGGAAGCCTTCCAGGATTTTGCTTCTGAAACCGATGCGATAAAACTTCGCCGATCACTGTTTAGAAAGGCAATTAAAAAATTAGAGGGGAAAGAAGCGGAGGAAGTACCCGATGAAGTAAACACCCATTCCCTTTTAAAAGCGGAACTTAAAACATTGAACGAAGATTTCACGACCGAAGCGGACGGAGATCGAATACTTTTTGAGGATTTGGACGATATTTCCTATAAACAAAAAAAGGCTTGGTCAAAAGAGATTCATTTAGATGATTTTTTAGAAAAGCAATTAGTACGAAAGCTTGGGCTTAATGAAAGTGCACTACTATCAGAAGAAAAAAGAAGGACTCTTGGGATATTGTACACTACCATCCCCGAAAGAAGTAAAACAGTAATTGAACTGCATATTTTTGGAAATCAGGACAAGCATGAAATCGCTGAAATTATCGAGGTTCCCGAAGAGGTAGTTGAAAAAGTTATGTTCAAGGTCAAGGAAAGGTTCAAGCTACTTTAATCGAAACACCACCAAAACCAATGAGGAAATATACCATAAATCTGGCCAATACTTTTTATCTGGTATTTACCACTACAGCGGTTATCTGGATTTTTATAGAGGCTAAGGTAATTCTGGTCCCGATAGTCTTCAGTTTTTTTTTGCCTTGATGCTAAAACCCATAGTTACTTTTTTTGAAAAGAAATTTCGCTTTAGGGTTTTGGCCATATTTATCTCGTATGTACTAGCGGTTATACCGTTATTCATTATTCTTTTCTTCTTCTTCAACCAAACTAGAATACTTTTTAATAATCTTCCATCCGTTCGAGAACGGTTAAAAAATATCGTTGTCTTGGTTTCCGATTGGTCAGATCGCAAATTCAATTTAGAAAGTGATGCTACTGCTAGTTGGTTATCTGAGAACATTCTGGAGGTCTCCGATTTTTCCATAAGTGTTTTAAGAGGAAGCCTGCAATCCACTACCAACGTCTTGGCCAATTTAATATTGATTGTGGTGATTACCTATTTTATGTTGTTGTACCGATCCGCTTTTAAGAATTTTTTACTCGTACAGGTAAATGCCAAAAGCAGGGAAACCGTTACGCGATTATTGGACAAGGTAGAAAACCTTACCAAACGTTATATGTTGGGGCAAGGATTGGTTGTAGTCATTCTTGGCCTTCTAATTGGATCTGGATTGTGGTTAATTGGAGTTCCCTATCCGTTCTTTTGGGGTTTTTTGGCAGGTTTTCTTGAAATTATCCCATATGTGGGAACCAGCGTTGGAGGTATATTGCCTTTCTTTTATATGTTAATGGTTTCAGATACTGTTTGGCAACCTCTGGCGGTCTTGGTTCTATATATTACTGTACAACAAATTGAGGGTAATTTTATTTCGCCGAATATAATGGGTCGCAGTATCAAAATAAACCCCATGTTCATTATTCTGGGGCTTTTTGTTGGAGGGGTCATGTGGGGTATTGCTGGCATGATCTTGGCCTTACCGATATTAGCACTTTCAAAAGAAGTTTTTAGGAATTTTCATATCCTAGAACCTTTAAGCTATCTTATGGAAGACGGTCTTACGCGAAAAAGTGATGTTTTCACAAAACGTTTTGATAACGAAAAGTACCGCCTTTTTAATCTTTTCTTTTCAGAAAAAGTAGAATAGTTCAATTAGTTTATTTGAGAATTTCATAGAACCTTTTAAAAGGCTAGCGTTGCTTTTCGATACAGCGTAACGTCCAAAAAAATAAACCAACTTATAAACATTAGGAATGTAATTTTTTGAATTACGGGAAGCGTTTCAAGGAATAAACCAGTTTCATAAATATAAAAATTGATTAGAAACACCAAAAGACAGAGAATGCCAAAAACGAAGAGATTTTTATGGCCGGTCTTAAATAGCTCGATGAAACAGGTTACAAAAGCGATAACCCCAAAAAATCCTGCAATCCTTACAATTTTATCGTGATTGCCAATGGCTAGAAAAACCAATGTTAGTAACGATATAAAGCCTGAGGTTTTCATTACTTTTTGATTAAAGTTATACTCCCTGAACAGCATAGGTAAATTTCTCCATAACCAAAAAAGAGCTATACATAACAGAGCTAAAGCTAATATGGCGTAGGGTCTGGCCGAATTGACCTCTCCATTAATAGCATAATTATCCATTAAATCACAGAGATAATTATGCCTAAAACTAAAGCCTTCTCTCTTTGGAAAAGCCCATGAACCTCCTGGATAATTCAAGGCCGCCAAAAGATATAATACTAGGAACAATCCCATGCCTACCAATGGGAAAAGAAACATATATGGTTTTGAGTTATTAAGCATAAAAACTGTTAGTGATTAGCCAATCCTGTAATTATTTCTTTTGGTCCATTACAATCTTTTAACAAGAGCCTCACGCTCCAGTTGTTCGATGATGCGGATTACATAATCATTAACGGACAAGGTAATATTAACAGGATCAATAATATCAAAAGTACCGACCCAGACCAAGGATTTATCCTTATCATCCTTGATATTATAAATTGAAGTCTCAATATGAAAAACTTTGTAATCTTCGTAATAGTCTGGCGTGTAATAGATATCCTGAAACCTATAAAAATATGGTCCGAAACGATACCACCAGTTGTACCCAAAGGTGTAATATCCGCCCCTATGCATTGTTTTGTCATCTACCCCTATAATTGCCGTAATTGCAACAGCATCAAAACCTTTTTGCAAAAGCTCTTCCTTTAGAGTCTCTATTTCTTCTTCGCTCCTTTTTACAGCTGTGAAGGATTGATCTATGGCCACACTGCTTTCGTAAGCATTGATTCCTCTGGACATAAACTCTTCTTTTAGTTTTTCCTCAAAAATTTTGCGTGCTGTAAGGTTATCCGTCATACCAATAATCAAAAGCTTTTGAGGACTGAAGATTTCAACTTCTTCGTTTCTCCAGCTGTCCACAAATCGTGTTGAGGAACATGCCGTAGTCATAAGTATAGTGAGGATACAAGCGATTTTCTTCATGATATTTATATTTTATGGAGCAAAAATATGAACCTGAGGTTGTGATAACAATGACCTCTATCAGCCGTAGAGCTTGCGCCTTAAAGAATATCTTGACTTCCTAAAAAGGCCCGTTTCAAGGCTGTACAAGTATCGTAAATTTGACAAGTTTATAAACAGAAACAGGAGACCTCTGGTCTCCTGTTTCCTTTGAAGCGTTCGTTCTACTATAAACCTTCAATCAATCCTTAAGTCATCTTATCTCTAAAATGATATAGGGGCGATATGGGTAAAAAATAATCCGAACCCTTTCCGGCCTTTATCGCCTTGCAACAATATTGACCTTTCCGTAATAGTATAAAAAGGACCGAGAAACCGAAATATCCCAGTCCTTTTAATTGGTATCACATTACTTAAATTTTTGAATGCAGATCAAGCTGGAACGCACTAGCCGCGTATACACTTGGAATTCTGAACTTAAGTATTAATGCAATACCCATTTATAGCTGCTAAGGCATTACTGCTTAGGAGCTTTTTCATGACTTCCAAAGAGAAAAAACAGGAAGCCGAAGCCTCCTGTTTTCCATAAAGAAATGAAATTCATCTGTACCGTCTATCAATCTTTTAAATCACTTTATTGCTAAAATGACCTAACTGATCAATTTGGGCACCAACTGCATCCTTTTCTTTACTTTAACCTATATCTTCTTGCAAAAATATAAGTCAATACCTTCCTGTTGTATAAGATACCGGATCACCGAAGTGATCCGGTATCTAAGAAGAGAATATTTCAACCCAATTTCCGCTTACACTGACATCTAGTAGAATTTATTACTAAATCCGTTCAGAATTCAAATGGTATAAAAGAGTTTTCGTTACCTCTTCTTGTTTTTTGGATTTAGTTTCCCCCGATTAAAATCCAAATTATTATTTTTCAAAGAACTTATTTTTAATTTCCAGACCACTAAAATATGCGCTTATGGTACCACTTAAAATGACCTAGGTCAGTTTATGGTATTTTTATATTTTTTAACAATTTTTCTTTAACCATTCGTACAGGTCCTCCACCTCATACTTGTTGCAAAATTGAGTGCCAGAACGCATGGTGGCTGCCGCACCACAGGCCACTCCATAGTGGACCATCTCCCTTAGTGATTTTCCCTGTACTAGACTGTATACCATGCCGGCTACCATACTATCACCAGTTCCAATAGTAGTTTTTTGATGGACAACTGGTGAGGGGATATATTCTACAAACTCTTTTGTAGCAAGTAACGCTCCTTTGGCGCCCAAAGAAATAACTAGAACCTCACATTTATTTTGAGTTAAAAACTTTTTCGCTAAGGAATCTAAGTGTAACGCCGAGATTGATTCAACACCCATTAAAATGCTAAACTCTTTTAAATTTGGCTTCATCATAAAAATACTGGCCTTTTTGCTTGGGAGCAATGCATCACCAGAGGTATCTATAATAAGCTTTGCCCCATTTTTATCGGTTATTTTCGAAACCCTTATATAAAAATCCGAAGGCACCCCCTGGGGTAGTTTACCGCTAGCTACCAGAATATCCCCCTTTTGCAAACTTTCTTGCAGTTGCGTTAGTACTTTTTCCCATTCCTGTTTTTGCACATGTGGCCCAGGAACCCCAAACCGATATTGTAAGTTGGTAAGGGTGTCAGTAACCGACAGGTAATCCCTAGTCCTATCTTCAATTGAAATAGCTTTTTGTGTTATCTCTCTCATTGCTATCATTTGTCTAAGATGATCCCCAGTAGAACCTCCAGATAAATGCATGCATAAAGATGGTGAGCCTAGCTCTTTTAGAACGCGCGAAACGTTGATACCTCCTCCACCTATATCGTAAACAGGTGGGTCGCACCTTAACTTAGTATTTGGTATGATACCGGCTACAGCAGTATCTTTCTGAACCACAGGGTTCATGGTAAGTGTAATTATTTTAGGCATTTGTTAAATTTGTCCCTTATTTTTTTTGGGTTTTCCTTAATTACCTTTTTGGAATTTTCGCCAATAACCGCATAACCTTCCCTTTTCTTAAAATAGTCGCTTCTACAGTATCACCGGATTTAAAATTTTGCAAAAGCGACCAAGCTCTTCCGAGGTTTTGCCTATTAATCAAGGGAATGTCCTCCAGAGTCAACAGAATATCGCCACCAACTATAAATTCGTCATCGTCTATGGTCATTTACTATAACCACCATAAAGACCCATGGCTTCCCCTAAGGAGAATGGCGCCACGTTTTGTACTAGTATCCCCGCTTCCTGTGGTAGATTAAATATTTCTGCTAAAGACCCACTTAGTATAGTAGCATCTATCCCTATCCAAATGGGATGCTCTTCACCCAATAGTTCTTGTGCGATATTAGATGTTGCTGCAAAGGATACCCCTTGAAAACCATGGGAATTACTCAATATAAAACTAGCAACACCAATTACCTGGCCCTTCATATTGAACAACGGCCCACCGGAACTACCTTCGTTAACTGCTGCATCGGTCTGTATGAACTCTGCAATAGGAAATCCGCTAGCAAAATTTGGTCTAGCGTGTATACCGCTGACATACCCGACCGAAAGGGAATGCCCCAGTCCAAAAGGAGCCCCAATGAGAAAAACCTGATCTCCTATTTTAACGTCATCCGAGTCCGTTAGGTGAGCTACCGAAAGGGGAGTGCTTTTCTGTTCGGTAAGTCTTATAAGTGCTACATCGGCAAAGGGATAAGAGTATACTACCTTGGCCGGAAGTTCCTCACCGTCTGAAAATTTAACCCGAACCAATGAAGCTCGTTGCACTATATGTGAGGCAGTCATGATGTCGCCCTCATTTGAAACCACAAATCCGGAACCGATGCCTTCCAGCGGCACAATCATTGACAATTCGCCCCGGCCCAATTCTCTAGGTTGCCAAGTCTTAATCAATACCACAGATTCACTAACCTTGTTGTATAATTTACTTAAGCTCTGGGAGAAACCGAACGTAAGCCAGAAGAACGCCACTATTAATTTTATTCGGGTCATTTTTAATATATAAGAGGTTATGAACGGTTTTAATCTAGTAATTTCTGTTTTTTTAATACTGGCTACCGGAGGCTCTAACAGTTCAAAAACTGGTCGTCCAAAACAATTGAGGAACGCTTTAAGATCATGACCAAGACCGAGCTAAAAGAGTCTTTTTCGTTGTATGGATGTGGTTAGATTCTTTATGTGTCTATTCTGTTCCATCATCGCTTCTAAGGATTTTTCTAGTACTTTCCGCTCCTGTGGTTATTCATCACTGAAAGATTGCACAGACGCGCTAGCAAATCGGTATTTTGGCTTTTAAAATTCATTTACTGTTCAAGTGATTTTGTCAAGCTCTTTTTATTTTCAAGAGTTGCCTTTAATAGAATATTCTCATATTGGCTGCTGCTCAAGTTGGTTTCACAGAACTCGTCCTTATTCAAAAAGGTGTTGTATTTCTTCTGTGTAAAACATGACGTCGTGAATTAATCCATTATAAAGTTGATAAATACTAGTGTTTTTCATTATAAATTTTTTAGAACCATTTAATCGTTTCCATTTACAAAGAAACGAGTGAAAAAAAAGGTGCCAAATGACTCAGGTCATAGTGGTGTGCAATACTTTCTGCCTTTTTTCGTCGTCATCCAATCAATAAAATTGATAATCTAAAAATTACAGATTACAATATGACGAGTCGAAAGGTTGCTAGGTGGAGGTAAAAATTGACCTTATCTGAAGTGATGGTACCTTTTGCACCCATCAGTATCCCAATATGCTTTTAAAAAATTTACTGCCAATCTTACATATTTTAAAGATTCATAGAGTTATGATACGTGACAATTATCATTTTAATGGAATTCAAAA
The DNA here is from genome assembly GCF_027474845.2 of Maribacter aestuarii. Lineage (NCBI taxonomy): Bacteria > Pseudomonadati > Bacteroidota > Flavobacteriia > Flavobacteriales > Flavobacteriaceae > Maribacter > Maribacter aestuarii. The sequence goes on from NZ_CP107031.2 coordinate 2,369,882, forward strand.
AAGAATTTCTAAGCGTTCTCGGCTACCGATAAAAGTGGTTAGTTTCTAATTTTTAAGGTGTCACTAATAACTCTAATTTCTACATCCTGATAGAAGTCATTTTGATATTTCAATCCAATCGTTACTTTGGCCAAAAAGTTTGGTTATGCATACTTCTGAAATTCACCCGTTACCGAAAGAGATTTTTGAATCATTAATAGAAACCCACGCACTGCATTGTGTTTCTATCTATCTTCCCATGGATAAAAAGGGACAGGAACAAAACTTACATCTAGCACAAGGCTTTCTTAAAAAGTGTATTAACGAAGTACGGGATACGTTGACGCAACATCAAATGCATATTGATGAAATTAACAAACATCTCGATCCCGTAGCACAACTTCTGGACAGAGTGGATTTTTGGCGAAACCCCTCAGACGGACTAGCCATTTTTTTAAACCCTAAAGATGGGATGCAGTATTTTAAGGTCCCAATTTCTTTCGAGGTGAAAACCTATGTCTCCAGCCATTACTATTTAAAACCATTATTGCCATTATACCATAATGTGGGTATGTATTACCTATTGGAACTCAGCCAAGATTATGTAAAATTGTACGAAGCATCTAGGTTTCATTTCAAAGATGTATACGTTGAAGATTTTGCCCCTAAGCGCCTAGAAGAAGCGGTAGGTTTTGATCACAAGCCAAAAATGTTGCAGTTTAGAACTGGGCAAAATGTGCATAGCGCTGGTTCATTTCATGGGCATGGCGAAGGTAAAGATGACGAAAGAAAAGAACTAGTGACCTTCTTCAGGGCCGTTGACAAAGGTGTGAAAAAAGTGATTGGGCACAAAAATGTTCCCTTGGTATTGGTTTGTGTAGACCATTTATTCGATATCTATAAAGACGCCAGTACGTATCCAGAACTTCATCCAGAGAATTTGGGAGGCGATCCGGAATTTAGAGGTAAAACCAGTTTGCACGAAGCATCTTGGAATTTGATGGAAAAGCATTTTACAAAGCACCAATCCCAGAAGGCACTACAATTTAACGAGCTTTATCATACTCAGAAGACCTCTTACGAAATAGATGATATTCTCAACGCTGCCTTACATGGAAAGGTCGATACCCTCTTCATTGCTGATGAAGACGATATCTTCGGCACTTATGATTTTGAAAATAACAAGATTATAACCGATGACGAAAAGGACTTAAGCAATACCTCATTGACCAATTTGGCAGCGATAGAAGCCTTTAAGAGAGGTGGCAAAGTCTATGTTTTGCCCTCAAATGAAATGCCATTAAAAGAGAGTTCTATGAATGCGGTTTTTAGGTATTGAACGGCCCCACCCCATGTATTACAAATTGATAGTCTGAAAGTCATAAATACTGACACAGGTCATTGTAATAATTTGTTGTCTTCTTTAAATTCTGGGTGCTGGTTACGAATAAATCTGAATCAAAATAATACACTCATGCACTTAGAAGTTGAAAAATCTAAGAAACACAAAAGGAGGCCTATTAAAAAAGCCTTGGAAACTCCACGTTCGCAAATCACAGTCGAGGGACTATCGTTACAACATTTGTTTAAAAATAGTCTTAGAGGTTTGGGTCACCTGTTAAGTCCCGGAGCATGTAGTTCGGCTAAACATTATGATTGCACAATGAAAATTCAGGTAACGGCGGAGAATAGTAAAGATTTGCTGCTCAATTTTTTGACCGAAATATTGGCATTGACCCACAAGCACCATACTATTTTTTGCACCATGTATGCCGAAGAAATTACCGAAAGCAAAATTGTCGCACAAGTTTATGGCACTTGGTTCAAGAATTTTGACATGAAAATAAAATCTATAGCCAAATCAAAATGTTATATCAACAGAAAAGAGGACTTTTCATATACAGGTACCATTGTCTTTGAATTAGGAGATATGATCACGCCAATTCCAACTTCATAAAAACCTGTAGTCTGTCTTTTCTTTATGGGTTAACGTAGTGTATTAAACACCCGTCAGACTGACTCAAGTCATTGTAATGGGTAAAGCAATGCTCTAGCTTTGAGCTATTCAATTTGTATACTATGAGAATTAATTAAAAATAACTTAAATATTTGATCATGACAAAACTAGTATTAGGTCTATTAGCCTTGGGCTTGACCATCCCAGCCAGTGCTCAAATCATAAAAACAGAACAGCTTTCTGAAGTGGTGGTGTATGCAACCAATTATAAGTATTTACAGAATGTGAATACCGAGGAAGTAGCTTCGGTACCGGTAGAATTATTGGAACGCAAAGTAGCGGCCTTTAACCTTAAAGATTCCGAATATTACGAAGATGATTGGGGTGTTTATAGTATCAACTTTTACATACCCAATGGCAGAATTCTAGCAGCTTACGATAGTGAAGGCAAATTATTACGAACGGCCGAAAGGTTTAAAAACGTCAAATTGCCCAAAGCCGTTAAAAAAGCAGTTTCAGACCGTTATCCGGGATGGAAAATTACAAAAGATGTTTATCTGGTCAATTATAACGAGGATAGAGGAGTGACGAAGAAATACAAGATTAAATTGAAAAATGGGGATGATATCGTGCGCGTCAAAATGAATGAAAAAGGCGAATATCTTTAAGGAAACATACTCATTTAGTATATAAAACGAATCAATTCATTTTAAAAAGTCATTGAGGAGAAGGTGATTCCAACCACAGTTTTGAGGTTATCATTTAACGTATTATGCAAGAAGGTTTCTAGACTATTAATCACATCAGATCAGTTTAAGCGCGTAATCTTCAATTAAATGTTACTTGTGAAATGGATTAGGTTCATGGTTAAAATCACTTTGGTTAATATAGGAAATTGACCATTGTCCAATTTAATGAGAGATAAGTAAATTTTAAACAAAGGACTTTATGTTACAAACAGAAATTTTTGATAAAAATGTCGAAGCTTACGAACACTGGTATGAAGAGTACCCTGAGGTCTATCAATCAGAGATAGATGCCATAAGGGAACAGTTACAGAAATTGCCGGAGAACATAAGAGGTATTGAAGTGGGTTTGGGCACGGGAAGGTTTGCTCTTCCCTTAGGTATAAAGGAAGGCGTTGAACCTTCTGAAGCCATGGCCAAAAAAGCTATAAATAGGGGGATCGAGGTCATAGATGGAACAGCGGAGAGGCTACCCTATGGCGATTTGCATTTTGATTTTGTGCTTTTCGTAACTATTTGCCACCTAGAAAATATGAAGAATGCGCTAGCAGAAGCCCATAGGGTATTAAAGCATAAGGGGTGCGTTATAATAGCGTTTTTGGATAAAGACCAAAGTGTAGCAAAACAATATATCGAAAAACGCCATCGCAGTACTTTCTTTGCAAAAGCAAATTTTTATACTGTTGACCGAATTCAGAGATTACTAAAAGAGTTCGGATTTAAGGATTTGGAATTCAATCAGACTCTTTTTGGCGATTTGGATACAATTAAGGAAGTGCAACTACCGAAGCAGGGTTTCGGAGAGGGTTCTTTTGTTGTCGTGAAAGCGACCAAAAAATGAAAATCGAATACCTTCCCCATACTGCTGATATCCGGATGAAAATTGAGGGTTCCCATTTGGAGGAATTGTTTCGGGCAGGAGTAAAGGGAATGAGCCATATTCTAAAGGCTGGGTTTTGTGATCGGAATGTGGGTTTCGATTGCAAGTTGGTACTAGAAATTACTGCGTTAGACAGTACCTGTTTGCTTATTGATTTTTTATCTGAGGCACTATCGACTTCCTATGCCGAAAACGCGATTTTTTGCGAGGTTGAATTTTTAGATTTTACGCCGCATCATACGATAGCTGAAATCCGAGGGAAGAAAATCCAGGGTTTTGATGAGGAAATCAAGGCGGTAACCTACCATGAAGCCGACGTATGCAAAAATAATAGAGATCAGTGGGCAACCTTGGTCATTTTTGATATCTAAGAGACAGATGAAAATCAGCAAAGAAGACATCCATAAAATCGAGGATTACTTGTGGGAGATTCCCAGAACGTTCCGTCCTAAAATGCGGGTGCCCGCCAGGGTATTGGCATCCGAACCCTTGTTAGATGCGATTATGGAAGATCGGTCTTTGGCACAATTGGTTAACGTGGCTTCGTTGCCCGGTATCCAGGGAGCCTCCCTAGTTATGCCCGATGTTCATGAAGGCTATGGTTTTCCTATTGGTGGCGTAGCGGCCACGATGCATCCGGATGGGGCCATTTCCCCTGGGGGTATCGGCTACGATATCAATTGCGGAGTACGATTGTTGACGTCTGATAAAAAAATTGATGAGATAAAGGGCAAATTGGAAGCTTTATCCAAAGAATTGTATGCCCAGATTCCCTCTGGAATGGGAAAAGGCGGACAAATCAAACTCTCTGAACAAGAAATTGACGAAGTACTTTTGAATGGTGCGGAGTGGGCCGTTGAAAAAGGATATGGTATCAAAGAGGATTTGGCGTTTATGGAAAGTAATGGTCGGTTGAAAAATGCTGATCCATCCTTGGTTTCTGCCATGGCAAAAAAAGGGGTACCAACCAACTGGGCACGATAGGTTCTGGAAACCATTTTGTGGAGGTAGATTATGTTGAAAAAATTTATGATGAGATCATTGCGGAAGCCTACGGTCTGTCCTTAGGTCAGGTAGTGATATTGATTCACACCGGATCTCGAGGGCTGGGGCATCAAGTCGCCACGGACTATATTAGGCAGATTATGACCGCAATGCCCAACTATGGCATTGAAGTTCCCGATAGGGAATTGGCCTGTGTACCTTTCAACTCTGAAGAAGGACAAAACTATTTTAAGGCTATGTGCGCTGCTGCCAATTATGCATGGTGCAACAGGGAAGTAATTTCTTGGGAGGCTAGAATGGCCTGGAGCAATATCTTTGGACCTACCGTTGCGCCTTTGAAACTGATGTACGATGTGGCTCACAATATTGCCAAAGTTGAAACACATGACATAAATGGGGTGCAAACAGAGGTAATTGTACACCGCAAAGGGGCCACAAGAGCTTTCGGCCCAGGTTTTGAGGAAATACCAGAAAGTTATAAAGCCAATGGGCAACCTGTAATCATCCCCGGAAGCATGGGTACCTGTTCCTATGTATTGGCCGGTACCGACAGAAGCAAAGAACTGACCTTCGGTTCCTGTTGCCATGGGGCGGGTAGACGGTTATCAAGGACAGCTGCCAAAAAGCAGGTAAATGCTCCTGTCCTCAAAGAGAAACTCAAGGAAGAAGGTATTTTTGTAGAAGCGGGTTCTTTTAAAGGAATTGCCGAAGAAGCACCCATAGCATATAAGGATGTCAATATGGTGGTCGATACCGTAAGCGATTCGGGTATTGCCAAGAAAGTCGCGAAATTGAGACCAGTGGCAGTTGTTAAGGGTTAGTTTTTTTTGATGTATCGGCCTGCTCCAAATAAATTATGGCTTCCTCATCGGAAACCTGACGGAATTCTTTGTAAAATTGACCAACCGCCTGAAAATTGTACGGTACCTGTAAACAGATTACCTCATGAACTTTTTCTGTGTTTTCAAGTTTTTTTATTGCCGAGTTTGGTGCTACGGGAATTGCTACGACAATTTTTTTCGGGGTTCGTTTGCTCACGAGTTGTATAGTTGCCAGTAGTGTATTCCCGGTCGCGATTCCGTCATCGACTATGATTACTGTTTTATCCTTTACATTTACAGGTGAACGTTCTTTATAATATTCGTCATACCGTTGTTGCAGTTTTTTACGGATGCGCTTGGTCTCTTCGCTTATATAACCTTGGGTCACCCCCATGGCATCGGTCAGAATAATGTCATCTAAACTTACTGCCCCAATGGCATATTCCTTGTGGAAAGGATGACCTATTTTTTTAGTAAGGGCAACATCCAAGGGAGCTTCCAATGCCTTTGCAATGATTGCTCCCAGAGGAAGTCCGCCTCTAGGAATGGCCAGGACCACTACATTTTCATCCTTGAACTTCATTATTTTTTCTGCCAACTGACGACCTGCGTCTATTCTATTCTTGAACATCTTTTTCCATTTTTTGTCGCTGTAAATATTTTGCAAACCAATTGGCTGATATCCGGGCCACTTCTTCCAATTTTCCTGCCTCTTCGAACAAATGGGAGGCCCTAGGTACGATTTCCAATTTACGTTCGCTTTGTAGTTTTTGATATGCTTTTTGGTTGAGCTCTATGACCACATCGTCCCAGCCACCCACAATAAGAAGAGTGGGAGCAATTACCTTGTGTAATTCGTGGATGGCCATATCCGGCCTGCCCCCTCTGGAAACAACCGCCTTGATATCATTACCATAGAAAGCGGCAGCACGTAATGCTGAAGCCGCACCCGTACTAGCCCCAAAATATCCTATGGACAGTGCTTCGGTTTCCTTTTGCCGTTGTACCCATTGGGTCACATCTATCAGACGCATGGTCAATAAATCGATATTAAACCGGTTCTCATAGATACGGTCCTCATCTTCGGTCAATAAATCAAACAGTAAGGTGGCTAAGCCTTTTGCTTGTAGAACTTCAGCCACATAATTGTTTCTAGGGCTAAGGCGACTACTACCGCTACCATGGGAAAAAATGACTATTCCTATAGCATTTTTGGGAACTGCAAGATTTCCTTTTAGGACAAGTCCATCCAACACGATGTTTACGGATTTGTAATTCTGCTCACTTTGCATTTTACCATTCTTTGGAGTCCTACCAAAATTATGGTAATACCTAAGGTTAAAAAATGACCAACATCATTTGAGCCAGAATATTTGGGATGATATTCATCATTCATAATCCGTTTGGGTTCAATTACATTTATCAAAATTGACCAGCAGGACTTTTTGTAATGATTGACTATGATGGAAGATATTGATATAGATTACCTCAGGTCAATAGACATTTTTGAAGAAAATTGAAATATTACAATTGGAGATATGAAAGCAATGATTCTTAAAGAAATATCTGATTTAAAGAAAAACAGATTTCCGCTAGAATTGGTTGACATTCCCATTCCAGAACCAAATGAAAATGAAGTTCGCATTAAAATCTCTGTCTGTGGAGTCTGCCGTACCGAGCTTGACGAAATTGAAGGGAGATTGGCGCCTCCAAAACTTCCGGTGGTACTTGGGCATCAGGTTGTTGGTCTGGTAGAAAAATTGGGCTCAGGGATAACAAAATTAAAGGTCGGCGATCGGGTGGGTGTCGCTTGGATTTTTTCAGCTTGCGGTAAGTGCAAATTTTGTAGGGATGGCCATGAGAATCTTTGTGACAATTTTAAAGCTACTGGCAAAGATGTTAATGGCGGCTATGCCGAATATATGATCGTTTCCGAAAAATATGCACATGAAATTCCTGGATTTTTTACCGATACCGAGGCGGCACCTTTGCTATGCGCAGGAGCTATTGGTTACCGGTCCATTCGGCTGGCTCAAATAAATAATGGCGATAGGTTGGGACTAACAGGTTTTGGAGCTTCGGCCCATTTGGTACTAAAAATGGTCAAGTATTGCTATCCCAATACCCAAGTATTCGTTTTTGCAAGAAAGGAAGAGGAACGTGAATTTGCCAAAGGACTCGGAGCCGTTTGGGCGGGTGATATTACAGATTCACCCCCCGAGAAAATGAACGCCATCATCGACACCACCCCCGCTTGGAAACCCGTTATTGAAGCCTTGGGAAATCTCGAAAAAGGAGGACGATTGGTTATCAACGCCATCCGAAAAGAGGACTATGACAGGCATTACTTTCAAGACCTATCCTATCAAGATGATTTGTGGATGGAGAAGGAACTCAAGTCTGTTGCCAATGTAACGGGCAAGGATGTTTCCGAATTTTTAGAATTGGCGGCACAAGCGAAAATCAGACCTAATTTTCATGTATATCCCTTGGAAGAAGCGAACAAGGCCCTGACGGAACTGAAGGAGCAACAGATCAGGGGAGCCAAAGTATTGCTGATTTAGCAGTATAATAATCCACAGTACTGATAAGTATCATTTAAATTAACAGACATTAGGCGTAATTTTTTCATCAATTCTGTAACTCAAATATATATTGTTGTGAACCATAACTAAGCAAGAACATGTAATCATATTTCAAAATGATGAATATTAGATTAAAACAGATTGTAAAGCGGTATGGAGGGAAAACTACTTGAACTCGGCTATCACCATCAAGAAGAAACATCGGTTCGTTAATCCTAAGAAATCAGTTTAACAAAAAATACTAATGAAAAACAACCCTAAAACTTCTGTCATTTTCCTGCTGCTTCCTTTGGTATTGTTGAGCATAGGAACAATAGTTAAACCCTCGGATATTGGTTTCTATAAGAATCCTGATAGCCTATACGACAGTATTAAAAGGCCCAATATTCCCAAATGGGTAAGCAATATTGATACCGTTCACATTCACGACTATTTTAGATACCTTGATTCATTAGTCGTCGCCTACGATTCCTTGACCAATTATCCATTGTCAGAACATCTTTTGGTACGTGCCAACCCTTGGATAATGGACACCTTGGCCAATACGGATTATTATCGTTTAATGCAACGAGATTCGTTCGTTTACGACCAAAAACAGCTTATTGTGTTGCGTCCGGCCGATTCTATATTCATACCCGATGCCGCTACCGCGTATGGTCTTATCGAAAAAATGAATAAGACGCATATTGATATTAATATCCCTGAATTTAAGTTGCGTATTTATGAGGATGCCACTTTGCTGTATACTTTTCCCATAAGGGTTGGACAAAACCGCAAACGTTATTTGAAAATGGGCGACAGAATTACCGATTTGCGAACCAAAACCGGCAAGGGTGAAATTGTGGATTATAGGCGCGACCCTTTTTTCTATAATCCTGTGGATGGGAAACGATTTTACCGGACCAAACGGGACGATGACAGAACCACAATGATGCCACAGATACCTTGGATAGAAACCGAGATTAATGGTATGCGTAACGGACAGCTCATACATCCCACCACCAACCCCAAATCATTGGGTAAAGCCTATTCCAATGGCTGTATCGGAACCAGGGAATCCGATGCGTGGATAATTTATTATCATGCGCCGATAGGTACAAAAATTACTATTCGGTATGACTTAAAGGTCAAGGATTCAACGGATACTGAAAGCGTACTGAAGGATATCTATGCCTACGGTAATTGAACAAATTTATGGGAACATACGCATTACGTCAAATACCTAAATAAAAGAGAAGAACATCTTGACAATATTTTAAAGATTAATAATCAGAATCTCAAAATATTTAATACAAAAACCCCTCAATGAGGGGTTTTCCTAAAGTAATTTTTAATCGAATAAATTATCGTTTCAATTAAATTTAGATTAAGCCAACTAAGGCCATTAAAGTTCCAACTGCAACTACGGCCAAAAAGGCGTTCATCGCAATAATTAATACTGATAGATAGGAATCTACCACAGATTTAAATGATAAATGGTTCATAACGTTACCTACTTTAAAGTTATATCCTATTAAAATTAAGATATGCTTTCGATGAACGACGTGGCAATGTTGTAAAATCCTACAAATATGTGGTGTATGGGTACTTTTTTGTGGTCTAAATTTCGGATAATATGCATTTTACCGAAGAACTTGGAATTTTATCGGATTCTGATTCCCTAGAATATATTAGCAATTAGGACGACCATTTGATAGTCAACGTAAGGTGAACTGATTCTTGAAAACGGGTAATAATTAGTCAAAAAAACCAATCATTTCGGCAATTGCCGCTAAGGGAATAGCAATTAGAATAGCTACTAAGCAAAATATCATCAATTTTAAAAACCCATTAAGCATTTTCACGCCTGAGCTAAGTTCCTGTTCCATAATCATATAGTGTTGTTTTCTCTAATATATGGAGAATGTGGCGAAAAAAGACCGAATGGAGTTGTAAATCGACTAAAAGTTAAAAAACACCTATAAATACAATCTTTTAGGTTGTAGGTTATTCAAGCGCTGGTTTAATTATTCAATCTCCGATATTCAAAAAGAGGAAGGAATGCTATCTCCGCTCAAAGCCAATTTAGGTTTTAACGTATCCAAATTTTGCTTGAATTTGGTTTTCTCTCTTTCTTCAGGATTTTTTTTAAAGAGGTTTATGGAGTCTACCTTTTCTTCATTGGGTTCAGGCACGCCTTTTACAGGAACTGTATCTTTCGTTTTTACGAATGATTCCCTGCAGGAAAACAGTATAAAAATTACAAGTAAGTATATTGCTATTCGGAAAAACTTCATATAAAACAGGGTGTTGTGCTATAATAATGTACGGATATGCTCCATAATTTGGATGCTTGCCCCTTTGTTGTTAAGTATAAATTGCTCGTTAATTTTTCCTATTCTATCTCTTAAATCTTTATTACTGAATAATTTTTTTACCGTCTCAGAAAAACTTATTTCACTTTTGACTGGAATGATTCCACCTAATTCCACTAAATTCTCCGCCTCTCTAAAGCCTTTGTAATTCGGGCCGATTAGTACGGGAACCCCGAAAACCGCAGGTTCTAAGGTATTGTGAAGTCCCGTAGCGAAACCTCCGCCCACATAGGAAACGTCTGCGTAACTATATACCTTTGTCAAAATTCCAATGGTATCCAGAATAAGTACATCGGCATCCTCGATATTTTGGTTCTCAAGATTGGAGAATAGTATACTTTTCTTGGTAATACTCTTTTTTAAATCTTGAATATGTGCTGATTTTAAGGTGTGTGGGGCGATAATAAACTTTTCATCCATAGAGGATGTATTTATGTAGGGAACAATTATCTTTTCGTCTTCTGGCCAAGTACTGCCAGCTACCGTGCAAAAACTTGATTGTTTAAATTTTTTGATGAAATCCAACTGGTTGTCTCTTTCCAAAATCTCATGAACCCTATCAAAGCGGGTGTCCCCAGAAACAGTTACATTGCTCAAATTAATGGACTCTAAAAGCTTTTTGGAAGTATCATCTTGTACATAGAAATGTGTGAAGGCCAATAATGCTTTTCTCATAAATCCACCATAACCCTTAAAATAAATTTGATTGGATTTAAACAAGGCGGATACCAGTAGGGTGGGTATGGCACGCTTTTTCAATTCGGCCAGGTAGTTCGGCCAAATTTCATATTTAATGAACAGGACTAACTCTGGATGAGCCAAATCTAGGAAGGCGCTTACTTTTTTTTTGGTATCCATGGGAAGGTAACAAACCACATGGGCTGCTTTTGTGTTTTTCTTAATTTCATAACCCGAAGGAGAGAAGAAAGTCAGCAATAATTTATGCTGAGGATATCGTTGTCTGATTTTTTCCATAACAGGCAAACCTTGCTCGTATTCTCCCAGAGATGCGGCATGCACCCAGATAACGCTATCGGTTTCTGAAACGTGTTTTTTAAGTGTGGATAAGGTATTTTTCCTGCCTTTGACAAAAAGGTTGAGTTTGGGGTTTATGTGGGACAGAAGTTTTAAAAACTGCCATGTTAGGGAAACAATAAAATTATAGATTGTTGGCAAACCGATGTATTTACGGCTAAATTACATTTCTTTCCAGAAAATCATTGTAGCGCGTTTCGTATTTTTGCCCAGTATAGCTAATCTCAAAAGATGAAGAAAATCCAAATGGTAGACCTAGGAGGTCAATATCAGGAAATAAAGGAGCAGGTCAACGCCTCCATCAACCAAATTTTAGAAACATCGGCATTTATAAACGGACCAGAGGTTCATGCCTTTCAAAAAGATTTAGAGGACTATTTGGATGTAAAGCACGTAATACCTTGTGCCAATGGTACCGATGCCCTTCAGATAGCGATGATGGGCCTTGGGCTTAAGCCTGGTGACGAGGTTATTACTGCGGACTTTACTTTTGCCGCAACAGTAGAGGTCATTGCACTCTTACAGCTCACCCCTGTATTGGTGGATGTGGACCCAGAGACTTTTAATATTGATATACAGGCAATAGAGAAAGCCATAACCCCAAAAACTAAGGCAATCGTTCCTGTGCATCTGTTCGGGCAGTGCGCCGATATGGATGCGATATTGGAAATAGCGGAGAGACATGATTTATTCGTGATTGAGGACAATGCACAGGCCATTGGAGCAAAGTATCTATCCAGAACGGGAAAGAAAAGCATGGCCGGTACTATGGGACATGTGGGGGCAACATCATTTTTCCCTTCCAAAAACCTTGGCTGTTACGGCGATGGGGGAGCAATTTTCACCAATGACGATGATTTGGCGCATACCATCCGCGGAATCGTTAATCATGGTATGTATGAAAGATACCATCACGATGTAATAGGGGTCAACTCCAGGTTAGATTCCATTCAAGCAGCGGTATTAAGGTCAAAATTACCAAAATTGGATACCTATTGTGAGGCAAGGAGAAATGCAGCCAGAAAATATTCAAAAGCTTTTAAAGATCAGCCAAATATAATTGTCCCTACAACGGTCAACGGCTGTGAAGGGATTTGTGATATTTGTGATTGTCATGTTTTTCATCAATACACGCTTCGAATTACCAATGGAAAAAGGGATGAACTAGTAAAGTTCTTGAATGCTAACGATGTACCCTGTGGTGTTTATTATCCTATCCCCCTGCATCGGCAAAAGGCTTATCTGGATGAGCGTTACTTAGAAAAAGATTTTCCGGTAACCAATCAGTTAGTGAAGGAGGTGATTTCCTTACCTATGCATACGGAACTTGATGATGAACAGATCGACTATATAACTTCCACGGTTATCGGTTTTGTTAACGGATAATTAATGGTTTAGAATAAATTCGCGTCAATACGTAAAAATTAAAAATGAAAGTACTGGTAACAGGAGGTCTAGGCTTTATTGGTTCGCATACCGTTGTAGAACTTCAAAACAAAGGATTTGAGGTGGTTATTATTGATGACTGTTCTAACTCGGAAGAAAAGGTATTGGAAGGTATAGAGGCCATTACTGGAAAAAAACCGGTCTTTGAAAAATTGGATTTAAAGGAAAAGAGTATAGTTGAGGACTTTTTCAAAAGACATCAAGATGTCCAAGGCGTCATTCATTTTGCCGCCTCAAAAGCCGTTGGGGAAAGTGTAGAAAAACCACTTTTGTATTATGAAAATAATTTAGGAACCCTGGTTTATATCTTAAAAGAACTGTGTAAAAAGGAAAAGGCCAGTTTTATATTTAGTTCATCTTGTACGGTATATGGTCAGGCAGATAAAATGCCCATTACGGAGGACGCCCCTGTAAAAGTTGCTGAATCACCTTATGGGAATACCAAACAAATGGGGGAGGAAATCATAGCGGATACATGCAAAGTTACCCCAAACCTTAATGCCATAGCCTTGAGATATTTTAACCCTATGGGTGCGCATCCTTCCACGGAAATTGGTGAGCTTCCTAAAGGGGTTCCCCAGAATCTGGTTCCATTTATTACTCAGACTGGGATAGGCATGCGGAATCAGCTATCCGTTTTTGGAGATGATTACCCTACACCAGATGGCACCTGTATCAGAGATTATATTTATGTGGTAGATTTGGCCAAGGCGCATGTGGTAGCTTTGGAGAGATTGTTGGAAGGAAAGAACGAAGAAAATTACGAGGTGTTTAACGTTGGTACAGGAAAGGGTAGTTCGGTACTGGAAGTGATTGAAAGTTTTGAAAGGGTATCAGGTAAAAAGCTTAACTATAAAATAGTTGGCAGACGACCCGGAGACATCACGGCTGCCTATGCTGATACCACAAAAGCAAATACCGTTCTGGGATGGAAAGCGGAATATTCCTTGGATGAGGCCATGAAATATGCATGGATTTGGGAGCAGAAAATAAGGGACTGATTAAACTGTTCTCAATTTAATCTGAAGTTAAAAATTGAATAGACCCCTATAAATATTTCATTTTGTAGATTTAGGAATGGACTTTTCAAATACCATTCAGTTACTTCAATATGCACAGGATAATGCCTTGTTACAAAGGCTTCATCAGCAATTGCGAAAAGACTTTACTTTGGCCAATATTGCATTCGATATTAAAAGTGACATCTCGATTGATGGTTTGAAGGATTTGCTTCAGGAGAAGATTTACCTGCTGGTCATGGAGCACTTTGATCGTTACCTGAACTTGCTTTATGTAATTGATATTTCTGAAAAGGCTTTTAAAGAAATCAGAGTGACCGATGCCGTAGAAGTGTCACAACAAGTATCCTTTATTATCCTTAAAAGAGAGTTGGAGAAAATTTTAACTAGGGACAGCTATTCTTCATAATCAGAAATAGACCCTGACAAAAGGCATGAGTGCATTTAAATAGATGCTTTTTTCGTCGTTGTACAGAACATCATAACGTAGCCCAACCGTCACATTATAGGTACTGTAGCCCACCCCCAAGAATAGGGCAGGGGACCAATAATTATCCGTAATGTCATTTGGAAAGGCATTTAACGTTCTGTTGATTCGTAGTTGTTCAAGCTCGGCGGACAGTTGAATTTGTGGAATAGGATTATAAAGGGATAATAGGCTCCCGCCGTAGGCCAGCAACTTATTGTCATTAAACTTGGCGTAATTAAAACTCAGGCTAACACCAGCTGCAAATTGCGGATTAAATTGATAGATCGCGCTGGGAGCTATAGAGCCGTTGAAGCCGCCATTTGTGAACCCAAGTCCTATCCCGCCACCGAAACGTACTTGCCTCCAGAAATCACTGGAACCGACGCTACCTTGCGATTGTGCAAAGCAGGTAAAAGAGATGAATAATAGGGTTAGCAAGTACTTTTTTAAGGTCATTTTAGAGGATTGTGAAGTAAACTTTCATTTTTTTTAATAATAGGCTACAACTTTCTTATAGATATTGTAAATGTTGTATTTTTGATGAAATTTATTCTAAAGATACAGAAAGTAATTCATGGATAAATATTCCTTTTTAAATGCTGCCCACACCTCATTTTTTTCAGAGATGTATGACAAGTATTTAACTAATCCAGATAGTGTAGAACCAAGTTGGCGTGCCTTTTTCCAAGGTTTTGATTTTGGTATGGAAAGTTCCTCGGAGGAACTGGAAATTGAATCTGAGAACCGTGTGGTTTCCATGGTAAATGGAAGTCAAATTGAAATGCCCGAATCTTTACAGAAGGAATTTCAGGTAATCCGACTAATTGATGGTTACAGAAGTCGTGGACACCTTTTCACAAAGACCAATCCTGTTAGGGAAAGAAGAAAATATATTCCTACACTAGAAATTGAAAATTTTGGACTGGAGAATTCGGATTTGGACACCGTTTTTAATGCCGGTGATATTATTGGAATAGGACCAAGCACACTAAAAGAGATCATTAGACATCTGACCAGTATCTACTGTGATTCCATTGGTGTCGAGTACATGTATATTCGCAAGCCGGAAAGGGTAAAATGGATTCAAAATTGGATTAATGTCAACGATAATCACCCCAACTATTCCCCAGAGCGTAAAAAGCACATCCTGAAAAAGTTGAACGATGCGGTCTCGTTTGAAGGTTTTTTGCACACAAAATATGTAGGTCAGAAGCGATTTTCACTCGAGGGCAACGAATCTCTAATTCCTGGTTTGGATGCCATAGTGGAGCGCGCCGCCGAGATGGGGGTAAAACAATTCGTAATGGGTATGGCCCATAGGGGACGCCTTAACGTGTTGACCAATATTTTCGGTAAATCTGCAAAGGATATCTTTAGCGAGTTTGACGGTAAAGATTACGAACAGGAGATTTTTGATGGCGATGTAAAATACCATTTGGGTTGGACCTCGGACCGTATGTCAGACAACGGGAATAAGATTAAAATGAATATTGCGCCAAATCCCTCCCATTTGGAAACGGTTGGTGCTGTGGTAGAGGGTATAGCAAGGGCTAAACAGGATGCCCATTTTCCAGACGATTTTTCTAAAGTACTTCCAATAGTAGTTCATGGTGATGCCGCCATTGCAGGCCAAGGTTTGGTTTATGAGGTGGTTCAAATGGCCAATTTAGATGGATATAAAACTGGCGGAACCATTCATATTGTTGTAAACAATCAGATTGGATTTACTACCAATTATTTGGATGCAAGGACATCTACATATTGTACTGATGTTGGAAAAGTTACCTTAAGCCCAGTGCTTCACGTAAATGCAGATGATGCCGAGGCCGTTGTTCATGCTTCGTTATTTGCTCTGGAATACCGCATGAAGTTTAAAAGGGATGTTTTTATCGACCTTTTAGGGTATAGAAAATATGGTCATAACGAGGGTGACGAGCCAAGGTTTACCCAGCCAAAATTATATAAGGCCATAGCTAAGCACAAGAACCCAAGGGATATTTATGCGGAGCGGTTGATAAAAGAAGGCGTCATAAACGATAGCTATGTTACCGAGCTGGAAAACAAATACAAGGAGGCCTTAGAGGAGAAATTAGAGGATTCCAGAAAAGAGGACAAGACCGAGATTACTCCTTTTATGAAGGACGAGTGGAAGGGGTTTGAGAATGTTAGGGAATGGGAGATGATGGATCCCGTAGATACTACCTACGACAAAAAGAAACTTGAAGAAATAGCAAAAGTTATAACGGAACTTCCTAAAGGAAAGAAATTTCTGCGCAAGGTCGAAAAATTAGTCAACGACCGTAAGAAAATGTTCTTTGAAACGGATACATTAGATTGGGCAATGGGCGAACTGTTAGCCTATGGAACTTTATTGGAAGAAGGCTTTGGCGTTCGTATGTCCGGTCAGGATGTGGAGCGCGGTACGTTTTCCCACCGCCATGCAGTAATGAAGGTGGAAGAAAGTGAGGAGGAGGTTTTGCTTTTGAACCATATTTCAGAGAAACAAGGAATTTTTCAGATTTACAACTCGCTTTTGTCCGAATACGGTGTTGTTGGTTTTGATTATGGTTACGCAATGGCGAGTCCCAATACCTTGACTATTTGGGAAGCACAGTTCGGGGATTTTAGTAATGGTGCCCAGATAATGATTGATCAGTATATATCGGCCGCCGAGGATAAATGGAAATTACAGAACGGTCTTGTCATGTTGTTGCCGCATGGTTATGAAGGACAAGGTGCGGAGCATTCATCGGCACGAATGGAGCGTTATCTACAATTATGTGCCAAGGACAATATGTACATAGCGGATGTTACCACACCGGCTCAAATGTTCCATATCCTTAGACGCCAGATGAAGGTCAACTTCAGAAAACCCCTGATTATATTTACGCCTAAAAGCCTTTTGAGGCATCCAAAAGCGGTTTCGACGGCTGATGAGATGGCCAATGGAAGCTTTCAGATGGTTATAGATGATGCTTCGGCAGATATTAAAAATATCAAAAGTTTGGTTTTCTGTACGGGCAAGTTCTACTATGATTTGCTTGCGGTTAAGGAAGAACTTAAGCGAGATGATGTGGCGCTAGTTCGGGTAGAGCAATTATTCCCACTACCAGAAAAAGAGATGAAAGAGTTAATGGACAAGTACAAGAATGCTGATGATATTGTTTGGGCCCAGGAAGAACCTAGAAATATGGGCGCATGGAGCCATTTGATGATGCATTTTAGCGAAGCTCATAAATTTAGGGTTGCTTCAAGACGTTTCTATGCGGCTCCAGCTGCAGGAAGTTCGGTGCGTTCTAAGATGCGACATCAGCAAGTAATAGATTATGTCTTTGATAAAACCAAGGACAATATGTCCAAACCAAAAGATTAGAAAGTAGAATATCAAATTACAGAAAGAATGGTATTAGAAATGAAAGTCCCCTCCCCGGGTGAGTCCATCACTGAAGTAGAAATTGCAGAATGGCTGGTTGCTGATGGCGATTATGTGGAAAAGGACCAAGCAATAGCGGAAGTTGATTCGGATAAGGCCACCTTGGAATTGCCAGCGGAAGCTAGTGGAGTAATTACCTTAAAAGCAGAAGTTGGTGATGCCGTGGAAGTCGGGGCGGTGGTTTGCCTTATAGATACAAGCGCAGATAAACCAGAGGGAGCCAGCAAAGCCGCTAGTTCTGCCAATGGAGGAGATGAAGGGTCTGGCTCTGATGCGGAAAAGGATTTGACCAAACAGCAGGAATCCACTCCAGATAAAAAAAATAGTGAGAAAGCTCCACAACCGCCAAAAGCAAAGGAGACGTATGCCTCTGGGGTCCCTTCGCCGGCAGCTAAGAAAATTCTAGATGAAAAGGGAGTTGATGCTTCCTCGGTTAGCGGTACAGGTCGTGATGGCAGGATTACGAAAGATGATGCTGTCAAGGCGGTGCCCTCAATGGGTACTCCAACAGGTGGTATTCGTGGAGAAAAGCGTTCCAAACTGTCTATGCTAAGGAGGAAGGTAGCGGAGCGTTTGGTTGCCGCAAAAAATGAAACGGCCATGTTAACTACCTTTAATGAGGTGGACATGTCAGCTATTTTTGATTTACGCAATGAATACAAAGAAGATTTTAAAGAGAAACACGGCGTGGGACTTGGATTTATGTCCTTTTTCACAAAGGCGGTAGTCCGCGCTTTGGAAATGTACCCTGCAGTAAATTCCATGATAGACGGGAAAGAAATGATTTCTTATGATTTCTGTGATATCAGTATAGCGGTATCCGGTCCAAAGGGCTTAATGGTTCCTGTTATCAGAAATGCTGAAAACCTAAGTTTTAGAGGTATAGAATCAGAGGTGAAGCGCTTGGCAATCAGGGCTAGGGAAGGAGAAATAACCGTAGACGAAATGACCGGTGGTACTTTTACCATAACTAATGGGGGTGTTTTTGGTTCTATGCTATCAACCCCTATCATAAATCCGCCACAAAGTGCTATTTTGGGCATGCATAATATTGTTGAAAGACCTATTGCGAAGGATGGAGCTATAGCAGTTGCGCCCATCATGTATGTAGCCCTTTCCTACGACCACAGAATAATTGATGGGAAGGAATCAGTTGGGTTTTTGGTAGCTGTTAAAGAAGCATTGGAAAGTCCGGAAGAGTTACTGATGGATGGAAATGTTAAAAATGCATTGGAGATGTAATTCACATTTAGAAAAACGATTAGAAATGCCCGAAGGAACTCCCTTCGGGCATTTTTATTAGCGTAATGTCAACAATGCAGTTATTTTTTCAATTTTAAATAGACGCATCTTTTATCATAATCGATTATGGCTTTGGCCTTTTTTAAAATATCGGCTCCAATAATTCCATCTACGGGCAGTGCCTTGTGGGTAATTAACGCCTCGTTTACATGGACTAAATCGAAAAGTACGATTTTAAGTTTTTTCTTGCGCCAATCACCAATCTCTACTAAATTTTTATTGGAAACCAAGGTTTCCATGTTGGTGGCACCCGCACCTGCCGCTTTTATCTCAGAGGCTTTAGATGTTAGTTTAAAATATTCTATTTTGTCAAAACCTATACAGGTATTGGAGGCGCCGGTGTCTAGAATAAAACGTCCTTTCACGCCATTGATTTTCGCCATAATCTCAAAATGATCCGTTGACGTTAGAATCAATTGGATTCTGATATATTTCTTATTCTTTAAAAGACTTTTAAGGGAGCTCATTTCTAAATTTAGGTTGCAGGAAGCTTATTTGTATTCTATTTTGTAAAGATAAGTCTATTTTTGCGGCATGATTATCACGGATACGCATACGCATTTATATAGTGAAGCTTTTGATGAGGATAGGGCAGCAATAATTAATAGGGCCCTTGCGGAAGGGGTGGAGCGTTTTTTTATTCCTGCCATTGATTCCACTTACACCCAAAGAATGTTCGAACTGGAACAGCAATATCCAAAGCATGTTTTTCTAATGATGGGGCTGCATCCTACACATGTTAAGGAAGATTATGAGGATGAACTATTGCACGTATCTAAAATGCTGAAGGAGCATAAATTCTACGCGGTAGGGGAAATAGGTGTAGATCTGTATTGGGAAAAAAGCTTCTTAAAACAACAGCAGCTGGCATTCAAAAGTCAGATTCGTATGGCTAAAGAACATAAGTTGCCCATTGTAATTCATTGCAGGGAAGCTTTTGATGAAATTTTCGAAGTTCTTGAGGATGAAAAAGGAGAGGATTTGCGTGGAATTTTCCACTGCTTCACCGGAAGCTTGGAACAGGCGAAACAAGCCATTTCCTATAATATGAAATTGGGGATCGGCGGAGTTGTAACCTTTAAAAACGGAAAAATCGATACTTTTTTAAATCAAATCGATTTACAGCACATTGTTTTAGAGACAGATGCTCCCTATTTAGCTCCAGCTCCATACCGTGGAAAACGGAATGAAAGTTCCTATATTGTAAACGTACTGGAGAAGATAGCTTTATTGTACGATAAGGATGTAAAGGAGATAGCTTCGATTACAACCGCTAACTCAAAAGATGTTTTTGGGATTTAAAATGAATTAGTGATTTTGGATACGGATAAAAGTAAAATTTTATTGATTTATACGGGAGGTACCATAGGGATGGTCAAAGATTATTCTTCCGGAGCTTTAAGGCCTTTTGATTTTAATCAACTTCTTAAAAGTATACCTGAACTAAATCAATTAGATTGTAAAATTGAAACGCTATCCTTTGAAAAACCGATTGATTCTTCCGATATGAATCCGTCTCACTGGATAAATATCGCGGAAATCATTGCATCCAATTACGAAAAGCATGATGGTTTTGTGGTTCTGCACGGAAGCGATACCATGAGTTATACAGCCTCTGCTTTGAGTTTTCTGTTGGAAAATCTTACTAAACCAGTAATCATTACGGGGTCACAGCTGCCCATTGGTGACTTGAGAACGGATGCTAAGGAAAACCTGATTACGTCCATCCAAATAGCGGCCTTAAAGAAAAGAGGTAGGGCGGTAGTACGAGAGGTAGGTCTATATTTTGAGTATAAATTGTATAGAGGAAATAGGACTACGAAGATTAATGCGGAGCAATTTCAAGCATTTGCCTCTTTGAATTACCCACATCTCATAGAATCTGGGGTGCATCTGAAAGTTTTTGATGAATATCTATGGCTGCCTCAGCGTAGCAGAAATTTTAAGGTTCATTTGAAAATGGATAGGAATGTGGTTATTTTGAAACTATTTCCAGGACTGAACGAGAAGGTTCTAAGAAGTATCCTAAAAACGCCAGAATTAAAAGCAGTTATTCTGGAAACGTATGGTTCTGGGAACGCTCCAACCAGCGATTGGTTCTTTGAAGGACTTAGAGAAGCCATAAAGGATGGAATTCATATTATAAACGTTACACAATGTTCAGGAGGTAGTGTAAGCATGGGTCAATATGATACTAGTACGCAGTTAAAAAAACTGCAAGTGGTTAGCGGTAAGGATATTACTACGGAAGCTGCGATTGCCAAGGCAATGTATCTATTGGGCAGTGGAATATCCGATAAGCTCTTTAAAACGATTTTTGAGACTTCCCTTCGTGGAGAAATGCAATAAAATTAGTCTGTTTAATTTCTTTAACTAATTATTTTTTTGTTATTTGCCCACCCTTAAAAATACTAGAATAGAGAGGTGGCCGAGTGGTCGAAGGCGCACGCCTGGAAAGTGTGTATACCCCACAAGGGTATCGAGGGTTCGAATCCCTTCCTCTCTGCAAATGCTTTTGTTAGATATCTAAAGATATTAATGATTGTTTCATGATTTTTTGAAACTAACGAACCCAAGCATTAACATAGGTGTGTAAAAGCGCTTTTAAAATGAATTGTATACGTGCCGGGAACAAAAAGTTAATCCCTGCTTGTCTGCAATTAAGTTTTACTTTTTTTGTATTGTTTTTTTTTATCTTTAACCCTATTAACTAACTAATTTAAGTTTGAAAAAAATGAAAAAATTATTCCCAAGCCTAGCAGTTGCTGGGGCGTTTGTAGCAGGTACAAATATGGTAAGTGCAAAGGTTGCTGCAGTGGCCTTGCTAGTTCAAGATGCGGCTCCAGAGGCTGAGAAAGGATTTACCCAAGTTCTAAAGGAAATGTTTATAACAGGTGGTGCCGGCTTCATGGGCATCGTTCTTTTATGTTTAATTCTTGGTCTAGCGGTTGCTATTGAAAGGATTATCTATTTAAACATGGCTAGTACGAACAGCGCTAAATTAAAGCAACAAGTAGAGGATGCCTTGGCTTCCGGTGGTGTTGAAGCGGCTAAAGAGGTATGTAGAAATACAAAAGGACCTGTTGCGTCTATTTATTATCAAGGCTTGGATAGGGCAGGAGATAGTATTGAATCTGCTGAAAAGGCTGTGGTAGCTTATGGAGGTGTTCAAATGGGTCAGTTGGAGAAAAATGTTTCTTGGTTGTCTTTATTTATCGCGATTGCCCCTATGCTTGGTTTCATGGGTACGGTAATTGGTATGATTCAGGCATTCCAAAAAATTGCAGCGGTGGGTAACTTAAGTGCATCACTTATTGCAGGTGATATCCAAGTGGCACTATTGACTACGGTATTTGGTCTTATTACGGCTATTATACTTCAAATTTTCTATAACTACATTATCGCTAAGATTGATAGTATTGTTAATGATATGGAGGATTCTTCGATTACATTAATCGATATGTTGGTAGACCACAAAAAATAAGTTACACCTTTTAATACCTAAAATATTATGCAAAAAATTGTAAAAATAGCATTAGTTGTGCTGGGTCTGGTAAGTGCCGTGTTATGGTATTTATTACCTAGTTCAGATATGCCAGTGGCGGAAGCTGCGGATAGTGGCGCAATGAATGCCATGTTTATCATAACGTATTTGCTCTTAGGAATTGCGGTTGTAGTAAGTTTAGTATTTACTTTAAAGAACTTGTTTTCCAATCCTCAGGGACTTAAGAAAACGTTGTTCGTAGTCGGTGGATTTTTATTGGTGGTGGTTATTTCTTATGTTTTAGCCAGTGGAACCGATGTAGCTCCGGAGTATATGGAAATGTCGGATGAGAGTACGGTAAAGAAAATCGGTATGGGATTAAATGTGTTTTTTATTCTTACCATAATAGCTGTGTTATCTTTGATTATACCAGGAATTAAAAATATGTTTAGTAAATAAAAATAAAAACTATGGCTAGAAGAGCAGGAGCACCAGAAGTAAGCGCTGGTTCCATGGCAGATATAGCTTTCCTACTGCTAATCTTTTTCTTGGTAACAACTACTATTGAAACTGATGCAGGATTGGATCGTATGTTACCGCCCATTGAACCGCCCGACACAGATGTAGTTATTAAACAGAAAAACATTTTTCAGGTTAATATCAACAAGAACGGTCAATTATTGGCAGATGATGAATTGATAGAACTAAAGGATTTAAGGGAAAAGGCTATAGCTTTTCTTGATAATGGTGGAGCGCCATCCGGTAGTCCAGACTATTGTAGCTATTGTAAAGGAAGGAGAGATGCGTCGTCATCTGATAATCCTTCGAAAGCCATCATTTCGCTTAAGAACGACCGCGAAACGAAGTATAGCACTTACATTACGGTTCAAAATGAACTGGTAGGGGCATACAACGATCTTAGGAATAGAGAAGCACAACGTTTGTACAATACAAATTTTGTGGAGATGGAGGCCAGATATTTAGATCCAGAGACCTCCGATGAAGTAAAGGAGGAGTTGAAGGAAAAAGTGAAGCGTATTCAAGATTTGTTTCCTCAGAAACTTTCCGAAGCTGAAACATCATCATCGAACTAACAAATCATAAATAGAATAATATGTCAAAATTTGCAAAGAAGAAAGATGGGGAGGTGCCAGCGGTGTCAACGGCTTCGCTTCCTGACATTGTATTTATGCTCTTGTTTTTCTTTATGACCGTTACGGTTATGAAAGACAGTTCGCTTAAGGTAGAGAACGTACTTCCTAACGCGAGCGAAATAAAAAAGCTGGAGAAGAAGGATCGAGTTATCTATATATATGTTGGTACGCCTACAAGGGAATATCAAAAAGTATTTGGTACGGAGCCTAAGATTCAATTAAATGATAAATTTGCTAGTCCTTCTGAGGTTGGAGATTATATTTTGATGGAGAGAGCAAAGAAGCCTCAAGAACTTCAAAATGTTTTGACAACAGCCCTTAAGGTCGATAAAAATGCCAATATGGGTCTTATTTCGGACATTAAGCAGGAATTGAGAAAGGTAAATGCCTTAAAGGTTAATTATACTACCTATGAAGGAGATGCTTTTAGGAATTTACAATAGATAAGTAATTTATTCAAGCTTAGCGAAACGCTTCAAATTTATTTGGAGCGTTTTTTATTTGATTAACTTTATATTCATGAAAAAGTTCTTGACCTGCTTAACTTTAATCTGTTCTGGTTGGGTTACAGCACAAATACTATCCGATAGCAGTACTTCAGGTGAACGCTATTTTGAAGACCAGTTTTATCTGGGGGTAACCTATAACTTTGTTAGAAATAAACCAGATGGCTTAAGTCAACGGAATTTATCTTACGGGCTTAACGCTGGCTTCATAAGAGATATTCCCCTGAATGAATCTGGTACTAGAGCTTTGGGAATTGGTTTAGGTCTCGCACTTAATACATATTATTCCAATTTGGTGGCCGATGAGATCGATGGTGGATTTACCTATGAATTGATTGTTAACAATCCAGACTTTAAACGAAGTAAATTAGAAACCCATGCTATAGAGTTTCCGCTTGAATTTCGATGGCGTAATTCTACTCCTGAGGAGTATCGCTTTTGGAGGGTCTATGCTGGTATCAAGGCAGCCTACATAATTGGTGCTCGCTCAAAGCTTGTTACCGAAAACCTGAAGGATAGTTTTTTTAATACGGATATAAAAGATTTTCAGTATGGCTTAACGATCAATCTGGGCTATAATACTTTTAATATTCACGCTTATTATTCCCTCAGCGACCTTTTTGAGAGTTCGGAAACTGTAAATGGTGAGGCTATTGGATTTAGACCTTTACGAATAGGTATCATCTTCTATATCCTATAACCAGAACTTAACGGTCAATAATTGGCACAACAGGCCAATAAAAAGACCAACTACTAATTCCGATTTTGAATGCGCCTTTAAGTAAATTCTTGAAGTTGCCACCAAACCCAAAATTAATGTGCACAGACTGATGGCGATGATAATATTGATTTCAAAATGAATGCTCAATGCAATCAGGTACATGAGAATGGCTCCCATGCCTGTTAGGTGCATACTTACTTTTAGATTGAAAAAGAGTAACAACAAGCATGCGAAAGCCGATGCCAATAGACCTACAAAGAAAAAATAAAGTTCAACAATGTAATTATTGGGAATTACTTTATACAATATCATGAACAATATTAGAATATGTATATAAAGTGGATATTTTCTTTCAGCAAGAGTAGGCACGTGAACTGTACTTACCATCCCAAGATTCTTGAGTATTAAATAGCTTACCATAGGGACGATTACCGTTAGTATAAATATGGGTAAAATGTTACCGCTCTGAATTTCTAATGGGCTGTATTTTGGGGTTATCAAAAAATACGCAAGAGTGCCACCTATAGGAACGAATAAAGGATGGAACAGGTAGGAAATAAAACTAAAGAAAAATCGCATTACATCTGTTTTCGGAGCCTTGCCACAGGAATTCCCATTTGCTCCCTGTACTTAGCCACTGTTCGTCTTGCAATTGGATATCCTTTATCCTTTAGTATGGATGCAAGTTTATCATCTGTAAGCGGTTTTCTTTTCGCTTCTTCTTTTATTACCGTCTCCAATATCTTCTTTATTTCCTTTGTAGAAACATCCTCTCCTTGTTCATTTTTCATGGATTCGGAAAAATATTCCTTTATGAGTTTTGTACCATAGGGGGTATCTACATATTTGCTGTTGGCAACCCTGGAAACGGTAGATACGTCCATATCTATTTCGTCTGCAATGTCCTTTAGTATCATTGGACGAAGGTTACGTTCATCACCTGTAAGAAAGTATTCTTTTTGGTAGTTCATGATGGCATTCATTGTGATGAACAATGTCTGCTGTCTTTGCCGAATAGCATCTATGAACCATTTCGCCGCATCTAATTTTTGTTTTATGAACAGCACCGTATCCTTTTGGGACTTCGACTTTTCCTTGGATGCCTTATAGCCTTTGAGCATGTTGCTGTATTCCCGTGATACATGCAGCTCAGGAGCATTTCTCCCATTTAGGGTGAGCTCCAGTTCTCCTTCCACAATTCTGATGGAAAAATCGGGAACTACATGTTCGATTATTCTATTGTTACCAGCGTAGGAACCTCCTGGTTTGGGATTCAATTTCTCTATTTCCGCTATGGCTGCTTTGAGTTCCTCTTCTGTTATATTGTGTTTTTGTAAAAGCTTCTGGTAGTGTTTTTTAGTAAATTGTTCAAATGACTTTTTCAGGATTGCAATGGCCAATTCCACACTGGGCGTCAATTCCTTGCGTTCTAATTGAATGATTAAACACTCTTCCAAAGATCGTGCGGCAACTCCGGGTGGATCCAACTCTTGGACTATGGATAGCACACGTTGGATGGTCTCCTCGTCTGTATACACATTTTGGGTAAAAGCTAAATCATCAAGAATATCTGAAATCGGTCTTCTGATATAACCACTCTCATCTACACTGCCCACAAGGAATTCGGCGATTGACCATTCTTCATCGCTTAAATAAACCGTGTTTAGTTGATTGAGTAGGTATTGATTGAAAGAGACTCCTGCCGCATAAGGCACACTTTTCTCTTCGTCATCCGAACTGTAGTTATTGGCATGTGTACGGTATTCCGGAATTTCATCATCACTCAAATAATCATCAATATTTATATCCTCCGCATTGATGGATTCGCTATCGGATTCCGCTTCATAAACTTCGTCATACTCATCGTTTAAATTTTCCAATTCCTCCTTCCCACTTTCCAAAGCGGGATTTTCTTCCAACTCTTGTTTTAAGCGCTGTTCAAATGCCTGGGTCGGCAATTGTATCAGCTTCATCAACTGGATTTGTTGTGGAGATAGTTTCTGTGATAATTTAAATTGTAAGTGTTGTTTAAGCATTGCCTTTTACTCGATAATCGAGATTAATATGCTCCGACGCTTACGTCGAAATATAAAGTTCAATTTTCTTTTAATATCTCCGAAGGATTACCCCGGGATTGTTTGCTACTGGATATAAAAGTAACGAAATACCCTTAGAATTCCGCATTTTGTGGGGTTCTTGGAAATGGAATTACATCCCTGATATTTCCCATACCTGTTGCGAAGAGTACAAGTCTTTCGAAACCGAGCCCAAAACCACTATGAACGGCAGTCCCAAATTTTCGCAGATCAAGATACCACCAGAGCTCCTCCTCCGGAATATCCAAAGCGGCCATTTTCTGTTTTAGCACCTCTAGACGTTCTTCCCTTTGAGACCCGCCTACAATTTCCCCGATTCCTGGAAAAAGGATATCCATGGCCCTTACGGTTTTACCATCATCGTTCAATCGCATATAAAACGCTTTTATTTTTGCGGGATAGTCAAAAAGGATTACAGGGCATTTAAAGTGTTTTTCAACCAAAAATCGCTCATGTTCACTTTGCAGATCGGCACCCCAATCGTTAATAGGATATTGAAATTTCTTCTTTTTGTTTGGTTTACTATTTCTTAATATTTCTATAGCCTCAGTATAAGTAACCCTTTTAAAATTATTATCTGTGATGAATCGCAGTTTATCTCTAAGCGCCATCTCGCTACGTTCGGCCTGTGGCTTAGTCTTTTCTTCGTCTAGCAATCTTTTCTCTAAAAATTCAAGGTCTTCCTCGCAATTTTTTAAAACATAGCTAATAACGCTTTTAATAAAGTCTTCGGCTAAATCCATGTTGGCATCTAGGTCAAAGAAGGCCATCTCTGGCTCTATCATCCAGAATTCCGCTAAATGCCTACTTGTATTAGAATTTTCTGCTCTAAAGGTAGGTCCAAAGGTATATACTTTCCCAAGTCCCATGGCGTAGGCCTCTGCCTCTAGCTGACCTGAGACTGTTAAGTTAGTTTCCTTTCCGAAAAAATCCTGCTCATAATCAACCTCTCCTTCTTTATTAAGAGGAGGGTTCTTTTCATCTAGTGTTGTGACACGAAACATTTCTCCCGCACCCTCTGCATCGGAACCCGTAATAATGGGGGCATGAAAATAATAAAAACCGTTATCAGTGAAATACTTATGAATCGCAAAAGCCAAAGCTGACTTTACACGCATCACCGCGGCAAAGGTATTGGTGCGTATGCGTAAATGGGCTTTTTCCCTCAAAAACTCCAATGAGTGCTTTTTTGGTTGAATCGGATATTCCTCGGGGTCCGCCGTACCATGAACGAATATATCCTTAACCTGTATTTCAACGGATTGACCACGCCCTTGACTTTCCACCAAAGTACCCGTAATTTTCAAGGCGGCACCAGTATTAATTTTCTTAAGTAAACTTTCATCAAAGTTTTCAAATTCAACGACACACTGAATGTTATTGATTGTGGAACCATCGTTCAACGCAATAAAACGATTGCTTCTAAAGGTTCTTACCCACCCGTTTACGGTTACTTCTCGTAATAGTCCTTCTCCTGAAAGTATTTCTTTTATGGTCGCTGAACGCATTCTAAACAGAATTGAAAATTAAATGCCAAAGATAGCTTTTTGATAAAAAACTACGTGTTGATAAGGGTGCTAAATAGTGATAAAAGTTTTGTGGAATCCCTAGTCGTTATCCTCGTCCTTGGGAAGAATGTCAATTTGGGGTTTTTTAAGCGTTTGCTTGTTTGCAATACTTCTTTCCAATGAAATCAATAAAGATGGTAAAAGAATAAGATTTGCCAACATAGCAAATAGCAATGTGGCAGAGACCAAAGCTCCTAAAGCAACAGTTCCTCCAAAATTAGAAATGACAAAAACCGAAAAACCAAAGAACAATACGATAGAAGTATAGAACATGCTCACCCCGGTTTCTCGAAGTGCGGCGTAGACCGATTTTTCTATCTTCCATTTACTCGCCGTAAGTTCCTGCCTATATTTCGCCAGAAAGTGAATGGTGTCATCTACTGATATCCCAAACGCAATACTAAAGACTAATATAGTAGATGGTTTAATGGGTACACCAACAAAGCCCATGATGCCCGCTGTAACGATTAGTGGAAGAAGATTGGGAATCAAGGAAATTATGATCATTCTGAACGAGCGGAACAAATAGGCCATAAATAGCGCAATGAGCCCAATAGCCAATGCCAAGGATATAATTAAGTTTTTAACAAGATACTTGGTCCCCTTTAGAAACAGTAACGCACTTCCTGTCATGTAGACCGTGTAGCGTTCTTCGGGAAAAATTTTCGCAATATTTTCCAAGAGCCGCTCCTCAATCTGTTCCATCCGATCTGTTTTCACGTCACGCATAAAAGTCGTTATTCGTGCCACCTGCCCTGTGC
The DNA here is from genome assembly GCF_027474845.2 of Maribacter aestuarii. NCBI lineage: Bacteria > Pseudomonadati > Bacteroidota > Flavobacteriia > Flavobacteriales > Flavobacteriaceae > Maribacter > Maribacter aestuarii. The sequence continues at coordinate 2,399,203 of NZ_CP107031.2, forward strand.
TGTCCACGAAACTTTCTAGAAGATTGCCATTGTCTGAAGATTTTCGGGCAACGTCCATGATAAAATTATTCTCTTGGCTGGTAGGCAGTTGGTAGTATTTAGGCAACCCGTTATAGAAAGCCTGCTTGGAATATTTCACCAGATTGACTACTGAAACAGGTTTCGAAAGCTCGGGAATTTCGTCGATAACTTCCCCCAAGCGATCCATCCTTTTTAAGGTAGCTGGTTTTAGTACGCCCTTTGGATTTTTGGTGTCGACCACGATTTCCACAGGCATTATTCCGTCGAATTCCTTTTCAAAAAAACGGATGTCTTTGAAAAACTCGGCATTCTTGGGCATATCCTCTATGGGACTTCCTGATATATTTATAGTATAAATTCCAATAATACTGATTACCAATAGGGCTATAGAGACAATGTAGACCGTAATTCTTTGTCCCCTTACGATACGCTCCATCCAATTGACAAAAGCATCGATCCACCGTTTGTTCAAATGTTTAAGATGTCGGGTTTTTGGAAGGGAAAGAAAACTGTAAACTATGGGAATAATCAAGAGTGATAGTATGAAAATGCCAATGATATTGATGGAGGCTACAATACCGAACTCTTTAAGCAATTTACTATCGGTAATAATAAAAGTGGCAAAACCTGACGCCGTCGTCATGTTTGTCATTAATGTAGCGTTGCCTATTTTAGAAATGACTCTTTGTAAAGACAAAGCCTGATTCCCATGCTTTTTTACTTCTTGTTGGTACTTATTGATCAGAAATATACAGTTGGGAATTCCGATGACGATAATTAGAGGTGGAATCAATGCCGTTAAAACGGTAATTTCATATTGTAGAAGTCCCAATATCCCGAAAGCCCACATAACCCCTATTATAACAACACACATTGAAATAAAGGTTGCTCTCAAACTTCTAAAAAAGAAAAAGAATATAAGGGATGTAACCCCCAAGGCGGCTAAAATAAACTTTCCTATTTCATCAATAATATTTTGGGAATTCATGGTACGTACGTAAGGCATACCAGAAATATGAACGTCTAGACCAGTTTCTTCTTCGAAACTATCGACCAAATGAATCATATCCTTTAAAATGAAATCTTTACGGACACTGGTGTTCACAATGTCCTTATCCAGATATAATATGGTTCTCAGGGTGCCGCTATCCTTATTAAAAATAAGGTTATCGTAAAAGGGTAGGTCGTTGAACAAATGTTTTTTTATACTGTCAATTTCCTTTGCGGTTTCCGGTTCCTTTTTGAGTAGGGGGACCAGAACAAATTCTTGTTTCTCTTTATCTTTAACCAATTCCTGTAGATTGTCCGTAGAAAGGACGAAGTCTACTTCCGGGAAGGCACCCAGTTGTTTGCTAAACTTGTTCCAGCGATTGAAATTAACAGGGTTAAAGAGAGCTGTGTCTTGTACGGCAAAAACAACCTCATTACCTTCTTCACCAAATTGATTCAGGAATTGTTGATACTCTAGGTTAATAGGATGATCGTCTGGTAGAAGGTTAGCCTGCGAACTGGAAAAACGCATATGTTGCCATTGCATTCCCAGAAATATGGTGAAGGCGGCAATAAGCAATAATATCAGAATTCTATTTCTGAGTATTATTTTTGCTGTTTTTGCCCAAAATCCTTGAGTAAGTTTAGCTACCATAGGTGTTATTAGCAGAGTGCAAAGGTAACCAAAGACCAATAGTGTTCCTAAACTGCAAGTCTATAAATATCGTAGATAAGGTTGATGTAGGGTGCTTCAGTTTATTTTGGTATTAAACTTTCATGATTTCAGCCTCTTTTAGGCCTAAAAAATTATCGATTTTGGTAACATATTTGTCCGTTAGTTCTTGGACGTCCGCAGTGGCATTCTTTTCCAAATCCTCTGATACTTCTAAATCCTTTATTTCTTTATTGGCATCCTGTCTTGCACTTCGGACTCCTACTTTGGCGTGCTCGGCCTCGGCCTTCGCTTGTTTCGTAAGTTGTATTCTTCGCTCTTCGGTGAGGGGCGGTACGTTAATGATTACGTAATCTCCATTATTCATTGGATTGAATCCTAAATTGGCGTTCATTATGGCTTTTTCAATTTCTTGAAGCATGCTTTTCTCCCATGGTTGCACCGATAAAGTCCTTCCGTCAGGAGTGTTGATATTGGCCACTTGTGATAGAGGAGTTTGTGATCCATAATAATCCACCAAAACGGAGGACAACATGGCAGGGCTGGCTTTTCCTGCTCTAATTTTTAAAAATTCCCGCTCTAAATGGGCGATTGCTGCATCCATGCTCTCCTTGGCGGAATCCAAAATAAACTGTATATCTTCGTTCATAATATAATATTTCTAAAGCTTAGCCATAAATCGTGCCGATCGCTACATGTTCACTGTAGTTCCTATGGTCTGCCCGTCAACAATTTTTAAAAGATTTCCTTTTTTATTCATATCAAAAACTACGATGGGTAGTTCGTTTTCCTGACTTAAAGTAAATGCAGTGGTATCCATAACTTTTAAACCTTTATTAAGTACATCCTGAAAGGAAATGTTGTCAAACTTTGTTGCATCTTTATTTTTTTCTGGATCTGAGGTATAAATACCATCAACACGAGTTCCCTTTAGTATGACATCAGCCTCTATTTCAATGGCACGCAGTACTGCCGCGGAATCTGTCGTGAAATAAGGGTTTCCCGTTCCTCCTCCAAAAATAACAACTCTACCTTTTTCCAAATGCCTTATTGCCCTTCTGCGTATAAAGGGTTCCGCCACTTCGTTAATTTTTATGGCGGACTGTAATCGTGTTTCTACTTGTTGCATTTCTAAAGCGCTCTGTAAGGCCAGTCCGTTGATGACGGTTGCCAACATGCCCATATGATCACCTTGCACCCGGTCCATTCCAGTGGCCGCTCCGGAAAGTCCCCTAAAGATGTTTCCACCACCAATAACAATGGCTACCTGAATTCCTTTCGCAACGACCGCTTTTATTTCTTCGGCATATTCGTTGAGGCGATTGGGGTCAATCCCATATTGTTTTTCGCCCATTAAAGCCTCACCACTTAGTTTTAAAAGTATTCTTTTATAATGCATTTTTTATTTTGTTTCGAAACAAAAATAATGAAAAAAATGATGCCCGTTGCTGGTGTGGCTTTACTATTAAAACATAATTATTTCCTAATAAATGGGTCGCAATATTTATTTTTAATAATCTTGTACTGGGCTGTTCTTATGGGCTCCTTTTTAATTTCTTACTATTTATGAAAAACTCATTTCTCTATCTTTTTATTTTTAGCATGCTTTATGGCTGTGGGGTTAAAAAGTCTTTATTAACCGTTGATAATGTACCAATTGAAGTGTCTTTGGACTTAATCAACGTCATAGATGACAGAGTAAATGTTTCCATTGATCCAGGAGCTTTCCAAACAGAGGTGGTAACTTTTAAGATTCCCAAGACTGTCCCTGGAACATATAGTACGGATGATTATGGCCAATATATAGAAGACCTAGTTGCCTTTGATTATAATGGAAATACAATGAAAGTTAACCAACCGGACAAGAATACCTGGGTAGTTGCCAATGGAAAAAATCTTGACAGGCTAATCTATAAGGTCAACGATACTTATGATACAGAACGTGAGGTTACAGATGCAGTTTTTTCTCCAGCTGGGACCAATATTCTGTCAGGTAAGAACTTTATGCTCAACCTTCATGGTTTCATAGGCTATTTTGAAGGGTTTAAGGAAGTTCCTTACCGATTGGAGGTATCCAAACCTGAAAATTTGGAATCCACTACTTCCTTAATACTTGTTGAACCCAAAGAACTAGATCCTGCCACGGATAGTTTTTACGCGTCAAGGTATTTTGAAGTTATTGATAACCCTATTCTTTATGCTGAACATAACAAAGAGAAATTTCAAATCAATGATATTACGGTTACATTAAGTGTTTATTCCCCAAATGGCGTTTATAAGGCTTCGGACTTAAAGGAGCGAATGGAAGAAATGATGGCGGCTCAAAAAGCATTCTTAGGGGATATTGATGGCACTAAAGAGTATAGTATTCTTCTTTATCTGTCCACTATGGAAGATACAGACGCAAATGGTTTTGGAGCGTTGGAGCACCATACCTCTACTGTTGTAGTATTGCCTGAGGCCATGCCAAAGGAACGTTTGGAACAGGCTATGGTAGATGTGGTTTCCCATGAGTTCTTCCATATTGTGACTCCGTTGACGGTACACTCTAAAGAAATACAGTTCTTTGATTTCAACGACCCAAAAATGTCCCAACACTTATGGATGTATGAAGGGACCACCGAATATTTTGCAAATCTTTTTCAAATCAATCAAGGACTTATAAGCGAAGAAGAGTTTTATGAGCGGATAATGAGAAAGATAAATAATTCAAAGGCTTACGATGATTCGATGTCTTTCACGGTTATGAGTAGTAATATTCAAAATGAGCCATACGAGTCTAATTATGCCAATGTTTATGAAAAAGGTGCATTAATAAACATGTGCCTTGATATTTTGTTGAGAACGGAAAGCAATGGTCAAAAAGGAGTATTGTGGCTAATGAAGGAATTGTCTAAAAATTATGGTAAGGATGTTCCTTTTGAAGATGTCAAGTTAATTGAGGAAATTGTGGCATTGACGTATCCGGAAGTCCGCAATTTCTTCGATGCACATGTCGTAGGCGAATTGCCGATAGATTATAGCGAATATTTGGCAAAAGTAGGATTGGCAACGGTAAGGGAGGATAAGCAGACTGGATATTTTTTAGATGGCGAAATCCCTTTTATAGACGTTGACCTAGAAAATGGGAATAGCATCTACATTAGAGAAGGAATTGAATTGAGTTCTTTTTATGATGGATTGGGCATTCAAGGTGGGGACGTGATTAAAAGTATTAATGGTACCTCTGTTGATTTGGAATCCATAAGGCAAATCATCAGCCAAAGTTTTGGTTGGAATGCGGAGACGGTAATTAAAATGGAAATAATAAGGGATGGAGAAACCATAGTAGTGGAGGGCCCGGTGGGAACACCAACTATGGAGGTTGAAAAAATTATTCCTGTAAAAGGGGTTTCCGAAGATTTTTCTGATTTGAGGAATGCTTGGTTACGGGGATAGACAAGCATATGGTTTAATTGAAAGTGCTACTGAACGGTAGCACTTTTTTTATACAAAAGAACTACCTTAAAAGTAATTTGAACATTATTGTAACCTTTTCAAAAAATAACGGTTTACCCTTTTGTAGACAAAAACAGGAATGCACCAACTAACCGACAACGCATTAATGCTGAAAGTAAAATCAGGAGATTTAGACAAACTAGGCCTCTTGTACGAACGCCATAAAAGACGGGTGTTTGGTTTCTTTTTTAATATGAATGGAAATGCATCATTAAGTGAAGACTTAGTACAGAATGTCTTTATCCGCATGTTGAAATATAGGCACACATTCACCGGGAAAGGTTCTTTTATAGCTTGGATGTTCAAAACGGCAAGAAACGTCAACTATGATAATTACAAGAAGTATAGTAAAGAAAGGAACCAAAATGATTTAGCTTCAATAGCACACAAGCTCCAAGATGCTGATGATTTGAGCAGTACGATGGATAAGAGTGATAACATAGCTCAACTGAACAAGGCCATGCAAAGGTTACCTAGAGATAAAAGGGAAATCCTAGTTTTAAGCAAGTATAGGGAAATTAAGTTTAGTGAAATTGGGGAAATTCTGGGATGTACGGAAGGTGCCGCCAAAGTCAAAGCACATAGAGCCTTAAAGGATTTAAGAACGATTTTTTTACAAATGGAAAGCACATAATCATGAAGGAAGAAAGATTTGACATATGGACTATAGCGTACCTGACGGATTCTTTAAACGAGAATGAGCGCTTGGAATTTGAAAAATTCTTGAAGGATAATCCAGAATATCAGGAAAAATTTAATGGGTTCAGTGAGACGTGGAGTGAAGTGGATAATTTAGAAGTTCCTGAGACCTCAGCCATTATGGATGAACGTTTTTATGATATGCTGCATGGGGAAATAAAAAGAAGTGAAACAACAAATAATAATTCTAGAAGTTGGATTGCCTATTTCTTGGAAAGGCTTTGGAAGCCTCAAGTCGCCTATGGGATATTATTGCTGTGCATAGGATTGGGGTTTGGTTATTTTTTAAACTTCAATAGCACATCAAATCCAAAAGAAACCACTATTGTAGCTAATCCAGAAACTGAAGAGGTCCGAGAGCGATTGGTGCTAACTTTACTCGAACAACCTTCCGCCAATCAAAGATTGCAGGGTATTAGCGAAGCGAACAAAATTACCAAAGTAGACGAAAAGGTGATTAAAGCGTTGCTGGAGACATTAAACGGTGATGCGAATGTAAACGTACGTTTGGCCGCCATTGAATCATTGACCAATTATATAGATAAACCAGTTGTAAGAGAGGGATTGGTACAATCAATTGTAAATCAAGATTCACCTATAGTTCAGATTACATTGGCAGATCTTATGGTGGCATTGCAGGAAAAGAAATCCATTGCACCTTTTAAAACCTTAATGCGATCAAATGAATTGAACGCATCCGTAAAACAAAAACTGGAAACATCCATTAAATCTATTATTTAAAATCAATTTTCCTTAGTTGGAAGAGTTTATTCATCAATCTTTCCGTCAACGACGGATTAAAAATCAAATCAAATGAAAAAATTAACCCTATGTGCCCTGCTTGTAGCAAGTTCTACAATACACAATTTAAAAGCGCAGGGAAAAGAGTTTAAAGAAATTATTACAAAAGAACTGTCTTATGAGAATGTTGATAATAACATGCTTGAAGTTCAGAACTTAAATGGTTCCATTACAGTCGAAGGTTATGATGGATCTGTGGTGCTCTTAGAAGTGGAAAAAACTGTTTCTGCTACTACCACGGAAAATCTTGAATTGGGGAAAAAGGAAATAGGTGTAAAAGTGATTCAACAAGGCGACAGACTCATAATTTATCCTGATGTTCCGAACATGCATTATACGGATGGTAGCTTTACCAATGTAGATTGCAAGGGTTGGACGGAACGGCCCTATGAACACACTTTAAACTTTAAGGTAAGAATGCCTAAGAATATTAAGCTAAAGGTGGGAGCTATAAATAAAGGGGAGGTATTTGTGACGAACACCGGTGGAAGTTATATCGAAGCAAATAACATTAACGGAGGTATAGTGCTTAAGAATATTACGGGCCAGACCAAGGTGCACTGTATCAACGGGGAAGTAAACATATCCTACGCCAAAAATCCTGAGGACGTATCTACCTACTATTCATTGAACGGCGATATCAAAATTACCTATCAAAAAAACCTATCGGCGGACATTGCTTTTAAAAGCATGAACGGCGAGTTGTTTACGGATTTTGATATTGCAAAGCAGTTTACCAAAACCACCAGAGGTGAAAGCGGGAAAGCCAAATTTAAGTTCGAATCTAGACCGGTGGTCCAAATTGGAAGTGGTGGTTTATCTTTCGATTTCGAAACTTTAAACGGAAATGTTATTATCAAAAAAATATAGACTAAAAAGAAAAATATCATGAAATATATAAAGCAAGTTATAATAGGATTATTGTTCGTACCCGCACTAATGTTTGCACAAGAAGAGACGGTTGAATTATTTACGGTGCCGCTCAGTAGTCCGAATGAAGCTGGAAAATTAGTTGTAGAGCAAGTAGCAGGGTCTATTGATGTAATCGCCTATGAAGGCAAAGAAGTAATCGTCAAGGCATCTTTTGGTAACAGGAAGGAGCATTATGTAGATGAAAACGCAAAGAACGGATTAAAGCGTATTGAAAATAATTCCTTAAAAATTGGAGCTGAGGAAAAGGATAATGTGGTCCAAATTATAAATGAGCAATGGAATAAGGTAATCAATCTAGAAATAAAAGTGCCTACAAATTTTTCTTTAAAACTTGGTACCGTAAATAAAGGAAATATAAGTGTAACAGGTGTTAGTGGAGAGTTTGAAATCAGTAATGTCAACGGTGAAATAACGCTGACAGAGGTCAATGGCTCAGCTTCAGCGGATACAGTAAATGGTGATATTGATGCTACATTTAAAACCGTCACGGCCGGGGCGAATATGGCCTTTAGTAGTCTAAATGGAGACTTGAATATAACCTTTCCCAAAGCTGCTAAAGGAAATCTAAAATTGAAATCTGAACAAGGAGATATTTATACGGATTTTGATATGGTTGTGGAAAAGAAAAAGGCAATGCCTCAAACAGTGAAAACATCGAACACCTATAAGGTTAAAATAGACCAGTGGGTGAACGGAAAAATAAATGGTGGCGGTCCGGAAATGCTCTTCAAGACCTTCAATGGTGACATTGTCATCAAATCCTGGTAGGAACTAGGAAATTAAGTGGAGAATGGTAATAAAATAGAAAACCGCCAATCAAAAAGTCTGATTAGCGGTTTTTCTTTTGAGTTAGTTTGAGTTCTTACTATCCTAGAGCAACTCTTTTAAATCCAACGACCTTTAGGTCAGCATTGACGGATTTTAAATATTGAGCAACACTTTGTTTGCTATCCTTTATATAATCTTGATTTACCAATGTATTATCCTTGAAGAAACGCTTTAACTTGCCTTTGGCGATGTTGTCTAACATAGCTTCAGGTTTTCCTTCTTGACGCAATTGATCTTTGGCAATTTCAATCTCCTTATCAATAACCGATTGATCAACACCTTCTTCATTCAAAGCAACAGGATTCATAGCTGCAGCTTGCATGGCCACATTTTTGGCCGCTTCTTCTGCACCGTCCACTGCATGCGAAAGTCCTGTAAGAACTGCTATTTTATTACCCGCATGTATGTAAGATCCCACGAACGGTGCGCTTAATTTTTCAAAACCACCAATTTCAATCTTTTCTCCGATAACACCGGTCTGTTCCGTCAATTTTTCCTGAACGGTCATTCCTTTGTAATCGGCAGCTAAAAAGGCATCTTTTGAGTCGTAATCTAAAGCTAAGTCCGCCAATTCATTGGCCAACGTCACAAAGGAATCGTTCTTAGCGACAAAATCTGTTTCACAATTCAAGGAAATAACAACTCCATGAGTGTTAGCATCATTTACTTTGGCAATTGCAGCCCCTTCGGAAGAATCTCTGTCCGCTCTTTTAGCAGCTACCTTTTGTCCTTTTTTACGAAGGATTTCAATTGCTTTTTCAAAATCTCCATCTGCCTCTACCAATGCATTTTTACAATCCATCATACCGGCTCCGGTAGTCTTTCTTAATTTATTTACTTCTGCGGCTGTAATCTTTGCCATTTTTTGTTCTATTTTAAGATTTGCCAAAAGGCAAATTTCATATTAGTATTTAATCTAGTTAATGGTGATTTTATTCAACTCCACCTTTAACACTATCCTGCCATTCCTTTAGCTCGTCCCACTTTCCATCAGCGGCCATTTTAGCTTGCTTAGGCCAAGAAGTTGGATCTAAGTGTGCCATCCTGGAACTTGCTTCGGTTAAAACTTCTTTGATTTTTTCAGCATCTCCTTTAGCTAATTTTTCAAAAGACTCCATTCCTGCATTGGAAAGGGCTTCAGCTGCTTTCGGTCCGATTCCTTCAATCTTGGTTAAATCGTCCGAAGCTGATTTTTTCTCCTTAGTTGCCTTCTTCGTCTCTTTTTTGGGGGAAGCTTTTTCTTCCTCAACAGCTTCTTTGGTTGCCTTAACGTCAACTTCAACCTCTGTAGCTTTTTGAAGTACCGGAGGTGCTTTTGTTTCTACTTTTTCAGGTGTTGGTTTCAATTTAGGGGCGGCAGCTGCCTTGTCCTCTTTTTTAGAACCTTTATCTCCTTTTTCTTTCTTTGCATCGCCTTCGGCTTTTTCAGACTTTCGTTCCGCTAAACCTTCTGCAACCGCATTGGTTACTTGAGTCATGATAATGTCTATAGACTTAGAAGCATCATCGTTGGAAGGAATCAAATAATCCACATCTCTAGGGTCGGAATTGGTATCCACCATAGCGAATATTGGAATGTTCAATTTTTGAGCTTCCTTAACCGCAATGTGCTCACGCATTGTATCCACGATGAACAAAGCACCGGGCAAACGAGTCATTTCAGAAATAGAACCAAGGTTCTTTTCTAACTTGGCACGTAAACGGTCTACTTGAAGACGCTCTTTTTTAGATAAGGTAAGAAAAGTACCATCTTTTTTCATTCTATCGATCATGGCCATTTTCTTGACGGCTTTTCGTATAGTTACAAAGTTGGTCAACATACCACCTGGCCACCTTTCTGTAATGTATGGCATATTTACATTTGCCGCCTTTTCAGCAACGATGTCCTTTGCCTGTTTTTTAGTGGCAACAAAAAGAATTTTACGACCGGACGCAGCAATTTTACTTAAGGCCTCGTTGGCCTCGTCCATTTTTGCAACCGTTTTGTAAAGATTGATAACGTGTATGCCGTTGCGCTCCATGTAGATATAAGGAGCCATGTTCGGATTCCACTTTCTGGTTAGGTGGCCAAAATGCACACCTGCTTCTAATAATTGTTTTACTTCGACTTTCGCCATTTTAAATTTAGTTTACGTTCTTTTGAATTAGCAATGATAAAGTGGTAACTACCTAATGGTAATAGCCTTCGTCATTTAGATGCTAAACTAACAGTGCCCTACTCCGAATTTTCGAAGTTGTTTTAGGGTCTCCTGGGGCCATACTTTAGAATAATACTAAGTATGGTTTTTTAATTTTTCCCTCTAACGGGAATTTTCAATGAACTTTGTTAAAAAATATAATAAGAACATCCACCAGTTGGCGGATGCTTAAAATTCTAATATTAACGCTTAGAGAATTGGAATTTCTTACGGGCTTTTTTCTGACCGAATTTCTTACGCTCTACCATTCTTGGATCCCTGGTTAACAAACCTTCTGGTTTTAGGGTGGCTCTATTCTCAGTATCAATTTCGCACATAGCTCTGGAAATGGCCAGTCTAATTGCCTCAGCCTGTCCTGTGATTCCACCACCAAAAACGTTTATCTTAACGTCATAGTTATCATCGGTGCCAGTAAGCATGAACGGTTGTTTTACTTTATACTGCAACGTAGCAGTAGGAAAGTAACTGCTTAATTCCTTATTGTTAATGGTAATGTTACCTTTTCCTTCAGAAAGATAAATTCGTGCAACAGCAGTCTTTCTTCTTCCTATTTTATGAATTATGTCCATTATTTAAGATCTTTTAAATTAACCACCTTTGGTTTCTGAGCTTCTTGACCGTGCTCTGTACCGGCATAAACCTTTAAGTTTCTAAAAAGTTCCGCTCCCAATCTATTCTTAGGTAACATTCCTTTTACCGCCTTTTCAACGATGGCCGCAGGATTTTTTTCCAATAATTCTTTTACAGTAGTAGTTCGTTGTCCACCTGGGTATCCAGTATATCTTATATAAGATTTGTCGGACCATTTATTTCCGGAAAGGGAAATTTTTTCCGCATTGATGATAACAACATTGTCACCACAATCAACGTGTGGAGTAAAACTTGGCTTGTGCTTTCCTCTTAACAAAATTGCTACTTTAGAAGCCAATCGTCCTAGTGTCTCTCCATCGGCATCAACCAGTAACCACTCTTTGTTTACCGTTGCTTTATTGGCCGAAATGGTTTTATAACTTAATGTATCCACTACTGCTATTTTTAACTATTAATCAATTCAATCCCGTCAAACGGGCTGCAAATGTACAATTATAAAGTTGAATTGCAAATACTTGTTTCTCTTTATTTTTACTTTTTTCAACTAATAATGTATCGCACTCTCAGTTGTCATATCTGATGCTTTTGAGTGCTCAAAATATCCTTACAGTGAAAGACTTTACAAAATATACTTTCCTCAAATATGGCTACTTATTCCTTCAATACTATCAAAACAGGTCCATGTTAAAATATATACCTAGTTTTTTCGTTAGGTAGATCGTAAACTAAACTTATTTTTATGAAAAAATCCTTTCTTTTCTTGTTCGTTGCGACATCGCTTCTTTTTTCCTGTAGTTCAGATAAGGACGAAAACAGCGAGGATAGCTCTTCCAATAATATAGTGGGTACATGGGATGCTACCGAGCTTAAGATAAACAATGAAACGGCCACTGATGATGCCAAATTTGGGAAACAAATATTAGACTTCCTTACAGACAAGGACTGTTTCATTATCACATTGCAATTCAATCAGGATTTAACCGCAATTGCTACAAATGCGGCCAATTACGTTGAGGTCAATGCCAGTAATTCGGGTCTGGACGTGCCATGTCCCACACAATCGGATACTGAGTCCAGCACCTATACTTATGACGATAATGTGGTAAGTTTCATAGATGCAGATGGGCAACAAATAGAGGTTAGGGTAACTGTCCAGGGAGATATCATGACTGTAAATGCGGCAGATTTAGAGATACCCAATTTTGATGAGAGCGGAGAACTGATTTTTAGAAGGAGATAATCGGGACTATATATTTTATTTAAAAGCCCTTCCATATTTTGGAAGGGCTTTTTTTATGATTACCGAAGTCATTCATAAAAAACAAATTATGGGAATATTAATTATTGAGTATCTCGGAAATAAGCATAGAATTAAAATTGTACCTTTTTGCTTATTAATACAACTTTGATAATTATGAATAGAATGGAAGCTCTAAAGAGCATATTGTTTATGGTATTGATTGCATTTTCATGTAATTGCGGATATGGACAGGATGCTGGTAATGGAAAGGATTACACTTTGGTTATAAATGGCTACGACTGGGGTCCTGCTGCAAACAAAGTAATACTTTCGGTAGGAGATAAATTGACTGAAGTAAATGACGCTGACTTTGATGTTAAGGTGGAGCGAAGTTTTGAAGGTGTTCAAATGGATGCTGAAGAGGCTGTTGGTGAAAGAAAAGTAATTTATGCCTATGTGTCGGATGAAAAGGGGAACAGGGTTGATGAAGGTAATTATATCACATTGGTTCTATTTGTTGGACCTGATGCCACCCTTGGTTCACCAATAAAATACATTCGGAAGAACAATCGAGGTATGAACCAATGGATTGACTACAAATTGACCATAACGCAAAAATCTACCGAGAGAATTTGGAACTCCGAAGTAAATAGAATTATTCCCTTGCTTGATGATTTTGATTTGAAGGGAACGTATGCGCAAAATGGTATAAACCTCACGTACGGTGCCTTTGTTCCCAAAAAAAGGGAAAACTTCCCTTAATAATTTGGTTGCATGGAGGGGGTGAAGGAGGAACGGACCCCGCCATGGCGTTGATTGCAAATAAGGCGTTGAACTATGCATCGGATGAAATACAGTCACTGTTCGGCGGTGCTTTTGTGCTAGCACCCCAAACACCTACTTTCTGGATGCAAAGCGAAAGTGGTGATTATACTCGGGGCGATAAGGATGATATTTATAATGAAGCGTTAATGGGACTTATAAAAAAATATGTAGCAGATCATCCCGATATTGACACTGATAGAATTTATATAGGAGGTTGCTCAAATGGCGGTTACATGAGTTTGAAATTCTTATTGGAGCATCCTGATTATTTCGGAGCTGCTTACATCAGCGCTTTGGCTTATCAAAATCAATATATAACAGATGACCAAGTGGAGAAAATAAAACATATACCCATATGGTTTATCCATGCTGCGGATGATACAACTACGGTGCCCGAGGAAACGGTGGTCCCATTATATAAAAGATTGATTAATGCCGGGGCTGAGAATGTCCATTTCTCATTTTATGACCATGTCACCGACTTAACGGGTTTCTTTGGAGGAGATGATTATAGGTATAATGGACACTGGTCATGGATTTATTCACATGCCAATGAAGCTGATTTTGATTTTGATGGAAAACCTGTAATCCTTAACGGTAAGCCGGTAAGACTCATGTATTGGATGGCGAACCAATAGAAATAAGTTTAAATTCTAATCATATATGCCTTTAATACAATTGATGTTGTAGAAAAGGGACATAACGCTTATTTTTAAATGTGGCGAAGAAAATACAGCTCTTATTCCAAAAATCAATCACTTCCCGTATAGTTCTTTGCTTTTGCTCGCTCTTACTGGTGAGCACCTCCTGCATCGATGCTGTACAACCGGATTTTGAATTTAGGGAAGGCCTTATCTATATTGATGCCTTAGCATCAACCACTCCTGGGACTTCATATGTTACGATAAGCGAGACCTTAACTGAATTTGGCATAAACAGAACTGTCCCTGTCTTAGGTGCTGAAGTTTATTTTGTGAATTCCATTACCGAAGAAAAGGTTCTGCTTTTTGAAAAAGAGGATGCGTATTTACCGCCTATCGATTTTAAAGTGAAAGAAGAGGAACTATGGGAACTGGAGGTGCTTTTAAAAGATGGACGTATGCTCAAGTCTGAATCTGAGCGGGTACCACCAGAGGTAGAGGCCCGATCCATAGAAATTTCCTATAAGCCGGAACTATTATTTTCCGAGGCCTTCAATACATTCGTTCCAGGTCATGAAATTACAACCTCTTTTAGCGACCCGGAAGATGAGGAAAACTATTATTATTGGAGGTTCAAATCTTATGAAAAACTTATTTATTGCAGGGAATGTTACGATTACACCATCTACAGAAACGATGAATGTTTTCAACCTAATCCAAACGGTGGTGGTCCTCCGTTGAAGGAATATTACACGTACTCCTGTGAGGGAGACTGCTGGCGTATTAGATATAATGAGCGTATTATTTTATTATCGGATCAATTTGTTAATGGAAAACTAGTGTCCCAGTTACCGGTGGGAGAGGTTCTTTTATATAGCAATGACGATATATTGATAGAACTACAACAATTTTCAATATCTTCAAAAGCGTATAAGTATTTAAAAACGCTGAAGGATATTGTAGATGATAATGGAGGGTTTAATTCGCCTTTGCCGGCGGCCTTGGTTGGTAATATGTATAACCCTAGTGATGCCAATGAGTTCGTTTTGGGGAGGTTTACCGCGGCCTCTAGTACGATTATTTCAAAATATGTGGAACGTATCTTTATTGAAGAACCGCAATTGGAACAACGGATTATTAATTCGCCGGAAGAGAATGAAGTACCACCACCGATAGTTTCCAAGGCTCCTTGTTTCGAAAGCAGGTATAGGACAGGTATTAGACCGAGTGGATGGGTGAATCAACAATAACAATGGTTTGTAAAAGCATTATATGAACAGAATAAAATTTTTTAGAATTTTTGTTGTTGTAGTTTTCATTCCGATGGTTGGATGCGTGGACCCCGTGACTCCCGAATTTCAAATAGAGGAAGGACTGGTTTTCATTGAAGGATTTGCATCAACCGCGCCTAGAGCTTCATTTGTCACTATTAGCGAATCCGCCATAGAATTCGGTGTTAAGGTCGTTAACTTCATTGAAGGTGCTTCGGTTAGTTTCGAGAACGCGGTCTCGGGTAGAACGGTACCGCTTACCGAAGTTAGGAATACCTACTTAGCACCACCAGATTTTGTGGTGGTTCCAGGAGAGACTTGGAAACTATCCATTGTACTTGCCAACGGCAATAGGTATGAGTCAACCCCAGAAACGATACTGGCTCCCGTTCCCATAAATGAAATCAGCGTAAGGTATGATACGGAATTGGAATTCAGGGAAATCTACGGAGGCAAATTTGTGCCCGGTCATGCCGTTTCTATAAGTTTTGATGACCCTCCAGCAGATACCAATAACTACTACTGGAGTTACCGCTCATTTGAAAACCTAGACTATTGCGAAAAGTGTTATGAAGGGGTTTTTAGGAACGGGGAGTGTATTCCGGCAGATATCCCAGGGCCCGGACTTCGCTATTTTGATTATATCTGTGAAACGGACTGTTGGCGCATTCGGTTTCCTGAGAGCGTAAGCGCTTTCAATGACCAGTTCTCCAACGGGAATACGGTTTCCAATTTGGAAGTAGGTAATTTACTTTTGTACACCAAGGAGAATATGGTGGTCGAAGTACAACAATTTTCACTTTCACCGGCCGCTTACGACTACTATAAAGTTCTTAAGGATATCGTTGATAATTCAGGGGGGTTGAACGCTCCTCCTCCAGCGGCCCTCATTGGGAATTTATCCAACCCTGAAAATCCCGATGAATTCGTTTTGGGCCGTTTCACGGCTGCATCCTCATCCGTTGCATCAATATATATAGAAAGGGAATCCATTCAAGAACCACCATTGGAAACTAGGGAGCCTATTGTTTTAGAACCTTTGGTCGGTTCTCCCTACCCTCCACCAGCAACGAACACGGCACCTTGTAGTGAAACACGATTCAGAACGGCCAATGAACCTGATGGCTGGATTGACTAATTAATGATGAACAACATGACCAGAACCCTATTTTCTATCCTCTTAGTTTTAATTTGTTCATCAACAATGGCAATTGCGCAAGAACAGATATTGTCTTTTTTAGTTTTAAATGAAGAAACCGATATACCTTTAGACAATGCACAAATAGCTATTACACCATGTAATTGTGGTGGCGTAACCAATCCCTCGGGACGGTTTTCCATCAATTTATCACCTGGACAATATAGTGTTACTGTTTCCTACATCGGATTTGCTGCACAAACATTGGACATAAATTTGCAGGTGGGTGAGATCATCACCGTGAAGCTTAGACCGCAAGAAGAACAACTGTCGGAAGTTATCGTTAGGGCAAAACGAAACTTGGAAAATGTAGAAACCCCACAAATGGGCGCTTTACAACTGGAGGCGAAGGATTTGAAAAAGATCCCTGCGGCCATAGGTGAGTTTGACGTGCTTAGGGGCATGACCTTGGTGGCGGGAGTAAATAATGCCGGTGAAGTCAGTAATGGGCTTTCAGTTCGCGGTGGTTCACTGGATCAAAATTTATTACTTTATGATTATGCACCTGTTTTTAATCCCACACATCTTTTTGGCTTGTTTTCGGTGTTTACCCCAGATGCAGTTTCCACGGTAAATCTTTATAGGGCAAATATTCCGGCCAGATATGGTGGTCGCACGACATCCGTTCTGGATGTCAAAGTAAAAAATCCGTATGTGGATAAGTTTAAACTTAGTGGGGGTGTAGGAATCGTATCAAGTAGATTAATGCTAGAAACTCCTCTTATAAAGGATAAATTGATGCTCAGTTTTGGCGGCAGGGCCGGTTTTACGGATTTTTTATTGCCCTTGTTTTCGGAAAGGCTAAAAAACACCAAGGCCAACTTTTACGATAGTACTATGAAGTTATTGTTTCTACCCACGGATAAGGACCAAATTTCGTTTACGGGTTTCTATACAAAGGATTTCTATCAACTTGATTTGATTTCAAAAGTGGAAAATATTAATGCGGAGAACAACCAATATGATTTTAGAACCTTAAATGGAACTTTGAATTGGACCCACACTTTTTCCAATGACGCTAATTTAAGAACGCTTTTGGTGGCTAGTGATTACGTTCCAAAAACAATTTTTCCGGAAAGGGACAATGATAATGAAATCGAATTTACCTCCAGAATTAATTATTTAAGCTTTGTAACGGAATTTTCGAACATTATAAATAATGAGGTGGATTATTATGTAGGGGCCCAGATAAACAAATATAAAATCGAGCCCGGTACCTTAGACCCCGGTAACGGAAACAGTATTGTTCCGGTAGATTTGGCCGAAGAAAATAGTTATGTGTTCGCGGGTTTTGGGAATGTAAACTGGCAACTCACTAAAAAATTAGAGGTTTCCGCAGGTCTAAGGTTTAACCATTTTGTGTTTGTTGGGCCATATACCCAAGGATTTTTTAATGATATTTCTGGAGAATTGATAGATACAAGGGTATTTGAGAAAGGAGCAGGCGTGAAAACGTACAACGGTTTGGAACCAAGGTTGGGATTAAATTTGAAACTGAGCGAAACTTCGGCTTTGAAAGGGAGTTATGCCAGATTGAACCAATACCTACAAAACGTTTATAATACAACGACACCCTTGCCTACATCTCGCTGGAAAACTGCCGACCCGAACATTGTTCCCCAAACCAGTGATGCATTTGGTCTAGGTCTTTATACGAATATTGCCGATGATACCATAGAACTTGGAGCAGAGGGTTATTATCGGCTTTCGGAAAACAATCTTACGTACAAACCTGGAGCAGATTTCTTTTTGCAAGAGTTTTTGGAGCGCGATATCGTGCAGGCAGAAGGAAAGGCTTATGGTGTTGAGCTGAGTTTACGCAAGCCTAAGGGTAAATTTAATGGATGGTTTAATTATACCTGGTCCAGAAGCTTCCTGCGCTCGCAAAATGAACGTTTAGCAGATCGTGTTAACAATAATGAATGGTATCCTTCCGATTTTGACAGACCCCATGTATTCAATGGCACGGTTAATTTTGAAGGAGATGCTTACAATACCTGGAGTTTTAATTTCACAGCCCAAACAGGAAGGCCTTATACGGTGGCCAACAGCGTTTTTGTTTTGGAGGATATAGATGTTCCTATATTCCTAGAGCGTAACAATGCGCGTCTTAGACCTTATCACAGGCTAGACTTTTCGTGGAAAATACGGTACGGTAAAAATCCTGAAAGGAGATGGAAGGGAGATTGGACCTTTACAATTTACAA
The DNA here is from genome assembly GCF_027474845.2 of Maribacter aestuarii. NCBI lineage: Bacteria > Pseudomonadati > Bacteroidota > Flavobacteriia > Flavobacteriales > Flavobacteriaceae > Maribacter > Maribacter aestuarii. Next base: position 2,417,817 of record NZ_CP107031.2, read on the forward strand.
CGTCTACAGTAGGAGGAATCCATTTAATTTGTACTATTCGCAAAGGCAGGGAGCTCAGGATGCGGAAGTATTCTTGGATAGTCCATTGGGAACTTACGAGTTGTCCGTTTTAAATAGCCCGCTTATTGCCGTAACCTATAATTTTGTGTTTCAATAAAACTACTGTTTATAAAACTTCGTCTGAAAACTATATGCTTCGGTTTGGATAGTAATTAGGTAAATACCCCTTTCTAAAGGTGCAATGGGAATATTCAGGGCATTGTTCTTTATTTCCCATTGATGTTGTAATAAGGTATTCCCATAGATATCTGAAATGCTGATAAAAGCCTTATTGGAATTCTGCAGCCCCAATACATTAATAACGTTAGTAGCGGGATTAGGAAAAACCTTGATATTTTCACTTACAACCGGGATAGTCCCGCTATCGGATTGAGCCATACCAATAGCGTTAAAACACAGAAGTAGAATAAAAAAATAAAAGTAGTTCTTCATTAGTAAACGGAACCGTCGGAATTGATTATGGACAGTCTTTATGCAACGTTCATATTTAGACTATAGTGTAATTTTTGTGATTGTTTAACACTTTAAACTAGTTGAAAATTAGTGTTGTACCGATGAGACAAAACAATTATAAAACCCGCCTACATGTGTTAAATATTAACTGTATATATGTTAAAATGTATTAAAAAAGGTAAAATAGCATATAAACTGGATAATTCTGGAGTTGCTTAACTAATCCTCTTCAGCATAATTTTGTAGCCTATAATTTAATACAACGTATTATGGAAAAGACAAGATTTTATTTACCAATTTGGACCGTCCCTCCATTAAGTTCTAATATAATGAGCATTTGGTATAATGGCGAAAGAGCTGTAAAGGAATTGATTTTAAAAAATTCTATTACAAATGAGCTAGGGGTTTCTGAAATGAACTTAAATATAAAAAAATTCGCTGCTATTGATAAGGAAGGAAACGAGCATCATATTTTAGATTTTCAAGGTCAAAATTCTGTGGCTATTAAAGGAATTGGCTCGGGCCATTTCTATTTCCTAAAGTCTGATCGCATGGTCCCGTTGAGGCCTGGAACTTATGAGACCCTACGTTTGTACGTGGGTAAAAGGAACAATAAATTCATATATAGCGATGGAGTAGTAGGGAAGGCAAACGATTTTGATTATTTGGATTTCAGGACTGAGAAACCGCTTGTAATTGGAAAGAATGACAAGGATGTGATTAAGCTCTGGTTTGATTTGGCCCCCTATCAATTTAGCAGGCACTTTAGACCGCTCACAGATTGGTTGAAAAGGAAAAAGGAACAACTGCCCAGATTGGCCAGTGATTTAGGTTAAACTAAAAGCCGTTTAAAATTAAAAAGGCACCACTTGTGGTGCCTTTTGTTTTGTAATAATCCATTAGTTAATGTGCCACTAACCAGTTCTCTCCAATTCCTATTTCAACATCCAAGGGGACAGCTAGTTTATAGGCATTTTCCATCTCCGTTTTAATAAGTGACTTCATTTCCTCTAATTCCGGCTTATAGCAATCAAATACCAATTCATCATGAACTTGGAGTAGCATTTTGGTTTTGAAGTTACCCTCAGTAAGTTTTCTATGGATATTAATCATGGCTATTTTTATGATATCCGCGGCACTTCCTTGAATAGGCGCATTCACGGCATTCCGTTCTGCTGCGCCACGTACAACGGCATTACTGCCGTTGATGTCTTTTAAGTATCTACGTCTTCCCAAAACGGTTTGCACGTAACCATTCTCTCGCGCAAAATCGATGAGCTCACTCATGTAATTTCTAAGTTTTGGATAGGTTTTATAATAAGTGTCTATTAACTCCTTGGCTTCCGCTCGGGAAAGATCGGTTTGGTTGCTCAGCCCAAATGCAGAAACCCCGTAAATAATACCAAAGTTGACGGTCTTGGCATTACTACGTTGCTCTCTTGTAACCTCTTCTATTGGAATATTAAAAACCTTAGAAGCGGTTGAAGCGTGGATATCTTCGCCATTCTTAAAGGCTTCAATCATCGTATCTTCTTCACTCAACGCAGCAATTATCCGTAGTTCTATTTGTGAATAATCTGCTGCGAGCAGAATGTAGTTTTCATTCCTTGGAATAAAAGCCTTTCGGACTTGTCTTCCCCTTTCTGTCCTGATTGGAATGTTCTGTAAATTGGGATTATTACTACTTAACCTACCTGTGGCGGCAACAGTTTGCATATAATCCGTATGCACCCTTCCAGTAAAAGGTTCTACTTGTTCAGGAAGGGCATCTACATAAGTGCTTTTAAGTTTTGAAAGTCCCCGATATTCCAAAACGTTTTGAATAATTTTATGGTCCTTGGCCAAAGAGGACAGAACATCCTCTGCAGTAGAATACTGACCTGTTTTTGTTTTTTTCGGTTTATCCACCAATTTCATTTTATCGAAAAGAATCTCTCCCAATTGTTTTGGTGATCCTATATTGAATTCTTCCCCGGCATCCTCATAAATCTTTTTTTCAAGCGCTGTGATATCATTGTTTAAATCCTCGGAAAGAGAATGCAAAAACTCCTGGTCAAGATTGATGCCTTCCAATTCCATATCCGCTAACACATGCAATAATGGAATTTCAATATCATTAAAAAGCCCATCGGTCTTTGCTTCTACCAATTCCGGCCTAAAGTGTTGTGCCAATTGAAAAGTGATGTCCGCGTCCTCCACCGCATATTCGGTTTGTTTTTCCAAAGGAACGTCACGCATGTTCATCTGGTTTTTACCTTTCTTACCAATAAGTTCCGTGATGGAAACGGGCGTGTAGTTGAGGTAGGTTTCAGATAGTACATCCATATTATGCCGCATATCCGGATTTATTAAATAATGGGCCAACATGGTATCAAAGAATTTGCCTTTTACCTGGATGTTATACTTATGAAGTACCTTAAGGTCATACTTTAAATTCTGACCTATTTTTTCAATGGATTCGGATTCAAAGAAGGGTCTTAATTCCTCTATGAGTTTTTGGGCATCATTCTTTTCCTCGGGAAAAGGAATGTAAAATCCTTTCGTTGGCTCCCATGAAAAAGCGATTCCGACCAATTCTGCGGTTAGCGGATTTAGGCCTGTGGTCTCGGTATCAAAACAAACCGAGGTCTGTTTCATCAAATTCTGCAAAAATAGTTTCATGGCCATTCCCGGTGCCACACTTTGATATACATGTGGAACATCGTCAATGGTGTTTCTGCTGTTCACGTCTTTGATGGTCGCCGGTGCCGCGCCATCTCCCCCAAATAGGGAAAATTGGCCGCTACCTGCGGATGCCGATTGCTTTTTGGCTGTTTCTGTACTTGTTACTTGGGTTTGGGTTTCGGCTATCTCCCCGGAAAAAATCTTGATGAATTGGTCCTTAAGTCTTCGAAATTCGAGTTCCTCGAACAGTTCCTGAACCTTCTCGCTATCCGGAACGGAAAGCTCATAGTCCTTGGCGTTAAAAGTTACATCACAATCTACACAGATGGTGGCCAATTTTTTGGAGAGCAGTCCCAGTTCCTTATTTTCTTCCACCTTCTCCTTCATCTTTCCCTTTAGTTTATCGGTATTGGCCAAAAGACCTTCCATTGAACCAAATTCCTGAATGAATTTTTTAGCGGTTTTATCACCTACGCCGGGAAGCCCCGGAATATTATCACTGGCATCGCCCATCATGCCTAGGTAGTCGATTACTTGTTCCGGACGTTCCACACCAAACCGTTTCTGTACCTCGGGAATACCCCAAATTTCGATACCGTTACCCATGCGGGCGGGACGGTACATGAATATATTTTCTGAAACCAACTGACCAAAATCCTTATCCGGGGTGACCATAAAAACCTTATAATCTTCTTTTTCAGCTTGCTTGGCCAATGTTCCTATAATATCATCCGCTTCCCAGCCCTCCAGAACGACGGATGGAATGTGCATGGCTTTTAGAATATCTTGTATGTACGGAATGGCAATCTGAATAGCATCCGGGGTCTCGTCCCTGTTCGCTTTGTATTCAGCAAACATTTCTGTCCTTTCCGCACTTCCACCTTTATCAAAACATACAGCCAAATGGTCCGGTTTTTCACGCTTGATGACATCAAAAAGGGAATTCATAAAGCCCATGATGGCAGAGGTGTCCATACCCTTTGAATTGATTCTCGGATTTTTGATTAAGGCGTAATACCCACGAAAAATGAGTGCATATGCATCCAGTAAAAAGAGTCTTTTTTGATTGGCCATCGTTAGAAGTTAAAAATGCGAGGTTAAAAGTACGAAATGGAAGGAGAAAACAAATAGGAAAGATTACTAAAGGGTCAGAACAAACCGTCTTGTAAGACTATTATCCTTTTATAAATCCTTTGTTGCTAATGCTGGGTTCAAGCAAATCCCATAAGTTGCCATACAGGTCCTCAAAGACTGCGACCGTTCCATAATCGTAAGATTTAGGAGGTCTAATGAAATTTATTTTTTTATTAATCATATCATTATAATCCCTTTCAAAATTATCCGTAAATAAGAATAGGAAAACTCTACCTCCAGTTTGATTCCCTATACTGCTGGCCTGTTTTTCATTTGTAGCTTTTGCCAATAACAAAGAACATTCTCTAGCGCCGGGAGGAGCAACAACCACCCATCTTTTTGCATTGTTTATTATAGTGTCTTCAATTAACTCGAAATTTAGTTTTTTGGTATAGAATTCAATTGCTTCCTCATAGTCTTTGACGACTAGAGCGATAAGCGCTAATCTTTGTTGCATAATTTTGAACGAATTAAAATTTGGTAGGAAATAATCTATGTTCCTAAAAAGCTATTGGAAGGATTATTGACATGTCCTTCTTTGGAATAGGTTCTGTAAGTAAACCCAGGCTGAATACAATAGCCCCCAGTTTCCCCTTTTTTATTGATGGCGATAAACCCGATTTGAAAATCGTTTCTACCTTCGTTTTTCGCCATTATTCTTTTTACACCTTCTACGCAAGCCTCTTGTGGTGATTTTCCTTGACGCATCAATTCTACGATTAGGAAACTACCTACGGTACGGATAACTTCTTCCCCAACCCCAGTAGCCGTAGCTCCTCCCACTTCCTTGTCCACGAAAAGACCGGCTCCTATGATCGGGGAATCTCCAACTCGCCCTGCCATTTTATAAGCCATACCACTTGTAGTACATCCGCCGGCGATATCTCCATTTTCATCAATAGCCAACATACCGATGGTATCATGGTTTTCGATATTTATGATAGGTTTGTATTTGGAAGTTTTTTTCCATTCTAACCATTCAGCCTTGGATTTTTCCGTAAGTAGGTTCACTTTTTTAAACCCTTTTTCATAGGCAAACTGCTCAGCTCCCTTTCCCACCAACATTACATGAGGCGTATCTTCCATTACTTTACGGGCCACGGAAATAGGATTGGCAATATGTTGCATGGCCAGGACGGCACCACAGTTACCATCCTTATCCATAATGCAAGCATCCAAGGTTACGTTGCCATCGCGGTCCGGTCTGCCACCTTTACCTACAGTTTGGTTATTTACGTCGTTCTCTTCAACCATTACCCCTTGTTCAATAGCATCCAAGGCAGTTCCTCCTGTACTTAAAACCTCCCATGCCCTAGCGGAGGCATTCTCAAAATTCCAAGTACAAATAACGATGGGAAGAACGGTTTTTGAATCTTGAATCGGTGCAACAGTAGTTTTTTCCCGACCACAGGATGCCAATATCGGAGCCGAAATTAGCCCTGCGGTTACGGTCGTAGAATTTTTTAGGAACTTTCTTCTTTCCATGAAAAGGTTGTTTATATTAGGGCTTTAAATATAAGTAAATGCTCGTTGAAGTCTGCGCCAATTCTTTGGAATCTGCCATTAATGCACAAAAAGCGGGAGCGGATAGAATAGAACTATGTTCGGAGCTTGCCGTTGGAGGTATAACCCCTTCGTACGGTTTGTTGAAAGCGATTAAAGATCATATATCCATACCGGTTCATGTATTGATACGTCCCAGAAGTGGGGATTTCACATTTTCGGAATCCGAATTTGAAATCATGAAAACCGACATCGCACTCTGTATTGAAATGGGTTTTGACGGAATTGTATCAGGGGTTTTGAAAAAGGATTATACCTTGGATACGGAACGGACTAAACAATTAATCGAGGCCTCTGAAGGTTTGAAATTCACTTTTTATCGTGCGTTTGATTGGGTCAAAGAGCCATTCAAAACTTTGGAACAGTTAGAGGCTATGGGAGTAAATTACATCCTATCCTCTGGCCAACATAAATCTGCAATAGAAGGTATTGACTTATTGGGAGAACTACAGCACAAAGCTTCTACCTCCATAATAATGCCTGGATCCGGTGTTAATGGGTCCAATATAGAAGTATTTATGAAAAAGAAAGTGTTCAAGGCCATCCACTTGTCCGGTACCGAGTTGGTTCAAACAATGGCAAGTAAACCAAAAATTAGCATGAATTCACCAGCTTTTTTGTCCGATGATAAAATTGCTATTTCTAATGAGGGGAGAATAAGCGCTGTGGTAAACAAGGTTAAATAAAACGCAAAAGGGCATCGTGGTAGCATATCAAAAAATATCTTTGTAAAAAAATATTATGTTCCGTTGGATACTATTTGTTGTGATTTATATTGGCTTAAGTATATATGTTATACAAGCCATAAAAGCAACCGTTAGACAACCGTGGTGGTCTTATTTATATATTGGGGTGGCACTGGCGGTGCTCATCAATTTCATTTATCAATTCACCGTAGGAGAGGAGGCTGGCAGGGTGTTAAGTGTTCCAAAAAGTTATGCTTTTGGATTTTTATTGACTATTCTGACTTTTAAAATAATTACCATTTTTTTTCTGTTTTCCGAAGATATTTTTAGACTAGTTACAGGTTTGTACGAAAAAGTTTTTGGAACATCTAAGCAGTTCAGTTTGCCCCAAAGGAGACGTTTTCTTAGTCTAATAGCGCTAGGAATAGCCTCCCTGCCTTTTGGAGCGCTCCTTTATGGCATGTATAGAGGTAAATATAACTTTAAGGTGCTCAAATATGATTTGGAGTTTGCCGATCTCCCCGATGCTTTTGATGGATACCGAATAACACAAATTTCCGATATACATAGCGGTAGTTTTGATAATCGCGAGATGATAGAGTATGGGGTGAACCTTATCAACAAACAGAAAAGTGACACCATTTTATTTACTGGTGATATGGTAAATAATAAAACGGAAGAAATGCTGCCATGGGCGGATTTATTTTCTTCCTTGGAGGCCAAGGACGGTAAATTTTCCGTGTTGGGAAATCATGATTATGGAGACTATATCCCATGGGAAACCGAAGAGCTAAAACAACAAAACCTCAAGGACTTAAAGGTGTTGCAGAAAAATATGGGTTTTGACCTTTTGTTGAACGAACACCGTTATTTGCAAAAGGGAACGGATAAGATTGCCCTTATAGGTGTTGAGAACTGGGGAAAGGGTGGCTTTAAAAAAGCAGGTGATTTAAAGAAAGCCTCTTCACGAATCGGGAATGATGATTTCAAGATTTTGATGAGTCACGACCCATCTCATTGGGAAGAGGAGGTAATTAATGATTCCAAGCACTATCACCTTACCCTCAGCGGTCATACCCATGGCATGCAGTTCGGTATTGAAATTCCCGGTTGGATTAAATGGAGCCCTGTAAAGTGGCGTTACAGGTATTGGGCGGGCATCTATAAGGAAATGGGACAGTTCATTAATGTGAACCGTGGTTTTGGATTTTTGGGATATCCCGGAAGAGTAGGGATTTGGCCCGAAATTACTGTGATTACATTAAAAAAAGAAGTCGTTAACATGATTTTAACCTGGCTCGGGGCTACAAAAATAACGGTATCGTTACTATTTTAACAATTTTTACTACATTTGGCGAATAAAGCAAAGCCGATTATATGTCTAAATTTGGTGAACTTATAGATTTAAACGTTCCTGTACTCTTGGATTTTTATGCGGAGTGGAACGAGCAGTCCACTGCAATGCATCCCGTTCTAAGGGATGTTGCCGCTGCACTCGGAGACAAGGGCAAGGTCATTAAAATAGATGTGGACAAGAATAAGGAACTTTCCCAAGCTTTACGGGTTAAGGGTTTACCTACCCTTATGATTTACAAAAAAGGTGAAATGGTTTGGCGCCAAAGTGGTGAGCAAGATGCCAATACACTGATCGGTATTTTGAACGAATACGCTTAGTAAAATACCAATTTTTAATTATACATTTAATTTTCCGGAGATACTCCTACTGTATCTTGAATCAAGTCCGTTCTGGTGTTGTCCGGTTGAATACTATCGGATATAGAAACAGAATCTTGCATGTCTGGATTATCACCAGATTCGGGTTCCAGAAATTCCATATCATCCTCATCCTTATAAAAATGTTGGAATTTATCTATATACTCATTAAAGATGAGCGTTTCTTTTTCTGCGATTTCCCGATCATCATTGGCGATTAAAATATCAATGTTCCTTCTGTAGGCCTCCATATCGGCAATAATTTCATCAATTTTGCTATACTGCTCATCCAAACTACTACTGGCATAGTACTCCAATCGCTCTTGGTATACTTTTTTGAGTTTACCAAATAGCTCTCGAGCTTTTTGTGTTTCCCCAACCTTATAATAACCGTCAACAAAAGGTTCTACTAACGTGTAGTATCCAAATAAATCTACGGGCATGTTCGTTAGAGATATTTCTATTACTTCTTTTGCCCTATCTATTTTGTTCTCTTTGATGAGTGCTTCCATAAGACGAGCCAAATTACCCCGGTAAGAAACACTTTGGATTCGGGTCTGCGTATCATGGTAAATATCTGGGCTTCCGGCATTTCCCCAGTCCCATTTGGTGACAATATCATACATTAAATCCGTATCTATTCTACCCATATCAAAAGAGTTGGGGCGTTCGGTACGTATAGGTACCAGTTTGTAGGCCAATCCGTCCAACTGCAAGTAGTCTTTCATCCAAAGGTATTCCGCATCATCAAAACTCCCGCCAGAAAAATATAGAGGTCTTTTCCAGTTGTTGTTGGCAAGGATGTCTAACATCATCATACTTTTTTTGGTAATGGCGCTAGGGAGGTCAATGTCAATATAGTCAACGATAAGGGCCGAGTCTTTTTCTTTGACCAAACCACTTTCCAATGCGTTCTTCTTGTTCACGGGCACCCTGATTTTGTTGGTAGGGTAATACACTATATTTTGTGTGTTTTCTGAATAGTTGCTTAAATCTGCATTATTCTGTTCAAATAGGTACTTGAGTTTAGTCCTAGGTTTGTCACTATCTATCCAATTGATGAAATCCTTGATGGGCCACCTATTTTCTGTGATCGCTTGATGGTAGAGCACGTCCCTGGAGCCCCAGCGATATTTGTCATGTTCAATTTGTGATGGAATCGGGTCGCTTTCATAGGCCTTCTTCTTCATCTGGTCTACGTACCAATCGGTTTCGAAAAGACTGGTGCAAACAATGCGAACATCTGTTCGGTACCCCTCAATCTCTTGAGCGTACCAAAGTGGAAAAGTATCATTGTCCCCAATGGTAAATAGAATGGCGCCTGCGTCCTTTTGTGTGGAGTCTAAATATGCTTTGGCCGAGGCGTTTGCGGTAAAGCGATTGGAGCGGTCATGATCGTCCCAGTTTTGGACCGCCATAACCGTGGGCACGGCAAATAAACAGATAACGACAACCAAAGGCGCAAGAATTTTTGGGGCTAACCAATCCTTAAAACCGTCATATAGCCCATAAACGCCAAGACCAATCCAAAGTGCAAAGACATAAAACGATCCGACCAAAGAATAATCACGCTCCCTAGGCTGAAAAATATAGGGATTCGTGTAAAATTGAATAGCGATACCCGTAAACAGGAAAAAGACCAAGAGTACCCAGAACTGTTTGGAATCTTTAGAGATTTGGAAAACAAGACCTATAATACCTAGCAACAGGGGTAGGAAAAAATAGGTGTTCCGTCCTTTGTTATTTTCTATATCACTTGGCAAATTATCCTGATTCCCCAAACGCCAGCTATCAATAAACTTAATACCGCTCAACCAGTTACCGTTATCATTGTAACGTCCCTGCACATCATTTTGTTTGCCTACAAAATTCCACATAAAATAGCGCATGTACATATAATTAAACTGAAACTCGAACATGTACTTAACATTCTGCCAAACCGATGGGGGTTCTACTTCTATGTAATCACTAAAACGTTTTAAGAAACTTATGTACTGGTCAGCGTCTATTTCACCGTTTGCGAAACCACTTTTTACTTGCTCTACCGCTTGTCGGAGTTCCTCATTGGATTGTGTCATCCGAAACTCCAACGGTCCAAAGTATTGCATATAATTTGCAGCGTGTTGCGAACTCCACATACGGGGAAGTATGCCCTGATGTTTGGGATTAGGGCCCTGCTCTGCATCAATGTATTTATTAACGATAATGTATTTTCCAAGGGCGTAATCCTTTTCGTATTTGGGTTTTCCATCCCTGTCCTCACCCGCTCCAGCGAACATATCAGAATAGTAGGTGCCATAGATTGGGCTATCAACGCCCGGATATTGTTCTCGGTTATAATAAGCTAAAAGTGCTCTAGCGTCTTCAGGGTTATTTTCATTGATAACAACATTAGCATTGGCACGTATTGGGAGCATTAGCCACGAAGAAAATCCAAGGAAGAGAAACATCAAACATAGGACAATGGTATTTGCTGTCCTGTATTGATTCTTTCGAGTGTAATTGAGACCAAAATAAAAGGTAGCGATAAACAGAATGCCAATAATTATGGAGCCAGAATTGAATGGAAGCCCTATACTATTGATAAAGAAAACCTCACCCCAGCCAAAGAGCTGTAGTACGTAAGTCAATGAAAACTTATAGACTAACATTAAAATAGCAATGACGGCGATATTGGCTAACAGAAAGTTCTTGACCGTAGTTTTTTTATACGTTCTGAAATAATAAAGAAGCCCGATGGAGGGTATGGCCAAGAAGCCCATAAACTGAATTCCAAAGGTCAGTCCGACCACAAATGATATCAAAATTAGCCATCGGTTACCTCTCGGGTCTTCGAGGTTGTCTGTCCATTTAAGACCTAACCAAAGTAGCAAGGCCATAATGAAACTGGCCATAGCATATACCTCCGTCTCTGCTGCATTGAACCAAAAACTGTCGGAATAGGCGAAGGCCAAAGATCCTACAATTCCACTACCTAAAACGGCTATTGCCTTACTATTCGTAAATTGCTCATTGGTGTCTATGAGTTTCCGGGTTATGTTGGTAATGGTCCAGAACATAAATAAAATAGTAAACGCACTGGACACTCCGGAAACCAAGTTCACCATCATGGCTACTTGACTAGGTTCAAAGGCGAACATAGCAAAAAACGCCCCAATCATTTGTAATAGTGGTGCTCCCGGAGGGTGTCCTACCTGGAGCTTAGCTGAAGTGGCTATGTACTCCCCGGCATCCCAAAAACTATTAGTAGGTTCAACGGTGATGTAGTAAGTTATGAATGCTATAAAAAATACGGTCCACCCTAAAATAGTGTCCCATTTCTGGAAGTTCTTTGAAAACATGTAACCCTGGTTAAAGCTATGGGGCGAATTTACTAATTAAAATATAGAACCGACGACAATTTTTATAAACCTTTAACAAGCTTTCTATGGCGGCTCTAACGTTTGGATTAACGGTATTTTTTTGAGTTTTTTGAATCTTGATGCGGAAGAGTGTGCCCTTTTCATTAGATGAATATTTTGGATTATTGTGAGTAAAAATGTTTGTGCAAACCAAACTTTGTTTTAAATTTGCACGCTCGAAAGCTAAACTTGCTTTAGTGATTAGATATTGGCCCATGGTGTAATTGGCAACACTCCGGTTTTTGGTACCGTCATTCAAGGTTCGAGTCCTTGTGGGCCAACAATTTTTTTTATATCCCGCTATCATATGATGTCGGGATTTTTGTTTTTAAAATGTTTTGTAGGAAATATTCAAGAATTTTTGAAGGAAACACACTTACTACCGAATTGAAAAATATCGTACAGGTTGTCGATAGAAAGTAGCAGATTATACATGATTTTGTAATACAAATCGCATATTTTGTATCTTGGACGCGATATGAGTTAAGAATTAAAGGTAAAAAGAACCTTGTTCTAGCATGTCTCTGTTAGTTTTACCCCACCCTAACGAAGTAAATACTATGAAGTTGACCGTTAAAAGCTTAAAAATAATTCTAATCCTTGTTATAGTAGGGTTTGGTGTTGGTATCTACTTACAGGACTTGGAGCATCGTAAGAGTACTGCCCATGCTTGGAAGGCCAACAGGCATAATCTTTCCAAATTTGATAAGATTACCGAGTACAACAAAAAAATGAACTCCAGTAATTGGAAAGTAATGAAGGATAGTATTGCGCGCCAAATGGATACGCTTATGATATTGCGATTTAGAAGGGAAGTAGATAGTTTAAACCTATCCAAAGTACAATCCCATACTGCATTGCTTCAAGATTAGAAATTCGTTAAGTATTGCTAACTGCTAGCCTGTGAAGCTTTTCGCCCATTAAATGTCTGGTAGTTCATCATCTAAACTTCTTGGCTTTAAAGAAATTCCGGTATCGATATTGTCCTGAGTTTCTTCCGTTGAAGGAGGTTGATTTGATTCGGGACTATCAATAACAGATTTGTTTTCGGACGCCCGTAGGGCATCTTCGGCAAAATTCCTTTCCTTAATTTCTTCATCTATCTCATCCAAAAGCGTACTCATTTTACGCTTATCTTTTATCATGGCCCAGGTCATGACCAAACTGGTAGCAATAATCACGAATAGCAGGATTCCAGATTCAAAACCTTCAATCTGTGCTTCCACTGGTATAGCGTAAAAAAGTAAAACGGTAATCAATCCCCTTGGAGCAACAAATAGTTGAGGCAATATGTCTTTTCCAATGAAAACCCTGAGGATTAAAAAACGTATGGCGTAGATAGACAATACAATCAATACACTAATAAGCGCAACGTTTAGGCTGAACAGGGAGGAGATAACAATGGTAAGCCCAAATACCACAAAGAAAAATGTTCTTACAACGAAGGCTGTTTCCAATGTGATAATATGGAGTTCATGGTAAATTTGGTTTAATTTTTCATTTTCTAAAAAAACAGCCATTTTTCCTGGAAAAAATAATTTTACGTTAGCAATGACCAATCCAAAAATCAAGATAATAATAAGTGATGATAGATGTAGTTTTTTACCAATGGCGTATAACAAGAGAAGTACGGCAATGAGCAAAAACAACTTCGCTTGACTTTTGATTTGCTGAAAAATCAGGATTATGGCATAACTGGCAACGAGTCCTATTACAATTGTTAAAACTAAATTTCCCGCAAAACCTACGACCCCTGCATCTTCTGCGGGATTCAATCCACCAATGAGGTAATAAAACATCATTATACCCATAATATCGGAGAACGTACTTTCGTAGATATGGAATTCTTTTTTTGCTTCGGATAGACCACTTACACTGGGTATTATGATAGCACTTGAAAGTATGGAAAGTGGTGTGGCATATAACCAAGCCGACTGCATGGACATATCAGGGATAAATTGAAATAAAATCAACGCCGCTACCCAAGCCGAACCTACTAGTCCAATAAGGGCAATGGCCATCGATTTTAGAATTGGGACTAATTTTTCTCGCTTGAGCTCTAGTTCCAAAGCAGCTTCCAAAACAATCATTATAAGCCCTACAATTCCCAAAATTTCAAGTCCACCTGAAAAGTCTAGCTCTTCCGGGACAAAATACTTCAATACGTATTGAAGTATGATTCCCAATATAATAAGCATGAGTACTGAAGGAATATTGGTTTTTTTAGAAATTCCATTAAACCAAAAAGAAAGAATGACAATTACTGAAGCTTCAATAATAAGGTTATAAGAAGATAAAATATCCATAACTAATTTGGTTTACGAGGTTAGAGCGCCCTAAAAATAGGTTTAATTAAGGAAATAGTTTTGATTGTAGCTCAAGTAAATTTCATCCCTTTTGCCTGCATCAACCTTACAATTCGATTAATTGGACTTTAAGAGGTTGTTGTAGAAATTAAAATTATTGTATATTTGCACCACTGAAAGGATATAAAAGTATTCATGAGGGGACAATTTGTCCCCTCTTTTATTAGCAATATTTTACTGCGTCCTTTTGGATATTAATGAAAATGTAAGGCGTTAGTTATATTGATGTTTCAAATAGATTGCGCTTTTGGAAGTATTGCTAGATGTTACAGGACAAAGTTAAGAGGCTTTTAGAGGCGGGTTTACAGGAGGATGAGTCACTCTTTTTGATAGACTTTTCCATATCCGGTGATAACAGGATACATGTAGTGATAGATGGTGATAATGGGGTGACTGTTGCGGATTGCGTAAAAATAAGTAGAAGTATAGAACATAATTTAGATAGGGAAGAAATTGATTTTTCTTTGGAAGTTGCATCGGCAGGTGCCACGGAACCAATGACGCTCCCCAGACAGTACAAAAAGCATATTGGAAGAAAGTTGGCCGTTGAAACAACGGATACTAAATATGAAGGCAATCTGACTGCTGCCGATGAGGATTCAATTGTCTTGGAATGGAAGGCAAGGGAGCCAAAACCTATTGGTAAAGGTAAGGTTACGGTACAGAAAAGACAGGAAATAGCATTTCCTGATATTAAGAAAGCAAAAGTTGTATTAAAATTTTAATTGTAATCACAAATGGAAAATATTGCGTTAATAGAATCTTTTTCGGAATTTAAAGATGATAAATTCATTGACCGAGTAACGCTCATGGCAATTTTAGAGGATGTTTTCCGTAACGCTCTAAAGAAGAAGTTTGGTTCAGACGATAATTTTGATATCATCATTAACCCGGACAAGGGAGATTTGGAGATTTGGCGTAATCGTGTCGTTGTAGAGGACGGGGAAGTAGAAGAGCCTAACGAAGAAATTTCTTTGAGCGAGGCAAGAAAGATAGAACCTGATTTTGAGGTAGGGGAAGATGTATCAGAAGAGGTTAAGCTCATTAACTTGGGAAGAAGGGCCATTTTGGCATTGCGTCAAAACCTTATTTCTAAAATTCATGAGCACGATAATACAACCATTTACAAGCAATTTAAAGACTTGGAGGGAGAAATATACACCGCTGAGGTACATCATATCCGTCATAAGGCTATAATTTTGTTGGATGATGAAGGGAATGAAATTATACTTCCAAAAGATCGTCAAATCCCTTCCGATTTCTTTCGTAAAGGTGATAATGTTAGGGGTATCATTGAAAGTGTTGAGCTTAAAGGAGCAAAACCAACGATTATCATGTCCAGAAGTTCCCCTTTGTTTTTGGAGCAATTGTTTTTCCAAGAAATCCCAGAGGTTTTTGATGGTTTAATCACCATTAAAAAAGCGGTACGTATTCCTGGGGAAAAGGCCAAGGTAGCGGTGGATTCATATGATGACCGTATAGACCCGGTTGGGGCCTGTGTAGGTATGAAGGGTTCTCGTATTCACGGCATAGTTCGGGAGTTGGGTAACGAAAATATAGATGTGATAAACTGGACTTCAAATCCCCAGTTATTGGTGACAAGGGCATTGAGTCCGGCAAGAGTTTCTTCCGTTAAGTTGAACGATGAGAAGATGACAGCGCAGGTTTACCTTAAACCAGAGGAGGTTTCAAAGGCCATTGGTAGAGGTGGGCATAACATTAGACTTGCTGGTCAGTTAACTGGTTATGAGATAGATGTATTTAGGGAAGGTGTTGAGGAGGATGTGGAATTGACAGAGTTTTCAGATGAGATAGAAGCTTGGATTATAGACGAGTTTAAGAAGATAGGTATGGATACCGCAAGAAGTGTACTGGAACAAGATGTAGACGATTTGGTAAAACGTACGGATTTAGAGGAGGAGACAATATTGGAAGTTGTACGTATCCTAAAAGAAGAATTAGAAGATTAGCTATATATTAGCACTAGAATATAAGAACGGGAATCAGTATTTATGGCAGATAATGCAACAATTAGGCTTAATAAAGTTCTTCGGGAACTTAATATTTCCTTGGATAGGGCGATAGACTATTTGAGCTCCAAAGGACATGATGTGGACGCAAGGCCGACCACAAAAATTTCCAATGAGGTTTATCAGGTCTTGGTTGATGGGTTCCAGACGGATATGAGCAAAAAAGTTGCGTCCAAGGAAGTCGGGGAGGAAAAACGCAAGGAAAAAGAGGCCATCAGGATACAATTGGAACAGGAGCAGGAAGAGCGAAGACTGGCCCGTGAAAAAAGGAATGCCGCGGCAGAGGAGAAAAGACTGGTAGGTAAAGTAGACTTAGCGGGACCAAAAACCGTGGGTAAAATAGACTTGAGTCCTAAGAAAAAAGCCAGTGCCCCTAAGCCCACAAAGGAAGTGGAGGAGGTCAAAGATGCTGTGGCTGAACCCAAGGCCGAAAAGCCTGTTATGGAAGAGTCCAAAAGCGAGGTTGCAATCGAGAAAAAGGATGATGTTGCACCTAAAACTGAGAGTGCAGAAGAAAATGAAACTTTAGAGACCAAGTATAAAAAATTATCCGGACCAAAGATTACCGGGGATAAAATAGACCTTTCCAAGTTTCAGAAACCTAAAAAGAAGAAGGAGGATTCTAAATCCAATGATAGTACTGATCGTAAAAAGCGAAGAAGAAGAATTGTTACAAAGAACACTTCTGGACCAGGACAAGCCTCAAGAGGAGCTGCGGGAGATAGAAAGGGAGGAAGCAGACGTTTCGCGACCGTAAACAAGGTAGAGCCTACTGAGGAAGATGTACAAAAACAAGTACGGGAGACTCTAGAAAAGCTTCAAGGAAAATCTAAAAAAGGAAAAGGAGCCAAATACAGAAGGAGCAAAAGAGATCAACACCGTGAACAGACGGAAAAAGATCTTGAGCAACAGGAACTGGAAAGCAAAGTGCTTAAGGTAACGGAATTCGTGACTGCAAGTGAAGTAGCCACAATGATGGATGTTTCTACTACAGAAATTATCTCGGCCTGTATGTCCTTAGGTATGATGGTAACTATGAATCAACGTTTGGATGCAGAAACACTTTCCATAGTGGCAGAAGAATTTGGTTATGAGGTGGACTTTGTAACGGCGGATATAGAGGAAAGTATCGTTGAGGAAGAAGATGCACCGGAAGATTTAGAACCAAGAGCTCCAATTGTAACGGTAATGGGTCACGTGGATCACGGTAAGACCTCGTTATTGGATTACATACGTGAAGAAAATGTGATTGCCGGCGAAAGTGGTGGTATTACGCAACATATAGGTGCCTATGGGGTGACCTTAGAAAACGGATCCAGGATATCATTTTTGGATACACCCGGTCACGAGGCGTTTACCGCGATGAGGGCCAGGGGAGCGCAAGTAACCGATATAGCCATCATAGTTGTAGCGGCGGATGACGACATTATGCCACAAACCAAGGAGGCAATAAGCCATGCCCAAGCGGCAGGTGTGCCTTTGGTTTTCGCAATTAATAAAATTGATAAGCCAACGGCCAATCCTGAAAAAGATAAAAGAAGGTCTAGCGCAGATGAACCTTTTAGTGGAAGACTGGGGCGGAAAAATACAGTCCCATGATATTTCTGCCAAAACTGGCGCAGGTGTAAAGGAGCTTTTGGAAAAGGTACTTCTGGAAGCTGAACTATTGGAATTGAAAGCAAATCCGAATAAACTGGCCAGTGGTACAGTGGTAGAGGCCTTTTTGGATAAGGGAAAAGGTTATGTGTCTACCATTCTAGTTCAAGCAGGAACGCTAAAAATTGGTGATTATGTGCTTGCGGGTACTACTAGTGGAAAGATAAAGGCGATGCAGGACGAACGTGGAAATAATGTAGATGAAGTCGGTCCATCTAGGCCTATTTCGATTCTTGGTTTGGATAGTGCGCCCCAGGCAGGGGATAAGTTTTATGTATTGGAAGATGAGCGTGAAGCTAAGCAGATCGCATCTCGAAGATCCCAATTGCAACGTGAGCAATCCGTTAGGACGCAACGTCATATAACTCTCGATGAAATTGGAAGAAGAATTGCTCTAGGTGAATTCAAAGAATTGAACATTATTCTCAAGGGTGATGTGGACGGTTCGGTTGAAGCTCTTACGGACTCGTTCCAAAAGTTGTCCACAGACGAAATCCAGGTAAATATCATTTACAAGGCGGTTGGACCCATTACGGAGTCCGACGTGCTATTGGCCTCCGCTTCGGATGCCGTTATTATCGGATTTAACGTTAGGCCAATGGGTAATGCCAAGGCCATAGCCGAAAAAGAAGAAATAGATATTCGAATGTATTCCATCATATATGATGCGATAAACGATTTGAAGGATGCTATGGAGGGAATGCTTTCTCCAGAGATGAAAGAGGAAATTACCGGTACTGCCGAGATAAGGGAAACTTTCAAAATCTCCAAAATTGGAACTATCGCCGGTTGTATGGTGACCAGTGGAAAGATTTTCAGGAACTCGGACATCCGTCTAATACGGGATGGCGTAGTAGTTTACACGGGCACGCTTTCATCGCTTAAAAGGTTTAAAGATGACGTTAAAGAAGTTTCCAAAGGATATGATTGTGGTCTTCAGATAAAGAATTATAATGATATCAACGAAGGAGATATTGTTGAAGCATTCCAAGAGGTTGCAGTCAAGAAGAAATTAAAATCAAAGTAATCTCGTAGTAGAAAGATTAAAAATTTAAATAAAAAATCGACCTATTTGGTCGATTTTTTTGGTTTTAATAACATCGCATCTGGATACTTTGCCCGGACTTCGTTAAATTTTCGTTCAGCCTCAAGTTTCGTCTTAAATCGGCCTACTCTTACCCTATAAGTTGGAGAGTCAAAATCAATCCGTGAGGGCAATTCTGGAAAGTCTATTTCAACATCAGATTTTATGGCCTGTGCCTTATCTGAATTGCCAAATCCAACCTGAATTCGATAATATTCAGAACTGCTAAGTGCAGATTTGTAAATATTCAATAATCGATCAATTTTCTCGTCTTGTTCAATGTTGATATCCGCGTTCTGAGCATGGCTAATAGCGGAAAAACAAACAAGAATCACGGTATAAACTATGGTTTTCATAAATCTTTTTATATAGACACGGAATAGCTACACAAAAGTAATTTTTTAAAGATTAAACAAAAGAATTTTAGCTTATTTAGAACACTTATAAATTAGAAATTATAAATAGATTAACATTTTTCAAAATAAAGTCTATGTCGTATTTTTGCCTTCGATTTAGGCATATAGTCGTTCTTTTCTGTAGCTGTGAAGACCAAAATCATGCCAAGATTCCGATTGAAATATTCGATATATGAAAAAGGTTCCATACCGAAATCAGTTTTCTAAAGTTTTAGGGCTTAGCCTGTTAGTTTTCCTGCTTTTTTCAACTTTTACTTTTGCTCAAGAGGTTGTCGCCGAAGAAACGACAGCTCCTGCTGAATCCGCAGAAGCTGCTGCTGGTGGTGATGCTGTCGCGGGTAAAGCACTTTTCAACCAAAATTGTGCTGCGTGTCATGCGCTGAACCGTAAAATGACGGGTCCGGCATTAGCCAATGTTGAAAGTCGCTTGGCTGAAGAAGAAGGGTTGGGCAAAGAGTGGTTGTACAGCTGGATTAAAAACAGCCCTGGAATGATTAAATCCGGTGACGCTTACGCGAATAAAATATACGCAGAGTATAACCAAGCGGCCATGACCGCATTCCCTACGCTTTCCAATGAGGATATAGATAATATTTTGGCTTATACCGCCGCACCACCTACATCTCCTGCAACACCACCAGCTGGTGCAGCTGCGACTGTAGGTGTCGGAGCAGTCAATACTGGCGGAATCTCTAACGAAATCATACTAGGGGCGCTTGTTTTAGTATTTGGCCTGTTAGTGGTGATGTTGTTCTTGGTGAACAACACGTTAAAGCGTATAGCTGAGGCCAACGGAATTGTCGTCGAGAAAGAAAAGGCGGAGAAAAGAACGCCGATATGGAAGGCTTTCGCTCAAAATCAATTTTTAGTTTTGGTGACTGCTATTTTTCTCTTGTTGGGAAGTGCTTATTTTGCCTATGGATGGATGATGCAGGTGGGTGTTGATCAAGGTTACGCTCCAATTCAGCCAATTCATTATTCGCATAAAATTCATGCGGGGGTTAATAAAATCGAATGTAAATATTGTCATTCCTCGGCACGTGTTTCCAAGCATTCAGGGATTCCGTCGCTGAATGTTTGTATGAACTGCCACAAATCTATTTACGAGTATTCCGGTACCGCAGAAGGACCGTCACAAGAGGATTTGGCCAATGGATATACCAATGAATTCTACACCAAGGAAATTAAGAAATTGTACAAGGCAGTGGGTTGGGACGAAGAGAATCAGAAATATACGGGCGAAAGTCAGCCAGTGGAATGGGTACGTATCCATAATCTACCGGACTTCGCTTATTTCAACCACTCCCAACATGTATCCGTTGCGGGTATCGAGTGTCAGACTTGTCATGGCCCCGTAGAGGAGATGGAGATAATGTATCAATATTCTTCATTAACAATGGGGTGGTGTATCAATTGCCACCGGGAAACTAATGTTAAGGTGGAAGGTAATGCCTACTACGAAAAGATACACGCTGAGCTTTCCAAAAAGTATGGTGTAGAGAATTTAACGGCTGCCCAGATGGGTGGTTTGGAATGTGGAAAGTGTCACTATTAATTAATAAAGAAGCTAATTACAGATAATACGTATGGCATCAAACAAAAAATATTGGAAGAACGAAGCGGAGTTAAATCCTAACGATTCCATTGTTGAGGCGCTAAAACAAAATGAATTTGTAGAACCGATTCCGGTTGACGATTTCTTGGGAGATAAGGAAACCTTATCATCAACAAGTACTAATCGTAGGGATTTTCTAAAATATGTTGGTTTTAGTACGGCGGCTGCTACTTTGGCGGCATGTGAGGGTCCGGTTATTAAATCGATTCCCTATGTAGTTCAGCCAGAAAATATCGTACCAGGTGTAGCTAACTTTTATGCGACTTCGATTGCCAATGGTTTCGATTTTGCCAGTATTTTGATAAAGACCCGTGAGGGTAGGCCCATTAAAATTGAGAACAATACCTTGGCTAAAGTCGGGGGTGGGGCGAATGCAAGAATTCAAGCTTCGGTACTTTCGCTTTACGATAGTACAAGGTTGCAAGGGCCTTTGGCCAATGGTGAGCCTGTGGAGTGGGATGTCTTGAACGCTGCTGTTAGGGCGAAAATGGGAAGTCTCAAAGGCTCGTCAAAGAAAATCGCGTTACTGACTCAAACCTATGCAAGTCCCTCTACGAATAGGTTGATGGGTGAGTTGAAGGCGACGAATGACAATGTTGTTCATTTAACGTACGATTCCATTTCTGAGGATGCTGCTTTAACGGCATTTGAAAATAAATATGGTGAACGTGCTTTTGCGGATTACGATTTTGAGAAGGCGGGTTTAATCGTCTCCTTTGGTGCCGACTTCTTGGCAGATTGGCAAGGTGGAGGTTACGACGGAGGCTACTCCAAAGGGCGTGTTCCAAAGAACGGTAAAATGTCCAGGCATATTCAGTTAGAAGCTAATATGTCACTAACCGGAGCTAACGCCGATAAGCGTATTGCTTTGAGGCCATCTGCCCAAAAAATTGTCCTTGCAAAACTTTATGGGAAATTGAACGGTACTTCTGTAGGTGGTAACACCTCGGAATACGATGCCGTTGTGGACCAGATTGCCATGGAAATTAGAAAGGCAAATTCTGAGGCGGTAGTTGTTACTGGTTTGGACGATTTAAATGCTCAGGCGGTAGTTTTGGCTATTAACGAAATGTTGAGGAGTAAGGCTTTTGATGCTGCTGCGCCTAGATATGCAAGACAGGGTAGTGTAAAGGCGGTTAACGCTTTAATAGCGGATATGAAAGCGGGTAGAGTCGGTGCTTTGATCATGGACGGTGTTAACCCGATGTATTCATTACCCAATACCGATGATTTTAAGGAAGGTCTGGAAAAGGTAGACTTAACGGTTGCCTTCTCAACGAACTGGAACGAAACAACAGAGGCCGTACAATATGTGGCCGCTGCCAACCACTACTTGGAATCTTGGGGTGATTTGGAAATTAAAAAAGGACACTACAGTTTAATGCAACCCACCATTAAGGAATTGTTTGACACTAAGCAGTTTCAGAATGCAGTTTTGGGGTGGATGGGTAGTGATAAATCATATTACGAGTATATCAAGGAAACTTGGACTGCAAACATCCTGAACGGTGCCGATTGGAATCAGACGCTACAAGATGGTGTCTTCAGTGCGGATATGATGATGGTGGGCATGGAAGGGGTTGCTGAGGAGGAAGCCGTTTCTGAGGAAAATGAAGTTTCTGATGTTGCACAGGCTTTACCTATTGCCTCGGCCATTCGTAGCTTGGCTAATTCCACAAGTGATGGAATGGAACTTACACTTTATTCCAAAGTAGGAATGGGTGATGGTCAACAAGCTAATAACCCCTGGTTGCAGGAGTTTCCGGACCCTATCACTAGGGTATCGTGGGATAATTATGTTACTATCTCCAAGTCCGATGCGGAAGCAATGGGCGTTGAAAATATAAATGTTGCTAATGGTGGAATGAATGGTAGTTATGTAAACCTTACGGTGAACGGAGTTACCTTGGAAAATGTTCCAGTGGTTGTGCAACCAGGTCAGGCAAAAGGTTCTGCTGGTCTTGCTTTCGGTTATGGTAAAACTACCGGTATGAAAGAGGAAATGCAGACGGGTGTTAATGCCTTTAGGATTTATGAAGGTTTTACCGCAAACCAACCGGTAACGATTGAAAAGGCCTCTGGAATGCATGAGTTCGCATGTATTCAACTGCATAAAACTTTGATGGGTAGGGGAGATATCATCAAAGAAACGTCATTGGAGATTTTCAATACAAAGGACCATGCGGAATGGAACCATGTACCGCAGGTATCGTTAAATCATCAAGAAGTTCCTGCAACTACTGTTGATCTTTGGGCTGGTTTCGACCGCTCTATAGGTCATCACTTCAACATGTCAATTGATTTGAATGCGTGTACCGGTTGTGGTACTTGCGTTATCGCTTGTCACGCGGAGAATAATGTTCCCGTGGTTGGAAAGCAAGAAGTAAGAAAGTCTAGGGATATGCACTGGTTGCGTATAGATAGGTATTACTCTTCCGAAGAAACATTCCAACTAGATAACAATAAAAAGCAGGCTTTTGACGGTCTTTCTGGAGATACTGGTTCCCTTGGAGGGTTCGGTGAATTGGAAGATCCTGCGGATCAACCACAGGTTGTATTTCAGCCAGTAATGTGCCAACACTGTAACCATGCTCCCTGTGAGACGGTTTGTCCGGTTGCGGCAACATCACATGGTAGACAAGGACAAAATCAAATGGCATACAACAGGTGTGTAGGTACAAGATATTGCGCCAATAACTGCCCATACAAAGTGCGAAGGTTCAACTGGTTCTTGTATAATAACAATGACGAGTTCGATTTTCATATGAACAATGATTTGGGTAAAATGGTTTTGAATCCAGACGTTAATGTGCGATCTAGAGGGGTTATTGAAAAATGTTCTATGTGTATTCAAAAAACACAAAAGACCATTTTAGATGCCAAAAGGGATGGTAGATTAATTAAGGATGGTGAGTTCCAAACGGCTTGTTCATCCGCATGTAGCAACGGAGCCATTGTTTTCGGTGACATCAATGATGAGAACAGCAAAATTGCCGAACTAAAGGAAAGTGATAGAATGTACCATCTGTTGGAACATGTAGGAACCAAACCGAACGTATTCTATCATGTTAAAGTGAGGAATACCAACGAAGCATAACAATACGAGAAAGTAATTATAACAGAAGTCTATGGCGTCGCATTACGAAGCACCTATACGAAAACCCCTAGTAGTTGGAGACAAAGGCTACCATGATGTCACAGTGGATATCGCCGCTCCTGTAGAAGGAAGGGCCAACAAGCATTGGTGGATAGTTTTCTCCATTGCCTTAGTGGCATTTTTATGGGGAGTAGGTTGTATCATCTATACGATTTCCACCGGTATCGGTACATGGGGATTGAATAAAACAGTTAATTGGGCCTGGGATATTACCAACTTTGTTTGGTGGGTAGGTATCGGCCATGCCGGAACTTTGATTTCTGCCGTACTCTTATTATTCCGTCAGAAATGGAGAATGGCAATTAACCGCTCTGCGGAGGCCATGACAATTTTCTCTGTAATCCAAGCAGGACTTTTCCCGATCATTCACATGGGTAGACCATGGTTGGCTTATTGGGTATTACCGATTCCGAACCAATTCGGTTCTTTATGGGTAAACTTTAACTCGCCTTTGCTTTGGGACGTTTTCGCTATTTCTACGTATCTATCCGTTTCCTTGGTTTTTTGGTGGACAGGTTTGCTACCAGATTTTGCAATGATTCGGGATCGAGCGGTTTTACCGTTTCAGAAGAAAATATATAGTCTTTTAAGTTTTGGATGGAGTGGTCGTGCCAAGGATTGGCAACGGTTTGAAGAAGTTTCTTTGGTATTGGCTGGTTTGGCCACGCCACTGGTTCTTTCTGTACACACCATTGTATCCTTTGACTTTGCTACCTCTGTAATACCAGGATGGCATACTACGATATTCCCGCCCTATTTTGTGGCCGGTGCTATCTTTTCCGGTTTTGCAATGGTAAATACCTTGCTTATAATTATGAGAAAGGTGTGTAGCCTAGAAGCATACATTACTGTGCAGCATATCGAATTAATGAACATCGTAATCATGATTACGGGTTCCATAGTAGGTTGTGCCTACATTACGGAGCTTTTTATGGCTTGGTACTCTGGTGTTGAATATGAACAATATGCTTTCTTGAACAGGGCAACGGGACCTTATTGGTGGGCCTATTGGGCAATGATGACTTGTAATGTATTTTCCCCGCAGTTTATGTGGTTTAAAAAGTTACGTACCAGTATCATGTTCTCTTTCTTTATCTCTATTGTAGTAAACATAGGAATGTGGTTTGAGCGCTTCGTTATTATCGTAACCTCGTTACACAGGGATTATCTTCCATCTTCATGGACGATGTTCTCTCCGACTTTTGTAGACATTGGAATTTTCATAGGTACCATAGGTTTCTTTTTTGTACTATTCTTATTGTATGCAAGAACGTTCCCGGTTATTGCTCAGGCAGAAGTAAAATCGATTTTAAAATCTTCTGGCGAGCGCTATAAAAATTTAAGGGATGCAGGGAAACCGCTTTATAATATC
This sequence comes from Maribacter aestuarii, assembly GCF_027474845.2. Classification (NCBI taxonomy): domain Bacteria; kingdom Pseudomonadati; phylum Bacteroidota; class Flavobacteriia; order Flavobacteriales; family Flavobacteriaceae; genus Maribacter; species Maribacter aestuarii. The sequence continues at coordinate 2,443,187 of NZ_CP107031.2, forward strand.
TCCACAAATAGGGTCGAAGTGGCTGAGCCTATCACGGATGATGTTTTGATGGGAGAAGTTGTTCCTACTGCGGGCGACAAGGTAGGCGTCAATGAGTTATTAAGTTCAATCGGAAAATTTGATTCTACAACGGAGACACCGGACGACTTGAAAAAAGTTAAGGGTATCGGTCCTCAGATGGAGGCCACCCTGAACGATATTGGAATTTTCACTTTTGCCCAAGTAGGTAGAATGACGGAAAGGGAATACAATTTATTGGACTCCATTACCGGAACTTTTCCAGGAAGAGCGCAACGTGATGACTGGGCGGGACAAGCAAGATTATTAAATAACAAGAAATACTAGATATGGCATCAAAGGTTATTCAGGCTTTTTACAACGATGATGACGTGTTAATGCATGCCGTAAAGAAAGTAAAGGCGGCCAAGCATCATATTGAAGAAGTGTATTGCCCATTTCCGGTACATGGATTGGACAAAGCTATGGGATTGGCTCCAACACGTATTGCCATAACATCCTTTATGTACGGATGTGTGGGGCTGACCGTTGCCATTGTGATGATGAACTATATTATGATTGAGGATTGGCCACAAGATATTGGTGGTAAGCCAAGCTTCAGTTATATAGAAAATATGCCGGCATTCGTGCCTATTATGTTTGAGCTTACCGTATTTTTTGCGGCGCACTTAATGGTAATTACTTTTTATTTACGTAGTAGGTTGTGGCCGTTCAAAAAAGCTGAAAATCCAGATGTACGTACCACCGATGATCATTTTCTTATGGAGATAGAAATTCATGGCAACGAACAAGAATTAAAGGATTTATTGGCAGATACCGGAGCGGTGGAAATTAATATATCAGAAAAAAACAGTCATTGAATATGAACAGTTTTAAGAAAATAGGAATTGTTATTTGCTTGATGTGGGCTTTCGTGGCCTGCCAAGATGACCGTAAACCAAACTATCAATACATGCCAAATATGTATGAACCTGTGGGTTACGAGACTTACGGTGAGGTGGATTTTTTACCATCTAATTCTGAAGCAATGATTCCGCCAGCGAATACGATAAATAGAGGTTGGTTGCCTTACGGTTATGAAAATACACCGGAGGGAAAGGAACTTGCCAGACTTAATGAAAGTCCATTGGATTCAATGATGGTTGAGGAGAATCTTGCGGTTGGAGGACAGTTGTATACCATCTACTGCGCCATTTGTCATGGTGACAAGGGAAATGGTCAAGGTTGGTTGGTTAAGCAAGAAAAAATATTAGGTGTTCCAAGTTATGATGATGCGGCTAGGAATATTACTGTAGGAACTACCTATCATACCTTGCAGTATGGTTTAAACTCCATGGGTTCCTACGCGTCTCAAATGGATACTAAGGAAATGTGGCAGGTATCTGAATATGTGATGAAGCTGAAAGAAGATTTAACGAAATAATAGGAAGCGAAAGGTATGTATACATTCTCGAATAGACTTAAAATGGGCTCCATTATCTTAATGGTAGTTGGTGTATTGGGTATTGGATGGGGTTTTCTTGCTGCTCCCAGTACTGTAGAAGAGGCAAAAGCAATGGTAGCCGTAAGTCATGATGATGGGCATGGGGATGCACATGAAGAAGATGCCGCTCATATGGGTGACCAAGGGCATGGCGTTGCTTCGGAGCATGGTGAGGAACACGGCACTTCGCATGATGAGCATTTATTACATCAGTTGCAGAATAAACCTTGGGCCGCTTTATATGTTGCCGCATTCTTTTTTATGATGATAGCCCTTGGTGTTTTGGCATTCTATGCTATTCAGAGAGCCGCCCAGGCCGGTTGGTCACCCTTGTTGTTTAGGGTAATGGAAGGTATTACTGCGTATTTGGTGCCTGGCGGTATTATTGTATTTGTGATTTTGGTATTATCCGTTTTACATATGAACCATCTCTTTGTTTGGATGGACCCGGAAGTGGTTGCCCATGACGAATTATTGATTGGTAAATCTGGATATCTGAATCCAACATTCTTTCTCATAAGAGCAGTTGTTTTCCTTGGTGGGTGGATTGCTTATCGCGAGTATTCCAGAAAATTATCTTTGAAGCAAGATGAATCTGATAACAACTCTAACTTCAAACTGAACTTTAGAATTTCAGCGGCGTTTTTAGTATTCTATTTAATTTCAGAATCTATCATGTCATGGGACTGGATAATGAGCGTTGATCCGCATTGGTTCAGCACACTATTCGGTTGGTACATTTTTGCAAGCATGTTCGTTTCTGGTATTACGGTCATTGCCATGGTTACTATTTATCTAAAATCCAAAGGATATTTACCTGAAGTGAACGATAGTCACATCCATGATTTGGCAAAATTCATGTTCGGTATTAGTATCTTCTGGACGTACTTATGGTTCTCACAATTTATGTTGATATGGTATTCCAATATTCCAGAGGAGGTAACCTATTATGTTACAAGAATAGAGGATTATAAATTACCTTTTTTCGGAATGGTGGCAATGAACTTTTTGTTTCCTGTTCTTTTATTAATGAATAGCGATTACAAGCGGGTGAACTGGTTTGTGGTAATGGCCGGTCTGGTAATTTTGGCAGGGCATTACATGGATATTTTTAATGCGATTATGCCATCTACTGTGGGAGACCAGTGGTATATTGGTATTCCGGAAATTGGTGCATTTTTGTTTTTTACCGGTTTCTTTATCTTTTGGGTATTCAGGGCACTGACAACGGCACCTTTACAACCAAAGAGGAATCCGTTTATTGAGGAAAGTAGACACTTTCATTATTAGATTACTGAGTTTTAAAGTATAATATTAAATCATACAATGACTACATTATTAACTTTAGTTGTTTTAGTTCTAGTGGCAATTGCTATTTGGCAAATGACCAAGATGTTTGAATTATCACAACTCAAAACAAATAATTCTGAGGTAGCTTCGGATAAGGATAACAAGTACAATGGTTATTTGATGTTCGCCTTTCTCATATTTATTTATGCGATTACTATATTTAGTTTTTGGAAATATGGCAAGTTTTTATTGCCAGAGGCGGCTTCTGACCATGGTGCGGAATACGACTATTTGATGTTAGTTTCCTTTGTGATAATCTTTATTACACAGACAATTACTCAAGCATTGTTGTACTATTTTGGCTATAAGTACAGAGGACAGAAAGGTAAAAAAGCTTTGTTTTACGCAGATAACGATCGTTTAGAGTTTATATGGACCATTATTCCGGTAATCGTATTATCAGGATTAATTCTTTGGGGACTGTATACCTGGACGAACATCATGGACGTAAACGATGAAGATGACCCCTTAATAGTGGAATTGTACGCACAACAGTTCGTCTGGACGGCAAGATATGGTGGGGCTGATAATGTTTTGGGCGGAGCCAACGTAAGAATGATAGATATAGACAAGGCAAATATTATGGGTCTAGATGAAGCGGATACATATGCTGCTGATGATATTATTGTAAGAGAATTACATCTTCCAGTGGGTAGAAAGGTAAACTTTAAAATGCGATCACAAGACGTTCTGCATTCGGCATATATGCCACATTTTAGGGCGCAAATGAATTGTGTTCCCGGTATGATTACTGAATTTTCATTTACCCCTATTTATACTACAGAGGAGATGCGTCAAAACCCGGATGTAATGGATAAGGTTAAAAGAACTAATATCATTAGAGCAGAAAAATCGGCTTCTGGCGAAGAAGTTCTCGATCCTTGGGAGTTTGACTATATTTTACTTTGTAATAAAATATGTGGAAAATCACATTACAATATGCAGATGAAGATTATTGTGGAAACGGAAGAAGAGTACAATGAGTGGATGTCAAATCAGGCGACATTTGCCGAAACAGTGCTCAAGGATGATTCCAATCCAGCGTTCAATACTGTGGAAGGAGCTTCGACAGGGCTATAGGTTTGTACGTAAAATTTGAAAATTAGGCTAGAAAAAGAAGTTAAATAAAAAAAAGAATTGGATTATGTCAGTAGTATCAGCACATACACATGTAGATGAACATGCACATGATGATCATGAACATCATCATCACAAAGAAACCTTTGTAACCAAATACATATTTAGTCAAGATCATAAAATGATTGCCAAACAATACCTTATTTTAGGTGTTTTTGTAATGGGTTTCATAGGTATTGCAATGTCATTATTAATGAGAATGCAATTGGCCTGGCCTGGAGAGTCATTTTTGGTCTTTGATACATTTCTGGGAAAATGGGCACCTGATGGTATAATGGATGCCGATATTTATTTGGCATTGGTAACCATGCACGGAACCATCATGGTCTTCTTTGTGCTTACGGCAGGATTAAGTGGAACCTTCAGTAATTTATTGATTCCGCTACAAATAGGTGCTCGTGATATGGCATCAGGATTTCTGAACATGATATCCTTCTGGTTATTCTTTTTGGCCACCATGGTTATGATTTCTTCCCTTTTTGTTGAAGCAGGACCTGCAGCTGCTGGATGGACCATATATCCTCCATTAAGTGCACTTCCTATGGCGCAACCTGGATCAGGAATGGGTATGACCTTATGGTTGGTCTCTATGGCCATTTTTATAGCCTCATCGCTTTTAGGTTCTTTGAACTATATCGTTACGGTCATTAACCTAAGAACAAAAGGCATGTCCATGACTAGATTGCCATTAACGATTTGGGCATTTTTCGTAACGGCTATTATTGGGGTTATTTCTTTTCCAGTTTTGCTCTCTGCTGCTTTGCTATTGATTATGGATAGAAGTTTTGGTACGTCATTCTTTCTATCGGATATTTTTATTCAAGGTGAAGTATTGCATTACCAAGGAGGTTCACCGGTCTTATACGAACACTTATTTTGGTTCTTAGGACATCCAGAGGTCTACATCGTTTTATTACCTGCATTGGGTATTACTTCGGAAGTAATGTCTACGAATGCGCGTAAGCCTATATTTGGTTATCGTGCCATGGTCGCTTCAATTTTGGCGATTGCATTCCTTTCTACAATCGTATGGGGGCATCATATGTTCATTTCTGGAATGAACCCATTTTTAGGATCAGTATTTACTTTTACGACTTTATTAATTGCCATACCATCTGGAGTAAAGGCATTTAATTACATTACAACCTTGTGGAAGGGTAATTTACAATTGAATCCCGCTATGCTGTTTTCCATAGGATTGGTATCTACTTTCATTACCGGAGGTTTGACTGGAATCATCTTGGGAGATAGTACCTTGGATATTAACGTGCACGACACCTATTTCGTAGTGGCTCACTTTCACTTGGTAATGGGGATATCTGCCCTATATGGTTTGTTTGCGGGAGTCTACCACTGGTTCCCTAAAATGTTTGAAGGTAAGATGTTGAATAAGAATCTGGGTTACGTTCATTTTTGGGTAACTGCTATATGTGCTTATGGGATATTTTTCCCAATGCATTTTGTGGGCATGGCCGGTGTACCTAGAAGATATTATCAGAATACCGCATTCCCTATGTTCGATGAGCTGACCGATGTTCAAGTGCTAATGACTGTTTTTGCCCTAATTGCAGGTGCGGCCCAATTGGTATTTGTATATAATTTTATTCATAGCATTTTCTACGGTAAACAGGGTGGCAAAAATCCCTGGAGTTCCAATACATTGGAGTGGACCACTGAAACCAAGCATATTCATGGAAACTGGGATGGTCCTATACCTGAGGTACATCGTTGGGCATATGATTATAGCAAAGTGGATGCCGATGGTGAATATATAATACCAGGTCAGGATTATGTTCCACAACACATTCCTTTGCAGGAAGATGAGGAAGAGTTAAATCACTAGATTTGAAACTATATTTTAATTTAAAATGCCCAACTTTTAAAGTTGGGTATTTTTTTTGCATATGATTTAGATAAGTACATTCATTACTTTTGTTATACTTTTGATGCAATAATTGGAATTTATATGAAAAGAGTAGTTGTTCTAACGGTGCTAATGTTTTTGGGGCTCCAAACATTCGCTCAACGCAAACCTAAAATAAAGGGAAATAAAAACGTGGTGGAGGTCAGGGAGAATTTGCCCGCTTTTAATGCCATCCAATTACATGATGATCTCGAAATCGTGCTACAAAAATCTTCCAATGAGGGTTATGCCTTAGAAGCGGACGATAACTTGATAGACGTTTTAAAATTCAAGGTAACCGATAGTATGCTTATCATTTCCTCCTTTTACAACATTACTGCAAAGAAAAAGCTGAATATCACGGTTTATTATACGGAATTGGATGCCTTAACAATGCGGAATGGTGAAATTAGTATGAAGGATGTTATCTCCACGGATAAATTGGATGTTAATACTTATGGAACCTCTAGATTGGAATTGAACGCTACTGCAGATATCATCAATATTAATATGGAAGAAATAAGTTCAGGAGACTTCAACCTCGCCAGTGATTCTCTCAATTTGACTTTAAAGGACCGTATAGATGTGAAAATTTACGCGACCGGCGCGACGAATACCCTTTATATGTATAAGAATGCATCTGCTAAAATGGAAGGTTCCGCAGATTTTTTAATGGCTAAATTATATGGAGATAGTAGTCTAAAAGCAGAAAAGTTAGAGACAACAAAAACCGTATTGATTTCTGAGGATTCACCTAAAGCCCAGGTAAACGTACTAGAAGATTTTCAATTATCCTCTCGCGGATCTTCAAGAATCAGTTTATTTGGTAATCCAAAAATTACCATTCTAGACTTTTTGGATACTTCTCAACTGAACAAGGAAGTGGATTAATTAGCTATTGGGGCCGTCATCAAATGTTCAGGTATTCCAAAACCATCCACCAAAGAATTCATATGTGGTCTAAGTTCTGTACAAAGCCGTTCTACCCTTTGTCGGATCGCTTTGGATTTTGTACTTCCTAAATAGCCTTGTTCCAAATACCAAGACGCATCTTTACGAATCTCATGGAGAGCATAAAGAGTACCCAACTTCTCAAAAAGCACTCTATTTTTGGCATCGGGAATATTCTCGGTATACGACGTGTAGGTGTTATAGGCCAGCTCGGTACTATATGCCTTCCCTAGCTCTAGTAAATGCGTTTGAACTTTTAAAAATGCCTGATAGGATGGTATTCCTTTCTTTATATATCCCCTAATCCGCATTGCGAGGGTGTAAGTGAGTCTTCGCGTCCTATAATCGAAAGCATGTTTATGAAATTTTGGATTGTAAAGATGGGCAGCCTCCACCTTATTCGAATACATGGGATTTATATTCCCAAGTTTATCGCTCAACTGTTTTGCCAAAACTTTTAATACCGAAGAAAATCCTGCGCTATTGAACTCTGCCTTAAAATCCGACAGCACTCCCTTTGCCGCCAATTGTAAAAGCACATTGTTATCACCTTCAAAGGTGGTGAAAATATCCACGTCACCCTTTAGGTCTGCGATGCGGTTCTCTAAGAGATAGCCTTTGCCACCGCAAGCTTCCCTACATTCTTGAATTGTTGAATTGGCATACCAGGTGATGATAGACTTTAATCCCGCTACCTGCGTTTCAACCTGTCGCTTATCGGGTTGGGTGTCGTCGCAATAGACTTCCATCATTTTATCCAGCGCAACATGATAAACATAGGCACTAGCCACTAAAGGCGTCAAGCGTAATTGATGGGTCGGGTAATCCATCAACAAATCCTCTTGTATTTTAACGCTATCATTGAACTGTCTTCTTTTCAAGGCATGTTTTATGGCCACGGCAAGTGCCATCTTCGCCCCTCCTAAACCTGCTCTTGCTACGCATATTCTGCCGCCGACCAGGGTCCCCAACATGGTAAAAAAGCGCTTGTTCGGATTTTTGATATCGGACTGATACTTGCCTTCTGGCGTTATATCTCCATATTTATTCAAAAGGTTTTCCCTGGGTACTGCTACTTGATTAAACCATATTTTGCCGTTATCAACCCCGTTGAGTCCCAACTTATAACCATTATCCTCAACAGTAACTCCTTGAAGTAATTGATGATTTTCGTCGCGTAATGGAACTAGAATTGCATGGACACCCTCATTTTTACCATCAACAATAAGCTGTGCAAATACCGAAGCCATTGTTGCATGCAGGGCATTGCCTATATATTCCTTGTTGTCATTTTTGCCCGGTGTGTGGACTATTATTTGCTCGGTTGTCTTGTCATAGGTGGCAGTAGTATTGATTCCCCTAACATTGGACCCGTGACCTGTTTCCGTCATTGCAAAGCATCCCAACAATTCGGCTGTACCCGTTTTGCTCAAAAAAGCATTGTGATGTTTTTTGGTGCCCAGTTTTTGGATGCTTCCACCGAATAGTCCAAATTGCACCCCGAACTTTATAGTCAGACTTCCATCCACGTACATCATGTTTTCAAATATCGTCGCATAACTCTCCATATCCTCCATGCCCCCATAGGCCTCAGGATAGGCCATGGCTCCGTAGCCTTTTTGAGCCAAAAATTTAACTTGGTTTAAAACTATTTCCCTAAACTCCTCCTTATTTCGATGTACATCCCAATCAAAAATTGGATTTTTTAGAACAGACCTAAAACCATCCACAACATTGGCATGTTTACCTTTTAATAGGGTGTCAATTTCTTGAGGGTTATAAAATTTGGATGAGGATACATGCACAACCTCTACATCAAATAAATGGTTGTAGTGATTGGGCTGTATACCTAGATTTATCTCTATTTCTTTTAAATACTCGTTAAAGGGGCAAACCTCGTGATAGGTGCAAACAACTTTTTGGCTAAATGTGGCCAAGGGATAAATTTCGCTCTCTATGAGCCTTACTTTAGAAGCTGAAATAAGCTGGCTCCATTGTTTAAACTCAGTACTTGATGGAGGGTTCTCAACCTTTAACCAAGAATTTAGAATTTTTCTGTGATCACTATCCAAACTAGAATCTTCCTTAATGGCCTTCTCTACTACATTTATTTCTGAGGTGGATAACAGGTCGTCTGACCAGATGACGTAAAATATTGGGACATATTGAAGTATTCCCGGGGGATAAATATTCTTTTTCATAATTTGAAATTACAAAATTAATTGGCCATAAAATAATCTCTAATCTTGCTTTTGTAAGCCTAGAAATCCTTTTTCTTTTTCCGCTATCTTTGTGAAGAAGGCACGTTTTTGGATCGTTCCAAAATTCATGTCAATTTAATTCCACTGAATGTGGAATCTATGATACTATCGGTAATGTTATGAACGAATTTTTGGACCCTACTGGGGATGGTTTCTCTAGCGAGGAACTGGATATAGAAAAGGCTTTACGGCCGGTAACCTTCGATGATTTTACGGGTCAGGAACAGGTACTGGAAAACCTAAAGGTATTTGTGGAGGCAGCCAATCAAAGAGGAGAGGCGTTAGATCATACCTTGTTTCATGGCCCTCCAGGTCTAGGGAAAACTACATTGGCACATATTCTAGCTAACGAGCTAGGTGTTGGAATTAAAATAACTTCGGGTCCGGTGCTGGATAAGCCAGGAGATTTAGCGGGACTTTTAACCAATTTGGATGAGCGCGATGTGCTTTTTATAGATGAGATACATCGGTTAAGCCCCATAGTTGAGGAATACTTGTATTCGGCTATGGAGGATTACCGAATTGATATCATGATTGAAACAGGTCCCAACGCACGATCGGTGCAAATCAATTTAAGCCCGTTTACTTTAATAGGGGCAACAACACGTTCGGGATTACTAACGGCTCCCATGCGTGCCCGTTTTGGTATTCAAAGCCGCCTTCAATATTATTCCACCGAATTGTTATCCACTATTGTAGAACGTAGTGCTGAAATTTTGAAAGTGCCGATATCTCTGGATGCCGCAATTGAAATAGCAGGTAGGAGTAGGGGAACACCTAGAATATGCAATGCCCTTTTAAGGAGGGTACGGGATTTTGCCCAAATTAAGGGCAATGGAAAAATTGATATGGATATATCCAAGTTTAGTTTAAAAGCCTTGAACGTAGATGCGCATGGGCTGGATGAAATGGACAATAAAATATTGACTACGATAATCGACAAATTCAAAGGTGGTCCTGTGGGAATAACTACTTTAGCGACGGCGGTCTCTGAAAGTGCCGAAACCATAGAAGAAGTATACGAACCTTTTTTAATTCAGCAAGGATTTATTATGCGCACTCCACGCGGAAGAGAGGTGACGGAATTGGCGTATAAGCATTTAGGAAGAATAAAAGGAAATGTTCAAGGAGGATTATTTTAAATGAAAAACCTTCCCAGAGTTACAGGATATCAAGTCTTTAAAAATAGAAAAAGCATACTTAAAAATCCTTTGCCTTTTCATCACACCAACTTCAAAAGATTGGGTGATACCTTCAAAGTAAGCGTTGGGCCAGCAAAAACCATCGTCTTTACTAGGGACCCTGGATTTATCAAACATATCCTCCAAAAACAGCATAGGAAATACCACAAATCTTCATTACAAACAAAGGACCTGGCCAAATATATTGGCAAGGGACTATTAACATCAAATGGGGAACACTGGCGCGCACATCGTAGAATGGTACAACCGGCCTTTCACAAAAAAAAACTGGAAGGCTTGTTGAGCACTATGAAAAAAGCTATTGAAGACGAACTTTTGCGCATTCGTCCAAATGAAGTTCAAGATGTATATCCACTAATGGGTGATTTGGCTTTTCAGGTAGTCGCCAAGTCTCTTTTCAGCAGGAATGATATTGAAAGTGAGATGGCTCAACTTAAGGAGATTACAGAAACGAATCAACGAATGCTGATTCAAGAGATGCGCCAATCTTACATGAACTGGTGGTTTAAATTAAGTGGTAAAATCGGTCATCATCTTAAACGCTCTAAAGAAGCAAGAGTAATACTCAACGCAATAATTGAAGAAAGAATTACATCGGGCGTGGAAAATGATGATTTGTTGGACATGCTTTTGAAAGCTACCTATGAAGATGGCAGTACCATGTCCCGTGACCAATTAATAGATGAAGTCCTCATACTTTTTACCGCAGGTCATGAGACTACAGCCAATGCCTTGAGCTTCACCTTGTTCCTATTGGCCAAAAAACCCGAAAAGCAACAAAAAGCTTTCGATGAAATTAGTAAGGTTGATTTAGAAAAGAGTGATATACTTGAGAGCATATCGTCACTCGCTTACATAAAACAATGTGTAGAGGAAGCCATGCGCTTATATCCTCCTGCATATTACATAGACCGGATGTCCGTGGAAGAAGATAAATTAGGCGAATATACAGTCCCGAAAAACACTATGTTTTTATTGGCCATTTATGAATTACATCGCGACTCTCGCTTTTGGGAATCCCCGGAGGCCTTTATTCCGGAGCGTTTTGGTGCAACAGACAAAAAGGAACTTTCCGATTATTATTTCCCTTTTGGAGCAGGGCCACGAATGTGTGTAGGCAACAATTTTGCAATCTATGAGATGGTGCTTACTGTGGGCGAGATTTTAAAAAGATATAAGATTGAAGCTACATCAAAAGATATTGAGCTAAATCCATTAATTTCATTACGGCCAAAAGATGTTCTTCTACAATTTATAAGTAGAAGCTAATTACACCATATTTTACTTTTAACGTTGGCCGGAATCAAGAAAACAAGAATCTTATTTTATTCATTATTTACAGCAATTTCTGAATATCGATTGTTTTTATGGAAGGCTACGAACGTTGTAATTTATCATTGAATTCATTTCAGATTTCGAGCAGTGACACTTCCGGTTATAAAAGATATTAGCCCATTTATACATTATTTCCTTATCGATTTTACTTATTAATTAACTTATAATAAATAAGTATAACGCGGAATTATGAAAGTAAAACTAATCATGATCATATTTCTCTTCTCAAGTGCCCTTTGGGTAGGATGCAAAGAAAAGAAAAATGAAAATTTAGAAGTTGCTCAAAGTACGAACATAGAGACGAACTTAATAGAACACGGTGAATATATGGTTAATGTCCTAGGGTGTACCGATTGCCATACGCCTAAAAAAATGACCCAAGAGGGTCCTATACATGATATGGAGAAGTACATGATGGGTTTTGACGCCTCAACAACATTACCACCTGTTCCGGAAAACGTGCCCATTGGTCCCTGGGTGCTTTTTAAAGGAGACCTGACGGCAGCTGTGGGTCCGTGGGGAACATCATATGCAGGCAACCTCACGCCACATGAAACTGGAATAGGTACATGGTCTTTAGAACAGTTTCAAAAAGCCTTGCGAGAGGCCAAATTTAAGGGGCTGGATGGTACAAGGCCAATAATGCCTCCAATGCCTCGGCATTATGCCTACCTTACCGATGCGGACATTGAAGCAATCTTTGTGTACTTAAAATCAATTAAGCCTATTGAAAATATAGTACCGGGATACGAGCCTCCTTCGTCATAGGACACTTTTGCGAATGTAATTTTCGACGTAACTTCGGTGTATGAACCGAAGCGAAATAACCCAACTTATAAAAACCGAAGCCAAACGCCTCGGTTTTTTGTCATGTGGTATTTCCAAAGCAGAGTTTTTGGAGGAAGAGGCCCCACGATTGGAAAAATGGCTGAACCAGAATATGAATGGCGAAATGGTATATATGGAAAACTATTTCGACAAACGTTTGGACCCGAGACTGTTGGTCGACGGAGCAAAATCGGTAATATCGCTAACACTAAATTATTACCCTGAGAAAACCCAAATTGATGATACCTACAAGATTTCCAAATATGCCTACGGTCAGGATTATCACCATGTCATCAAAGCGAAACTGAAAAAATTACAGGAATTCATTTCTGAGGAAATAGGGGAAGTTAATGGAAGGGCTTTTGTTGATTCCGCTCCGGTATTGGATAAGGCGTGGGCAGCTAAGAGTGGTCTGGGATGGATTGGAAAGCACAGTAATTTATTGACGCAACAAGTGGGTTCCTTTTACTTTATCGCTGAACTCATTGTGGACTTGGAACTGGAACATGATATGCCGGTCACCGACCATTGTGGTACATGTACGGCGTGTATTGACGCTTGTCCAACGGAGGCAATCGTTGAGCCTTATGTCGTAGATGGAAGTAAGTGTATTTCATATTTTACCATAGAACTTAAAAATGAAATTCCAAGTGAATTTGAGGGGCAATTCAATGATTGGGCTTTCGGATGTGATATTTGCCAGGACGTATGTCCGTGGAACAAATTTTCAAAACCGCACCGAGAGCCGCTTTTCAACCCGCATCCGGATTTGCTTTCCATGACCAAGAAAGATTGGGAAGAAATTACCGAGACCGTTTTTAAAAAGGTATTTCAAAAGTCGGCCGTAAAGCGTACCAAGTTCTCCGGTCTACAACGCAACATCAATTTTTTAAAGTAAATTACTCTACTCAATCGTTTTCGTAGGTGCAAGGCAATTCTTTTTGAACCAAGTATCGTTCAGATAGTATTAAAAATATTATATTGGTTCGTCCATAATTTTAGGAAATACGCAGTTTAGAACTAAAATTTAAAGGATTCCAAAATCGATTTAACCAAACCAGGATACATATGAAAATTGGCAAACCACAGTTAAGCTTTTGGCAGATATTTAATATGAATGTTGGATTTCTGGGAATCCAATACAGTTTTGGATTGCAACAAACTGCTATAAATCCACTATTTCTTTATTTAGGAGCTACGGAGGAAATGTTGCCAATTTTGAATATCGCTGGTCCTGTCACTGGGCTGGTCGTTCAGCCTATTATTGGAGCAATGTCGGATAAAACTTGGTCGCCCAAATGGGGCAGGCGTAAGCCCTATTTCTTGATTGGTGCTTTAATCGGGAGCTTATGTTTATTTATTTTCCCGACAAGTCCCGCGCTTTGGTTCGCAGTAGGTCTCCTATGGATTTTGGACGTGGGTAATAACATGGCTATGGAACCTTATCGCGCCTTCGTTGGGGATAAGTTGCCCGAAAAGCAGTTGAGTCTCGGTTATCAAATGCAAAGTTTGTTCGTTGGAGCAGGGATTCTATTGGCTATGGGTTCTATAGTGCTCTTTCAAAAATTATTTGGTGCAGAAACAGTAGAAGGAATTGGAGTTGTGCCAACATGGATGTACTATTCCTTTTATGTGGGCGGTGTACTCTCTATCACTACGGTTTTATGGTCGGTTTTGAAAACTCCTGAAATTCCACCTTCTCCAGAGGAATTGGAAGAAATTAATCACAATAAGAGTCAACCTATTGGTGAGCGTATGGCTAAACCATTTAAGGAGATAGCAAATGCCATAAAGGATATGCCCACGTTTATGTGGAAACTAAGTGCTGTATATCTTTTTCAGTGGTACGCCCTTTTTGTTTATTGGCAATACATTACCCCATTGTTTATGAAAACGATGGGATATGGGATTTCTGAAGCTGCCTCACAATCGGCACAAATGAGCCTCACATATAATATAGTCACTATGGTCGTCGCATTGGCCCTAGTACCGCTTACGCTGAAATATGGCGGTAAAAAAGTCTACGCATTTAGTCTTGTGGGAACGGGTTTGGCGCTGTTTGCGATTCCTTTTATCAATGATTCTTTGTTGGTACTTGCACCCATGGTGTTATTCGGGGTTGGTTGGGCCGCAATGATGGGTATCCCTTACACTATGGTTTCAAAAGTAGTGCCTCAGGAGAGAAGGGGTGTTTATATGGGAATTTTAAATATGATGATTGTAATTCCTATGGGGATAGAAACCTTGACTTTTGGCCCAATTTATAAATACTTATTAGGTGGGAATGCGGTAAATGCAATACTTTTTGCAGGCGGATTTTTTATTATTTCCGCTATACTTGCCATGCGTCTCAACGTTTCCAAAGCAAGGGATTTATAGTATGAGTTTTCCAATGCCCTTTAGTAAGAATAGTTAAACGCAATTATTAGTTGGTTTATATGAAATTCGGCCTTCGTACTTAAAAAGAATACCCCTAAATTTGTTTTCTAAAACCCGACTCCATGAGTAAAAAGAAGCAACGACGAGAGGCATTAATCTACCATGCAAAGCCTCAGCCTGGAAAGATAAAAATTGTCCCGACAAAACCATACTCTACCCAGCGAGACTTGGCTTTGGCCTATTCCCCAGGTGTGGCAGAACCTTGTCTCGAAATAGCCAAGAACAAAGAAAATGTTTACAAGTATACCTCTAAGGGTAATTTGGTCGCCGTCATTTCTAATGGTACGGCGGTTTTAGGATTGGGTAATATTGGTCCGGAAGCTTCTAAGCCTGTCATGGAAGGCAAGAGTTTGCTATTTAAGATTTTCGCGGATATAGACGGAATGGATATTGAAGTGGATACGGAAGATGTAGATAAGTTTATTGAAACGGTAAAGATGATAGCCCCAACTTTTGGAGGCATCAATCTTGAAGATATTAAGGCACCCGAAGCTTTTGAAATTGAAAGAAGATTAAAAGAGGAATTGGATATTCCCGTTATGCATGATGATCAACACGGGACCGCTATCATTTCTGCTGCTGCACTGCTTAACGCATTAGAACTTGCCAAAAAGAAAATTGATAAAGTAAGGATTGTGATTAGCGGAGCCGGAGCTGCCGCAGTTTCTTGTACTAAACTTTATAAGGCTTTTGGAGCTAGAGCCGAAAACATTGTTATGTTAGACAGTAAAGGTGTCATCCGAAAAGATGCGGAAAACCTTTCCGCATCCAAATTGGAATTTGCCACGGATAGAAAAATTGACACCCTAGAGGAGGCTATGGTAGATGCTGATGTATTCGTGGGTCTTTCCATAGCGGACATCGTTACCCCGGAAATGCTGAATTCCATGGCTAGCAATCCTATCGTCTTTGCCATGGCCAATCCAAATCCAGAAATAAATTATGATGTGGCAGTTGCCACCCGAAAAGATATTATTATGGCCACTGGCCGATCAGACCATCCTAATCAGGTCAATAATGTACTGGGCTTTCCCTTTATTTTTAGGGGTGCCTTGGACGTAAGGGCTACAGCCATTAACGAACCAATGAAAATGGCCGCTGTTAAGGCCTTGGCAGAATTAACCAAAGAAACGGTGCCGGAACAGGTGAATATTGTTTACGGTGAAACTAGATTTACCTTCGGAAGGGATTATATTATTCCGAAACCTTTTGACCAGCGATTAATTTCACGTATTCCTCCTGCAGTTGCAAAAGCTGCCATGGATAGCGGGGTTGCAAAGGCCCCCATAGAGGATTGGGGTAGATACGAAGAGGAGTTGTTGCAGCGTTCGGGCAACGACAACAAAGTAGTGCGATTACTGCACAACAGGGCAAAATCCAATACCAAAAGAATTGTCTTTGCAGAGGCCGATCAACTGGATGTTTTAAAAGCTGCTCAAATCGTACATGAAGAAGGTATAGCGGAACCTATTCTTTTGGGACGCAAGGAAGTTATATTGGAGCTTAAAAAGGAGCTTGAATTCGATGCCGAAGTCCCGATAGTTGATCCACTTTCCGATGAATTTGAAGAGCGTCACATTAGATATGCCACTAAATTCTGGGAAAGCAGAAAACGAAGTGGTGCCACTTTATACAGTGCTAAAATAAAAATGAAGGAACGCAACTATTTCGGTGCCATGATGGTATTGGAAGGAGATGCGGATGGAATGATATCAGGGTATTCGAGGGCTTATCCTACGGTGGTAAAACCTATTTTTGAAGTTATTGGAAGAGCAACTGGTGTAAAAAAAGTGGCCACTGTGAACATCATGATTACGGATAGAGGTCCTTTGTTTCTAGCCGATACTTCGATTAATATAGACCCTAATGCCGAAGAAATTGCGGAGATTGCAAAAATGACAGCTAACGTGGCAAGTACTTTTGGCTTCGACCCTGTGATGGCACTTTTAAGCTACGCAAACTTTGGGTCTTCTAATCATCCTCATGCTATTAAGGTTAGGAAAGCAGTTAGTATTTTACATGAAAATAATCCCGAATTAGTCGTAGATGGAGAAATACAGACGGATTTTGCGCTAAACAAGGCGTTACACGAAAGTAAATTTCCATTTTCAAAATTGGCAGGAAGGAAAGTGAATACACTCATTTTTCCCAATTTGGAATCTGCCAATATCACGTATAAACTTTTGAAGGAATTAAACAAGTCGGATTCTATTGGACCTATTATGGTTGGGCTGCGTAAATCTGTCCATATCATGCAATTAGGTGCGAGTGTGGATGAAATTGTAAATATGACGGCAGTTGCGGTTATCGATGCCCAAGAACGGGAGAAGCGTAAGAAGGCGAAGTCTGGTAAATAGTTTACTGTGGACGGTTGGTAGTAGATAGTGGCAGTCTGCAGTTGGCAGTTTTTTAGTTTTAATCGCTAAACAATAATAATCCGTCAACTTGAACCTTGTTTGAGATTGAGCTTGACACTTGAATTTGAAATTTTAATCCATGATCCACCATCTTAAAGGAAAATTAGTAGAAAAAAACCCTACCCATGTCATTATTGAATGTGGAGGTGTAGGCTATTTCGTGAATATCTCATTACACACTTTTTCTAAGATTTCGGATGGAGAATCAATAAGTCTATTTACCCATCTACAAATAAAGGAAGATTCCCATACCCTTTTTGGATTCGCCGAAAAATCGGAAAGAGAAATTTTCCGTTTGTTATTATCCGTTTCAGGAATAGGTTCCAGCACGGCAAGAACCATGTTGTCATCTATGTCTCCCGCCCAAATTAGGGACGCCATTGCCAATGGAGATGTGCCCTCCATACAGTCCATAAAAGGTATTGGGGCCAAAACGGCTCAGCGGGTAATTTTGGATCTTAAGGACAAGGTTTTAAAAGTCTACGACATAGACGAAGTTTCCCCAACTCCGAACAATACAAATAAGGATGAAGCGTTATCTGCATTAGAGGTTCTAGGATTTGCTAGAAGACAGGCCGAGAAGGTAGTGGATAAAGTCATTTCCCAAGATTCCTCCCTAAGCGTAGAGAACATCATAAAACTTGCGCTCAAAAATTTGTAATAAGTTTGAAACAAGGGGCAACTAAATTTCTTAAAATAGCTTTTAAGTACCTTTTCCTATTCGTATTATTTTTTGCAGTTACGGAGACTTCCATAGCCCAAGAAACGGATACGCAGGAGATAGACTCCGTTAAAACAGGATTTGACCTTGGGCGTATAGTCCTAGAAAATCCGGATAGCATTGTTTCCAAGTATATTTATGACCCCAAGCTGGACCGCTATATCTACAATGAGCAAATAGGGGATTTTGATATTGGATATCCGATTATCCTAACCCCCGACCAGTATTTTGATCTTATTCGGAAAGAAGGAATCAAATCCTATTTCAAGGAAAAATCCGATGCCTACTCAGGAAAGAAAGAAGGAAGCGAGGAGGCCCGTAAGAATTTGTTGCCCAACTTTTATGTCAATAATAATTTCTTTCAATCCGTTTTTGGAGGCAATACCATAGAAGTAATTCCACAAGGTTCTGTGGCGATGGATTTGGGGATAATCTGGCAGAAAAACGATAACCCCTCCTTATCTCCTAGGAACAGAACAAATTTATCATTCGATTTTGACCAACGCATCAGTCTAAGTATGCTGGGTAAAATAGGGGAGCGGCTTCAAGTAACCGCTAACTACGATACCGAAGCAACTTTTGATTTTCAGAATATAGTAAAACTGGATTATACGCCAACGGAGGACGACATTATTCGGAAGATTGAAATTGGAAATGTAAACATGCCATTGAACAGTTCCTTAATTCAAGGAGCGCAAAGTTTATTTGGGGTAAAGACGCAATTACAATTCGGAAAGACTACCGTTACTGCAGTTTTTTCAGAGCAACGTTCCCAAAATAATACGGTGGTTGCCCAAGGTGGAGGTACCCTGAACGAGTTTTCAATTACCGCCCTAGATTATGATGAGGACAAGCATTTCTTCTTGGCCCAATATTTTAGGGACAACTATGACAGGGCATTATCTACCTACCCTTACATTCAAAGCCAGATTCAGATAACACGATTGGAAGTATGGGTAACCAATAGGAGCCAACAGACCTTAAACGTTAGAAATGTAGTGGCGCTTCAGGATTTAGGAGAGCCGAATGAAGACCAAACTAGGATTGGGCAAAATAATGGTCACGCCGCTGGTTTCTTTAATAATCCAACAGACTCAAGGCCACGAAATAACGCCAATGACTTTGATCCAGCTCTTATCGGAAATGGAGGCGCTCTTACGGATAATATAAGGGATATTGCTACAGTTGAGAATGGTTTTAACCCTGCTAGGTTTATAAACAATTACACCCCTAATCAAGGTTTTGATTATGCTATCCTGGAGAACGCAAGAAAATTGGAGCAGGGACGCGATTATGATTTTAACTCCCAATTGGGCTACTTATCCTTGAACCAGCGCCTGAGCAACGATGAGGTTCTGGGTGTGGCATTTCAATACACATTTCAAGGTGAAGTCTTTCAGGTTGGGGAGTTTGCCAATGGTGGTCTAGATGCCACTACGGTGTCTGCAGGTGCCAATCCAATTATTGAAAACAATACTTTGGTGTTGAAGCTTTTAAAAAGTAACATCACCAATATAGGAGATCCTATTTGGAATTTGATGATGAAGAACATCTATGCGACCGGGGCCTTCCGTCTGAGCGAGGACGATTTTAAACTGAACATCCTTTATTCCGACCCTACGCCACGTAACTACATTACCCCAATTGTTGATTTTCCGCAGCCCGTAAACGGCAATAAACCTCTGCAGGAACGTATTTTATTGGATGTTTTTAATTTGGATAGACTAAACGTGTATAACGATTTGCAGCCGGGCGGGGACGGTTTTTTTGATTTTCTGCCAGGAATAACTGTGGATACCCAAGGTGGGAGAATCGTTTTTACAACGGTAGAACCTTTTGGGGAGTACCTGTTTAACCAACTTGGTGGGGGCGACTATAGTAACGAATCTGCCTATAATGAAAATCAGGAACAATATGTTTTTAGGGATATGTACGAGCTTACCAAAGCAGCTGCATTACAAGATCCCGAGAAAAATAAATTTCTTTTGAAAGGTAGGTATAAAGCCGAAGGGAGTAATGGTATTCCAATAGGTGCTTTTAATGTGCCCAGAGGTTCGGTTAGGGTAACCGCAGGAGGAAGACAATTGCAGGAAGGTATTGATTATACAGTGAACTATCAGGCGGGAACGGTCCAGATTTTGGATCCAAGTCTGGAGGCTTCCAATACGCCCATTAATATTTCCGTAGAGAACAACGCAGTTTTTGGTCAACAGACCAGACGATTTACAGGCGTAAATGTGGAACATCAATTCAACAAGAATTTTGTACTTGGAGGTACGTTACTCAATTTGAACGAAAGACCATTGACCCAAAAATCTAATTTTGGGGTGGAGCCTGTGAACAATACTATTTTTGGCCTTAATGGAAATTTTTCAACAGAAGTTCCGTGGCTCACCAGGATGGTCAACAAACTACCGAATATAGATACCGATGTACCTTCCAATATTTCGGTCCGTGCTGAAGTAGCCTGGTTACAACCTAATTCGCCCAAAAATGCCGACTTTCAGGGAGAGACTACGACCTATCTTGATGATTTTGAAGGGGCACAGGCGCTGATAGACATTAGGGCCTCTTTAGGATGGACTTTGGCCAGTACACCCTTGGAGTTTGCACCTGGCGGACAATTGTCGGGAAGTTCGCCCGAGGATCCGGCCAATCTAGAAAACGGTTTTGGAAGGGCAAAAATGGCCTGGTATACTATTGACCCTATCTTTTATACCAATCAAAGACCAGGGGGTATAAGTGACAACGATATTTCTACAAACCCTACACGAAGGGTCTTTATTGATGAGGTCTTTCCACAAGTGGATATTGCCCAAGGCCAAACAACGGTCCAGGGAACATTGGACGTCGCTTATTACCCGACTCAGAAAGGTCCATACAACAACAACCCGGATTTTGTTAGTGCGCCTCCGACCGAGAAATGGGCTGGGATAATGAGGTCGTTGAGCAGTACCAATTTTGAACAGGCGAATGTGGAGTTCGTACAGTTTTGGGTAATGGATCCCTATGTGGATGGTGAAGCCACCAGTGTTGGAGAACTCGTTTTGAACTTGGGAAATATTTCCGAGGATGTCTTGAAGGACGGCAAAAAGCAATATGAAAATGGACTGCCTGGAGTGGATAGTAATGACTTTGTTGCACCTACCTCATGGGGAGAGGTTCCGGCCACGCAATCTTTGGTATATGCCTTTGATGCCAGCGAGGCCAATAGGGCTTTGCAGGATATTGGTTTTGATGGATTGAACGATGCCGCGGAACAAGCAATTTATGACAGCAACCCTGGACCGGATCCGGCCTTGGACAACTATCAATATTATCTGAACAGAGAAGGTGGGATTTTAGAGCGTTATTTGGATTTTAATAATCCGGATGGTAACTCACCGGTACAAGTAACCAATACAAACAGGGGGTCCACGACACTCCCGGATGTTGAGGATATTGATAGAGATTTAACCATGAATACGGTGAACAGTTATTACGAGTATCGTATTCAGATTAAGCCGAACACGACCATCAATGACCAATATGTCACCGATATCAAGGAGGGTATTACCCCAACACTTCCAAATGGCGATCAATTGAACCGTAGGTGGATACAGTATAAAATTCCATTGAGCGATTTTAGCGATGCTGTTGGAGGAATCACCGATTTCAGGTCCATCAGTTTCATGCGGATGTATATGACAGGATTTTCAAGCCCTACGGTACTTCGTTTTGCAACCTTGGATTTGGTGCGCGGGGATTGGAGAACGTATACCAAAACACTTCAAGATCCGGATATTGATAATGACCCTTCCGATGATGGTACCACTTTAGATGTGAATACCGTAAATATTGAAGAAAACAACGGTAGGTTTCCAATTCCCTATGTTCTGCCACCAGGTGTTGTACGGGAACAATTGAACAATAACAATACGATAATACGCCAAAATGAGCAGTCACTCTCGTTACTGGTAGAAGGTCTTGAGGCACAGGATTCGCGTGGGGTTTTTAAGAACTTGAATATTGATATACGTCAATATGAAAAAATAAAAATGTTCATGCATGCCGAGAAAATCGTAGATAGCGATTATGCCGATAGTTCTACGCCCCTAGTTGGTTTCTTGCGTATGGGAACGGATTTCTCACAGAACTACTATCAAGTGGAGCTTCCATTGCAGTTCACCCCTTTCAATGCTGTTTCCGAAATCGAAATATGGCCGGAGGTAAATGAAATTGATTTGGCCTTAAGTGATTTGAACAAAGTGAAATCGTTATGGATTCAAGGTGGCGATTTGAGCGAAGTGCGTTTCTTTGAGGTGGAGAACGGCGAAGTTTTCCCGGTGGATGAATTTGCACCAAGGACACCAGGCAGACTAAGGATAGGAATTAAGGGTAACCCATCATTGGGGAGTATACGAAGTATTATGGTCGGTATCAAGAACCAAGATAACTTACCGGCACGAGGCGAGGTTTGGTTCAATGAGTTACGATTGGCCGGACTGGATAATAATGGGGGCTGGGCAGCGGTAGCAGCAATCGATGCCAATATCGCCGATTTCGCCAATGTAACGGCCACGGGAAGTACCAGTACTTCAGGCTTTGGCTCCATAGACCAGATGCCTAATGAAAGAGCACGGGAAGATGCTACCTCCTACGATGTGGTAACCAATGTGAATGTGGGGCAGTTATTACCTCCAAAATGGGGAATTCAACTTCCTTTTAATTATGGGATATCCGAACAGATCATTACCCCGGAGTTTGACCCGGTTTACGATGATTTGAAATTGGATGACCTCATTGATGCAGCACCTAATCAAGAGGCTGCGGAAGAGATACTGGAACAGGCGGAAGATTATACGAAGCGAACTAGCATCAATCTCATAGGAGTGCGTAAAAACAGGGGAGATGAAGCTGATGAAAATTTCTATGACATCGAAAACTTTACGTTCAATTATTCCTATAACGAAACAGATCATCGGGATTTCGAGATCGCCGAGTTGCGTGATCAAAATGTAAACACAGGGTTTGTGTACAATCATAGTTTCGACCCAGTAGAAGTGGCGCCTTTTAAAAAGAGCGATTCCCTTTTCACCGGTAAATATTGGCAGTGGCTCAAAGAATTGAATTTAAATTTGTTGCCGACGAGTGTATCGGTTAACTCTAACATCAATAGACAATTCAATGCGCAACGTTTTAGGGATGTTCGGGAAGAAGGTGTGGAGCGTCTGGAACTGCCGGAACTGCAGCAGCGTAATTACCTATTCAATTGGCAATATGCGGTTAACTACAATTTGACTAAATCACTTCGATTAAATTTGACGGCTTCCAATAACAACATTGTCCGTAATTATTTTGAGGATAATGAAGACCCTAATTCACCCATAGACCAGAGATTGGGCCTTTGGGATGGTTTCTTTGATATTGGGGAGCCGAACAGACATTCACAGCAAATGCAGTTGAATTATGATGTTCCTTTTGCCAAAATACCGGCCCTTGATTTCATCAATGCACAATATTCCTATACTAGTAATTTTGATTGGCAACGAGGCGGTGATGCCTTGAGAGAAGTAGTCGGTAGCGATATCAATACCATCCAAAATGCCAATACCCACACTTTAACCTCGTCCTTAACCCTTCAAAAGTTCTATGATCGAATTGGATTAAAGAAACGAGAGTCCGTATCAAAAGCTCCAGCAGGGCCTATTAGAAGGGACAAAGCGGGTGTTGCGGCTGGCGAGCAGGAAAAAATTGAAAAGAAGACCAGCGGCCTTTTTAATACGGTTGTGGATATTGTAACGATGGTAAAGCGCTTGAACATCAATTATAATGAAAGTAATGGTACGGTACTACCAGGCTATACGCAGTCGGTAGGATTTATAGGTACGGCAAGACCGTCAATAGGTTTTGTTTTTGGTAGTCAGGCAGATGTTCGCTTTGAGGCGGCCAGGAACGGGTGGTTGACCGGGTTTCAGGATTTCAACGAACAGTTTATTAAACGCACGAACAAACAGTTGAACCTAACGGCAACGGCACAACCTACAAAAGATATAACGATAGATTTGGTAACGGACAGACAGTATTCCAATAGCTATCAAGAAAATTTTAATGTCGATGTTTCTGGGGATGAACCTTTTTATGACGCACAGCTAGGAAATAATTTTGGAAGCTTTAGCATTTCAACCATGATGATAGGTACGGCATTTGGCAAGAGCGATGAGTTCGATTCCGATACTTTTCAGGAATTCAAGGATAACCGAATTACCATTGCCAATAGACTGGTATCCGATAGAGGTGAAGCCACTGGGACCTTGGATGAAGACGGATTCCCGCAGCGATACGGAAAAACGCAACAGGAAGTGCTGCTTCCCGCATTTTTTGCGGCCTACACCGGACAGGATGTTGACCGCGTGAACTTGGACATATTCAGGCAAATCCCTATTCCCAACTGGAACATAAAGTACACGGGACTGATGAAAAACAAGTGGTTCAAGAAAAAATTCAAGCGATTTTCATTAAGCCATGGATACAGGGCGGCCTACAGTATTAATTCTTTCCAAACGAACCTGGAAAAGGAAAATGGAAGCATCGATTTAGAAACTGGCGATTTGCTACCAGATTTAATCCTGAACAATGTGGTGCTTACAGACCAGTTTAATCCGTTGATGCGGGTAGACTTTGAAATGCAAAACTCCATCAGTGTCTTGGCGGAAGTACGAACGGATAGGGCCCTCTCCTTGAGTTTTGACAATAATTTAATGACCGAAATTAACGGTAAGGAATATACGGTTGGCTTAGGATATCGAATTAAGGACGTTAAAATGGTGACCAATATAGGGGGAAACAAAACACGCCTTAAGGGAGATTTGAACCTAAAAGCAGATGCCACGCTTAGGGACAACATCACCATTATCAGGAATTTGGATATTGATAACAATCAAATCACATCAGGTCAAAATCTATTGTCCATAAAATTTACGGCGGATTATGCGCTCAGCAAGCAACTTAATGCTTTGTTTTTCTATGATCACTCCTTCTCGCAGTTTGCGGTCTCCACCGCGTTTCCACAGACCACGGTCAACGCAGGATTTACCTTGCGATATAATTTTGGTAACTAGCCTATAACATCGTTTTTCTCGTAAAATTAAGGCGTAAAATAGCCTTGAATATATTTTTGAATACCTTCTCGGAATCCTTTACTTTTGTTCGATAACAAAAATTTTACAATGAACATACCA
Organism: Maribacter aestuarii; assembly: GCF_027474845.2. NCBI lineage: Bacteria > Pseudomonadati > Bacteroidota > Flavobacteriia > Flavobacteriales > Flavobacteriaceae > Maribacter > Maribacter aestuarii. The sequence goes on from NZ_CP107031.2 coordinate 2,468,452, forward strand.
TCGGATTTAAAATACACAAAGGACCATGAGTGGGTTCGGATAGAAGGTGATATCGCCACAGTGGGGATTACGGACTTTGCCCAGGGGGAATTGGGTGATATTGTTTATGTTGAAGTGGATACTTTGGATGAGACGCTGGATAGAGAAGCTGTCTTTGGAACAGTAGAAGCGGTAAAGACCGTTTCTGATTTGTTTCTTCCACTTTCAGGTGAACTAGTAGAGTTTAATGAAGCCTTGGAAGATGAACCGGAAAAGGTTAATTCTGACCCCTATGGCGAAGGGTGGATGGTAAAAATTAAGTTTAGCAATAAAGATGAGATAAGTGATTTATTAAGTGATGCAGATTACAAAGAATTAGTAGGTGCTTAGCAAAGTATTATACCGAATTCTTTTTGCAGGCTGGCTGGTGTTCGTAACATTTGCCAGCTTGTCTACTTTTGAAACAAGTGGTTCTTCACTAACTAAGATTCCACATTTTGATAAGTTCGTTCATTTTATCTTCTATTTTATCATGGTAATCTTAGGTGTTCTAGCTGTAAGGGAGTACTTAAAAACATCGATAAAGTTTTCAAAAGTGATGGTTTGCGTGCTTCTCTTTGCCGTTATATATGGCATAATTATTGAAGTATTACAGTATACTTGGACCATTAATCGACAGGGTGATATTTTAGATGCCCTCGCAAATACCGTTGGGGCTTTGCTGGGAATGTGGGTCGCTAGAATTTTGTTTTCTCGAAAATGGTCGTTAAAATGAAAATATTAATTGCTTTTTTAGTATTTTATTAGTTAAATTAGCAATTACTAAATTGATTAGATATGGAACCGAAAAAGAATCCAAAAGCAGACTTGACCAGAAACAGTAGTTTATACTTTGTTATTGGTTTGTTCGCCGTTATGCTTTTTACCTATGTGGCATTTGAGTGGAAAACGTATGATAAAACCAACGACTATGACATTTCTATGAATGTTGACGATTTGTTGGATGAGGAAGTTCCAATGACGGAGCAAATTAAGACTCCACCACCTCCACCACCTCCAGCAGCTCCGGAAATTATAGAGGTTGTTGAGGATGAGGAAGAAGTTGAGGAAACGGTTATCGAGTCAACGGAGACCAGTCAAGAAGAAGAAATCGTTGAGGTAGACGACGTAGTTGTTGATGAAATGGAAGAGGACGTTGATGTTCCTTTTGCAGTTATTGAAAACGTCCCTGTTTTCCCTGGTTGTGAGAACGAAAGTGATAAAAGGGCATGTTTTAACTCAATGATGCAGAAGCATATTGGTAAAAACTTCCGCTATCCTGAAATTGCCCAAGAGATGGGCGTTCAAGGTAGGGTAAATGTGATGTTCGTAATTCAAAAGGACGGTAGTATCGGTAATGTTAGAATGAGAGGACCGGATAAGAATCTTGAGGCAGAAGCCGCAAGAATTATCGGCAAGCTTCCTAGAATGACACCAGGTAAGCAAAGAGGACGAGCAGTACGAGTACCTTTTAGTATTCCTATTACCTTCAAGCTTCAATAAAATACATATTTATACATGTAAAAAATCCCGGATAAATTATCCGGGATTTTTTGTTTTAGGGCGCTAGGTCTAAACTATTGCAAACTCTCTTAAAAAGTGGCTCTTTTTTTGGGACCTAATTTATGGCATTATTTTCCTAAGCATACAGGGACAAAAACGATATGAAATATACAATGACGAAAAAAAGCATCATTTAGATTTTACCATCGTAATCTGAGGGTTCGTAGAATTAGAAGACTTCTTTTCAAATAAAGCAGAAATAGCTGTATTTGGTTGCAGAAATATCGCTTGGAGGTTATCTTTGTGGACTATTTTGAGATAATGATGAAGACTGCTGTAGGGGAGGCAAAAAACGGTTCACTTGGATTGGTTTTTGCCGATTTTAAGGAAATTACAAAGGCTAGACTGGCTATTAGTGTAGTTTTCTCCTCAATTGCGGGTTACCTTCTTGGCGCTTACGAACTAGAACTGGCCCCCGTATTGCTATTAGCTTTTGGTGGTTACTGCATGGTTGGGGCCAGTAACGCCTACAATCAGATTATAGAAAAAGATTTGGACGCATTAATGCAACGTACCCGTAACAGACCCATTCCTGCCGGAAGAATGTCTGTAAGCAAAGCTATGGCAATTGCAGTGGTTTTAACGGTTTTAGGGGTCGTTTCATTATACTTGCTAAACCCCAAAACGGCCATGTTCGGGGCCATCTCTATCTTTCTTTATACGAGCGTTTATACTCCTTTAAAAACAAAGACCCCTCTTGCTGTATTCGTTGGTGCTTTTCCTGGGGCCATCCCTTTTATGTTAGGCTGGGTTGCTGCGACCAATGATTTTGGAATTGAACCAGGCACGTTGTTCATGATTCAATTTTTTTGGCAATTTCCACACTTTTGGGCGTTGGGTTGGATGTTGGACGATGATTATAAAAAGGGAGGATTTAAAATGTTACCCACAGGCAAAAAAGATTCGGGTACAGCGCTTCAAATAATCATGTATACCATTTGGATGATGGTCATTTCTATTATTCCGGTATTCGGAATTACGGGTCGGTTACAATTATCCATAGTATCGGCCGTATTAATTTTTATGATGGGTGCTGTCATGCTGTTTTTTGCGCTTAGGCTTTACTCTAAAAGGGATAATGCAACCGCAAGGAAATTAATGCTTACCAGCGTGAGCTATATAACACTCATTCAAATTATTTACGTTATAGATAAATTTTTAAGATAGGATGGATTTAACACGAGGGACGGCTAAGGAGAAGAATGATAGGGCTAAAAAAATGATGCTATGGTTTGGTATCATCAGTCTTTTGATGGGTTTTGCTGGGTGGACCAGCGCGTACATCGTCAGTAGTTCTAGGGAGGATTGGGCAAGCGATTTAGAGCTTCCTCAGGCATTTTTCATCAGCACTATAATCATAATATTGAGTAGTTTCTCCTATATAATGGCCAAAAGAGCTGTTGTAAAAGGAAACAATAGTTCCGGAACTACATGGCTTCTGGTTACCCTTGGTTTAGGAATAATATTCATCTACTTCCAGTTTATTGGATTTTCGGAGATGGTGGCTCAAGGTTATTATTTTACGGGACCAACGAGCAGTATAAAAATGTCCTATGTATTTTTGATTGCTATGGTGCATATAGTGCATGTAGTTGCAGGAATAATTTCGCTTCTCGTAGTGCTGTATAATCAGTATAAAGGTCGATATTCAGAAAAGGAATATCTTGGATTGTCCTTGGGAGAAACTTTTTGGCATTTTTTGGACTTTTTATGGGTGTACTTAATCTTATTTATGACGTTCGTAAAATAATATTTTCAAAAAATTTGTTTTACAGCTAAATCAGCTTTTATATAGTTGAAAAAAATGTAAATTTGCTAAAGTTTTATTAAAGTGATAAATTAAAATATGGATTCTACGGTATCAGCTGGAACAGAAGAGAACGTTTGGGGTGGCGGAAATAAACCCTTAGGGGCAAGCTACGGTAAGTTAATGATGTGGTTTTTCCTGGTTTCGGATGCCTTGACCTTCTCCGGTTTTTTAGCTTCCTATGGTTTCTCCAGATTTAAATTTATTGAGACTTGGCCAATTGCGGATGAGGTTTTTACGCACGTTCCTTTTTTCCACGGGAACTATCCCATGATTTATGTGGCATTCATGACTTTCATTTTGATTATGTCCTCTGTAACTATGGTATTAGCGGTAGACGCGGGACATAGAATGAAAAAGAATGCCGTCATATGGTACATGTTCGCTACTGTCATCGGGGGTGCTATCTTCGTTGGATCTCAAGCTTGGGAATGGGCAACCTTCATTAAAGGTGACTATGGTGCGGTAGAAACACGAGGAGGTAGGATATTACAATTTGTGAATGCGGACACCGGTGAGCGTGCTGCTTTGGCTGATTTTGCAAGAACCATTCCAGATGAGAGAGTAGAACATGAGAAAAGGAACGGGGTTTGGTATTATGAAGAAAAGTCTTTGCCAACCTATTCCCTTAATGAAGTTATAACGGGCTTCAAGGCCAACTCCAATATCCTTATTCGTACAGAAACGATTAATGAGGAGGGTGAAAAAACCTTGCTTACCAGAGAAGAATCCCTAGCTAAATTAAATGATGCTACCCAGGTGGTTGAAGGTGCTAACCTCATTCAGAATGAGTACGGTAGTCGCCTCTTTGCCGATTTCTTTTTCTTTATTACAGGTTTCCACGGATTCCACGTTTTCTCTGGAGTCGTTATTAACCTCATAATTTTCTTCAACGTCGTAATAGGTACATACGAAAGGAGAGGACACTATGAGATGGTAGAAAAAGTTGGGCTCTATTGGCACTTTGTAGATTTGGTATGGGTCTTTGTATTTACATTTTTCTATTTGGTATAATTTTTAAAAAATTAATTCCGGTTATGACTGGAAGCTATTTACAAACATATGGCACACGAGCATAAATTAGAGATTTTTAGAGGGCTGTGGAAATTTAAGTCCAACACCCAAAAAATTTGGGGTGTTCTTGCTTTCCTTACTTTGGTAACGGCGGTAGAGGTAGTTTTGGGTATATTGAAGCCCGATTCTTTAATTGGAACATCCTTCTTAGGCATGAAATTACTGAACTGGATATTTATTATCCTGACGCTGGTTAAAGCCTATTACATTGCTTGGGATTTTATGCACCTAAGGGACGAGAAAAGTTCGTTAAGAAGAGCAATAGTTTGGACGCCGATATTCTTAGTAATTTATTTGGTATTTATACTGTTGGTAGAGGCAGATTACATTTATAATATCTATAAGGATGGCTTTGTAAGTTGGAATTTCTAAGATATAATTAACAGAATAGAAAGACGGTTTAAAGACCGTCTTTTTTATTTTTGCAGGTAAAGGTTCAAGCTTTTTAAATGGAAGAATAAGTATTAATTCTTTTTGAAAAAGTGAACCATTTTATTAGTTGTACATGAAGAAGACTTTTGTTCTCGTAGTATTGTTCGTCCTCCCCATTGTTGTCTATCTTTTCTTTGCTTCTGGGGTCAATAATTTCGGTAAACTTCCCATACTCACAGAAAATATTTCAGAGGCACGCTTTAATGGTGAGAATATCAGGTTTGCG